>DATKUX010000098.1:0-11233 GCA_035530395.1 Spirochaetia bacterium
GTTCTGATCAAGTGAGTCATCTGTTGATGCAAGCATACTCAAAGTTACGGGTTCTTTAATAGACAAGAAATTCTCAACACTAAATTGTAACAGCAATTCCATTCACCCTCCTACTTAAATTTGTCTTGGCCAACGCCATAAGCTTATGGTACAGGCAAATACAAGTATGTTCGCCGTAATAGGAAATCAATGGCAGACTAGCAAGCCTTCGGCTATCGGTGTCCAAGGACCACGCCCATCGGCAGCGCCTAAAAACATTCCTCAGCTATATCATAACCGATGTTTTGAGGAAATGCTACAGAATCTAAACATAAAAATTAGAATTATTCCAGTCTATCCGGGTAACGGGATCAAGAGTGGTCTCAGAGTACATTTGCACCGTTCGAGGCCCATCGGTACTCAACAACCTATGCCGCAAACCATGGACTGGTATCTGAACAAGTCTGCTTGCCCCGTCCCCTTCCGATGTTATATAATAGTCCCCGTATGAGGGTTGCCGGGGCTGACGCCATAACGGCGGTCGTTGCCAGTCGCTGCCTGATGCAAGAACGGCTTGAACACAGATCAACCAGCAAGAGGCCGGTAAGCGGCCGACCCACGGTTGCCGGTGCCATGGCCTACCTCGCGGACTACCCTGCGATCAGGAACAATCCTTTGGAGGAAGGTTGGTGACTACGCCGGCCCCCGGCGTTACCGAGCGATGTTCTATTTTCGTACGATCACCGTCTATCCCAAGCTCCCTCCCCCCATTGCCCGCCTGCGCGAACTGGCCTACAACTTCTGGTTCAGCTGGAACCCGCAGGCCCAAGCCCTGTTCCGCGACATTGACCGGGACATGTGGGAGAATACCACCCACAACCCCGTCAAAATGTTGACTTACGCGGACCCGGCTAAACTCTCGCGATTGGCCGCGGACGAATCCTACCTGGAGCGGTACAACGGCGTGTGCGCCGCGTTTGACCGCTACCTCACCGAAGAAACCTGGGTGAAACGCCACTTTCCCCGGCACGAGGAACACACCATAGCCTATTTCTCCGCCGAATTCGGCCTGCATGAGGCCCAGCCCTTCTATTCGGGCGGCCTGGGGCTACTGGCCGGGGACCACTGCAAGGCGGCCAGCGACGCGGGTCTCCCTCTGGTGGGCGTCAGCCTTTTGTACCGTCAGGGCTATTTTACCCAGTTGATTGACCAGCAGGGGTGGCAGAAAGCCATGTACCCCTACCAGAACTTCCACGAACTGCCCCTGCAGCCGGTCTACAGTCCCGAGGGCGGCCAGTTGGCCGTCAATATCCAGATCGAGGGGGAGACGGTCACCCTCCTGATCTGGCACGTCCAGATCGGCCGGCTGTCGCTTTACCTCCTGGACGCCGACAATTCGTTCAACAGCCCGCACAGTCGCCAGTTGACCCAGCAACTCTACGGCGGGGACCACGAGATGCGCTTCGACCAGGAAGTGGTACTGGGCATGGGCGGGGTTCAGGCCCTGCGCGCCGTAGGCATCAAGCCGCTGGTATGGCATCTCAACGAAGGACACGCTTCCTTTTCCCTGATGGAACGCCTGCGCGAACTGGTCCAACAGGGAGTTCAGCCGCGCACGGCCATCGAATATATCCGAGCCTCCAGCCTCTTCACCACCCACACCCCGGTGCCGGCCGGGCACGACATCTTCAGCTCGGAAATCATGGACCGGCACTTCGGAGCCATCTATCCGCAGTTCGGCCTTTCCCGCGACGAGTTCCTGGCCCTGGGCTGGGACGAGACACGGCAGGGTTTCAACATGACCGTGCTGGCCATGCGCCTGTGCGCCAATATCAACGGTGTGAGCCGCCTGCACGGCCAGGTGACCCGCCAGATGTTCAGTTTCCTGTACCGGGACATCCCACCGGAGGAAGTGCCGGTTATTTCCATAACCAACGGAGTGCACACCCCGACCTGGATGGCGGGGGAGATAGCCGGCCTTCTGGACAAGTACCTGGAAAAGGATTGGCATAAGCACATTTACGACAAGTCCATCTGGGAGAGTGTCCGGTCCATACCCGGCCAGGAGTTGTGGGAGGTGCACCAAAAGCTCAAGGAACAGATGATCCGCTTTGCCCGCAAGCGGTTGGCCGCCCAGTACAGGCGCAACCACGAACCGGCCGAGATCATCGAGGATACGGCCCACTTCCTGGAGCCCCGGGCGCTGACCATAGGGTTCGCCCGCCGTTTCGCCACCTACAAGAGGGCGCTCCTCATCTTCAGCGACCTGGACCGTCTGGACCGTCTGGTCAACAACCCGGAGCACCCCGTACAGCTGATCTTTGCCGGCAAGGCCCACCCGGCCGACGGCGCCGGACAGGAAATAATAAAGTTCGTCTGCGATCAGGCGCGGTCGCCCCGTTTCTGGGGGCGGATCATGTTCCTGGAGGACTACGACATCAACCTGGCCCGCTCCCTGTTGCAGGGCGTTGACGTATGGCTGAACACGCCCCGCCGCCCCATGGAAGCCTCGGGCACCAGCGGCCAGAAGGCCGCCATAAACGGCGTTTTAAACCTCTCCGTTTTGGACGGCTGGTGGCCGGAAGCCTACGACGGGGAAAACGGCTTCGCCATCGGGCGGGAGGACTATCCGGACGAGACCACCCAGGATCGCGAAGACAGCCACGACCTTTTCAACATCCTGGAGGAAGTGGTGGTTCCCCTCTACTATCGCCTGGACAACGCCTGGGCGGAAAAGATGAAGGCCTCGCTGGCTTCCATCCCGCCTGTTTTCAGCGCCGACCGGATGGTCAAAACCTACGCCACCCACTTCTATTTCCCGGCCGTCGAGCGCTCGACCCGCCTGGCCGCCGACAATCTCGATCTGGCGGCCCGCCTGCAGCGCTTTAAGGCCTTTGTGGCCGACAACTGGTCCTCCGTATCCATCCAGCGTGTAGCCAGCGACGACGCCGGGGAGATGCCGGTAGGACAGGGGATCAATGTCCAGGCCGTGGTGCGCCTGGGTAAAATCGATTATCACGACGTGGTGGTGGAACTGGTGCTGGGAACCGAAGCCGGCGGCAAGCTGGCCGGACTCTCCCTCACCGCCATGGGCATGGTGGAGCAAATGGACCAGGAGACCTACGTCTACCGGGGCGAACTTCTACCCGGACAGGGCACCTGCGGCTACTCCTTGCGGGTGCGGCCAACCAGTGCCGACTTCGCCTACCGCTTTGAATTACCCCTGGTGACCTGGGCGCCGGCCTTTTAGGAGCAAGGTGTCAAAAGCCGGCTTAGCGCCCTGAGCAAACCGCGGATACCCTTTCCTGGCGAACCGGGAAGAAAAACCCGCGCCAGGAAACAAATTTTATGATTCTTTTATGGTTTTTGGGTTGAGGAGCCCTTAAAATTACTCCTCAACTCGCGTATAATATAGGTGGGTCAAAAGCGCCGGTCCGGTTGGTGTTCCCGTGACGGGCGCGGATTTTTATGTGCTTTTTGCGACTTATGGTTTGGAGGCGGGATAAAATGGCCCGAAAATCACGAAAACTGACAATCAGGCCCCTGATCATTGTGGCCGTGCTGGCGGCAGTCGCCTGGGGAGGCTGGACCGTGTACGGTGCCGTGGCCACGCTGCCCAGCATCAGCAGCTCCCTCCTGGGCCCCCCCCCGGTAACCCAGGTTTTTGACGCCAACCAGCAGCTCATCGCCGTGGTGGGCACCGGCAAAGCCAACTTGAGCGTACCCCTGAGCCAGATGCCCCAGCCGCTCATCCAGGCCGTGCTGGCCACGGAGGACGTACGCTTCTATGAAAACAGCGGCTTCGACTTCCGTTCGTTCATGCGTTCGGCCTGGTACGACATTTCCCACCTGAGCCTTTCGCAGGGCGGCAGTACGATCACCGAACAACTGGCGAACAACGCTTTTCTGGCCAACAACCACCAGACTTCGTTCAAGCGTAAGATCCAGCAGTTCATCCTGAGCATGGAACTGACCCACCAGTACACCAAGGACGAGATCCTGGAGATGTACCTGAACAAGATCTACTTCGGGTCCGGAGCGTGGGGCATCGGCGAGGCCTCCGAGGTGTACTTCGGAACCAACCCCGACAAACTAACCCTGGCGCAGGCTGCCCTGCTGGCCGGCCTGCCGCAGTCGCCCTCGTACTACTCACCCCTGGTCAACCCGAAGGCGGCGTTGACCAGGCGTAACGAAGTGCTGGGCAACATGCTCAAATATAACTTCATAACCCAGGCCCAGTATAACCAGGCCATGAACGGCGGGTTGCAACTGCATCCCAACCTGAACCAGGGGTATTCCAACTATCCCTACGCCACGGATTACATTCTGCAACAACTGGGCCAGATTATCGGTTCGGACAAGGTCTATCAGGGCGGTCTCAAGGTCTATACCACCATTAACGCCACCGTGCAGAAGGCGGCCCAGGACGCCCTGGCCAACGAGGCCAACTTCCCGTCCTCGGCTAAAGACAAGAACGGTCTCATGCAGCCGGAGGGCGCGGCGGTCTTCGTCGACCAGCATACCGGAGGTATCGAGGCCATTGCCGGCGGCCGGGAACACAATATGGCCCTGCCGCTGGACCGCGCCGTGCAGTCCTACCGCCAGCCCGGTTCCAGCATCAAGCCCTTTCTCGATTACGGGCCGGCCATCGAGTACGACGGTCTGACCCCGGACTCCCTGGTCCAGGATACGCCCCTGACCATAGCCAACTACTCACCGCAAAACTTTGACAACACGTACCTGGGCCCGGTCACCCTGCGCTTCGCCCTGACCAATTCGATCAACGTGGTGGCCGTCCGGCTTCTGGACATGGTTACCATTCCCAAGGCCGTACAGTTTGCGTCCCAGTCCGGCATTACCATCGCCAACGCCGACCAGGACGGGCTGGCCATCGCCCTGGGCGGCATGTCCAAGGGCGTAACCCCGCTGGAAATGGCCGGCGGCTACGCAACCATCGCCAACGGCGGCGTTTACATCCAGCCCCACGTCATCAAACAGGTGGTCACGGACGGCGGCGCCTACCTTTACAACGCTTCGCCCGATACCCACACCGCCATGCAGCCCTATACCGACTGGGCCCTGACCAGTATGATGCAATCGGTGGTTCAGGAGGGCACCGGCACCGGGGCGGCCATACCGAACTGGCCGGTGGCCGGCAAGACCGGCACCACCACCGAGGGCAAAGACCTCTGGTTTGACGGTTTCACCCCCGTCCTGACCGGGGTGGTATGGATCGGCTACGACTCACCGACGCCCATGCCCCAGGGCTATGGCGGCATTTACGCGGCCCGCGTCTGGCGCCAGATTATGACCACCGCCCTGGCCGGACAGACGCCGCAGGACTTCACGGTACCGCCGGGCGTAAACATTACCCCGCCGGCTACCCAGACCCCCGGGACTACGCAGGGCGCGAGCAACCAGGGCATACCCGGGGCGCAGACCGGCCAGACCGGCCCCTCATCCGGCTACCCGACCGGTTCGCCAAGCGGCGACCAGGGCGCGACCCCGCAACCGGGAACCAACACTAACGCAACCCCGGGCACCGCGCCCGGCAAGATGCCGCCTTCCGGACTGCCTACGGCATTCCAGCCTGACACTACGAAGGGTGACGAATTTGCTGCGAATAACGCCTGAACGGCAGGGTTTTGACCTGCCGACCGTGGAACAACCTACCGCCCGGCCGGAAATAGCCAAGAAGGTATATGCCCTCCTGGCCGTTTTCGCCATCCTTTTTTTGGTCCTGGCCGGCCGGTTGCTCTACCTCCAGGTTTTCCAGTTCCGCTGGTTCAACGACCTGGCCGACCAGAACTACCTCCGGCTGGCCCCGGTGATGGCGCCGCGGGGACTCATCTATGACAGCACCGGCCACCTGCTGGTGGGCAACACGCCGGTCTACAGCGTATCCATCCTGTACACGGCCATCAAGGACGAGAACCAGCTGGCATCCCGGCTCGGTCCCATCCTGGGTATGGCCCCGGACCAGATCACGGCGCTCATAGATAAGCACCAGCAGGCCAACGACATCTATCTGCCCATCCGCCTGGCTACCAACGTCGACCAGGCGGTGGTCAACCAGATCGCGGAAAACCAGATAAACCTGCCCGGGGTAATCCTGGACACAGTGCCCCAACGGTATTACCCCTACAATGACCTGGCCGGCCAGGTGTTCGGCTACGTGGGGGACATCAACCAGGCCGAACTGGACGCCCACCAGTCCGAGGGCTATACCTTAAACGACCAATACGGCCAGGCCGGCCTGGAAAACACCTATCAACAATACCTGCACGGAACCGACGGCGCGCTGGAGATGGAGGTCAACGCCCAGGGCACCGTGGTGGGGCAAAAGGGACAAAAAGATCCCACCCCCGGCGACAATCTCACCCTGACCCTGTCCGCCCAAATTACACAGGTCGGGCAGCAGGCCCTGGCTACCCAGATAGCCAATGCCCAGAAACTAGGCTTAGGCGCCCAGGGCGGAGCGGTAGTACTCGAAGACGTTCACACCGGCAAAATCCTGGCCATGGCCAGCTATCCGTCCTTTAACCCGGCTGTTCTGAGCCCCAACCCGCCGCCCGGTGAGAATACCAATATCTTTCAGGACTCGGCCCACCCGTTTCTGAACCGTGCCCTCATGGCCTATCCGCCCGGTTCCACCTTCAAGCCGGTGGTGGCCACCGCCGGCCTGGTGACGGGCGCCATCACCCCCCAGACCGAGCTATACGACCCGGGCTATTTCATGTTGGGCAGCCATAGGTTCAATAACTGGTACCACCCGGGCTTCGGCGACCAGAACGTAACGCAGGCCATCCAGGATTCCAATGACGTTTTCTTCTATCAGCTGGGCTTGAAGTTAGGCTGGCAGCCCATCGCCCAGTGGGCGCAGGCGTACGGGCTGGGACAGCCTACTGGCATCGACCTGCCTGCCGAGGAAACCGGGGTGGTGCCCACGGCCGCCTACAAGACCAAGCTGGAGCAGAGCTATGTCAACCAACTGCTGCAGCAAAAGGAGAGCACCCTGCTGGCCCAGTACAACGGGGACAAGAACTCCCCCGATTATCAGAAGGCATTGGCCAAGCTGCAGAAGGACACGCAGGCCGCCTACGCCTGGGATATGCAATGGCAACAATACGACAGCGTAATCACAGCCATCGGCCAGGGCTACAACCTGTACACGCCCCTGCAACTGGCCGACTACACGGCCACCATAGCCAACGGCGGTACCCTGTACAAGCCCTACCTGGTGGACAAGGTCATCGCTCCGGACGGGGGATTGGTTTTGCAAAACCAGCCCACGGTGGTCAGGCAACTGAACATCCCGCCCAGTGTACTCGACGTTATCCACCAGGGCATGGGCCTGGTGACGCAGGACCAGGGTACCGCCGCCGCGGTGTTCGCCGGCTTCCCTGTACCCGTAGCAGGCAAGACCGGTACCGCCCAGAACTCCGGCACCGACGACTCCCTCTTCATAGCCTACGCTCCGGCGAACAACCCACAGGTAGCGGCGGTAGCCGTGGTCGAACACGGCGGTGAGGGTAACGCGGCTGCGGCCCCGGTGGTAAAGGCGGTTCTATCCGCCTACTTTAACGTTCCGACGGCCGGCACGACCACCCAGCCAACACCCACCTCCGGTGGGTCCCCGACGCCGGCAACCGGAACCACTACACCGGCCCAACCGCCGGCAACCCCGTCGACCACCGCTCCGACCCAGACTACCGCTCCGCAAAACCCGGCCTCGGGCACCGGACAGCAGCCAGCGGCCGGTAACAATCAACAACCGGCGGCTACCACCCCCGCCCAGGGAACCGGTAAGCCGCCCGCCGCTCAGACGACGGCTCCGGTCGGTAAGCCGCCGGAACCCCCACCCGCCCCGGCGGCTAAGCCGCAATAGGAGCGGGAGTAATAAGCGGGTGTAAAGCCGAAGGCCGGGAGTCGGAACGTGCCCCCCGGCCTTCGGCGTCCCGAAAGAAAAGGAATCATGAGGATAGCCAAAGTCGAATGGCGCAGCAAGACCCGTCCCGGCGGCCAAGCCGCCTCGGGGCGGAAAAGCGGTTGCTGCGATGTGGGGCCGGAGAGTTAGAACGTGAAGACGGATGCCTCCGCCGCCAGCTCGATCAGGCGGTCGGCCGTAGCGAGGCGGGCCCCAGGTATAAAGTTTTCTTCATCCAGGTTCCTGGCCCTGGCGCAGGGCGTGCAGACGTAAAACGGAACCTCTTTTTCCACCAGGAAATCCAGGTAGGGTTTCACGCCATCGCCGGTGGGCGCCTTGACGTTTTCGGCAAAACCTAGCTCGGCGTATACCACGCCGTCATCGACCAAAAATATATCCACCGTGTGGCCCTTGTCCCGGGCCACCTTGGCCAAGTGGAAGGCCCGCGTGGCGCGGGTGGGATCCTCCAGACCACGACTAAGTACAAATAGAAACTTGGCCATTATGTACCCCCTTTTTGGTCCTGTTCTCCGGCCCGGCCCAACACCTGCCGGCCCTGAGTGATCAGGTTGCCCAGCGAGGCCGCCACGTCCTGCAGGAGCAGCATCCACTCGCCCAGATGCTGCCGCCCCGCCGGCGTCAGCTCGTAGACCCGCCGGGCGGGTCCACCGCCACCGGTCTCCCAGGCCGAGGTCACCCGGCCGGTGGCCTCCAGCCGTCGCAGGGTGCGATAGATCGCCGGACCGTCCAGTCCGGCGCGGGTTACCGCCAGAGTCTCCGCTTCCTGGGCGATCTGGTAGCCGTGCGCCGCCCCCAGGCGGGCCAGGGACAGAAGCACCACCGGCTCGGTATACCGGTACAGGTTGCCCATCTCGCAGGCATTAGAATCAATCCCCGGCCTGTCACAGCATCTCGTCCCGGTCAAAGCGCACCTCCCCCCGTATGGTCCGGCATCTCAACCAAAAAGCCCCCGCTCGTTTGGCCGGGCGGGGGCTCAACCTGTTCAAGCCTTGCTGCGGCCGCGGCCGGCAACCGCCAGGATCAGCGCCAGTATTATCGATACGATGATGCTCCCGTACTTGACGATCGTCGGGTGGCCATGCACACCGTACTGGACGGCATATCCCCCTACCAGACCGCCCACCAGACCCAGAACCACCGCCATGGCCGGCTTGCCGGCCCCGCGGGAGAACCACCAGCCGATAACCAGACCGATGACAACATACGCAACTAAATGCAGCATAACTTGCCCCCCTTCCATATTTCCCCGTTCCAGTATAAACCAAAAAGGATGCCCTGGCAAGGTCCACCCGGGCCGAAAGAGGGACTAAAACCCGAGAATGCGCCTCAGCTTTTTAGCCTGGGCCCGGCTCACCGGCACCTCGCTGCGCTCCTTGTCTTCCACCACCAGGTTGTAGGTGCCGTTAAAAAAGGGCACGATCTCCTTGACCTTGTGTAGGTTGACCAGATAGCACCGGTGGGTGCGGAAGAAGACCCCGGAATTGAGCCTGGCCTCCAGTTCCTTCAGGGTAAAGCGGGTAAACAACTTGTCGGAATGGGTCTTGATATAGACGTAGTCCTGTTCGGTAAAGGCGTAAAAGATGTCCGACTCGGTCACCAGGATAGTTTTCCCCTGCTTTTCAGCTGGGATGCGATCGATTTTGAAGCCCGGTGCTCCGTTGGATGCGGCCGGCGCCGCGGCAGGCGCCGCGGTGCCGCTCTCGGCTCCCCCGCCAGTCTCCTGCTGCTGCCGAGACACCTTGTCGATAGCCTTCTTCAACCGCTTGGGGTCCACCGGCTTGAGCAGGTAGTCTACCGCGTTGACCTCGAAGGCGGCCACCGCATACTCCTCGTAAGCGGTGACAAAGATGACCTGGGGCGGCCGGGGCAGATCCTGAATGGCACTGCCGATCTCCAGCCCGTTCATGCCGGGCATGGAAATATCGATGAACAGGATGGAATAGTCGAGAGCCTTGATCAGGGCCAGGGCCTCTGCGGCATTGGTTGCCTCGCCCACGATTTCAATATTGTCGAAGCACCCAAGGGCAAAACGCAGTTCCTGCCGGGCCGGATATTCGTCGTCCACGATCAGCGCCTTAAGCTTCACCTACCGCACCGTCCCTCCTGGACCCGGCTTTTACCAGCGGCACCCGCATATACACCGCGGTCCCCTTGCCGGGTTCACTGATAATGCGCAAGCCCCAGTCTTCACCGAATAAACTCTTCAACCGCTCGTTGACGTTGGACAGGCCCACGCCGTTGCCGGAGCCGAACCCGGGCTGGAACACCTGCTGCAACCGGTCCGATCCGATGCCCACCCCGTCGTCCTTCACAACCACCAACATCTCCTGGCCGCGCAGGGCCTTGATTTCTATATGCACCGTGCCCTCGTCCATTTTGGGTATGATGCCGTGTTTGACCGCGTTCTCCACCAGCGGCTGGATGCTTAAAGCCGGCACCTGGTAATCCATAAGGCTCCGGTCTATGTCGCGGGTGATCCGCAGTTTTTCGCGGAAGCGGGCCTTCTCCAGGACCAGGTAGGTGTTGATGTATTCCAACTCCTCCCGCAGGCAATTGAAATGGCCGTGTCTCTTCAGGGCCTGCCGGAAAAACATGGCCAGCCTGATCAGCAGGCGCCGCGCCGTCTCAGGGTTGGTCCGGCTGAACATAATGATGGTATTCAGGGTGTTGAAAAGGAAATGAGGATTGATCTGGGCATGCAGGGCGTCCAGTTCGGCCAGGGTAACCAACTGCACCTGGCGGTCCAGTTCGGCGAGTTCCATCTGCACGCCCAAAAGCTGGGCAATCCCCACGGCGAGTTTGACCACGTCCGGATCGGGATGGCCCCGCCGCGTCTGGTACAGTTTCACCGTGCCGGCCACCTCGCCCCGGCACATCAGCGGCACCACCACCGCCGCCTCCAGGGGGCAATTCTTGTGCGGGCAGTTGAGGCCCTTCTTGCTGTCCACGATGTTCAGTTCGCCCGTGGCCAGCACGTGCTTGGTGGCGAAGGTTATGATGGGCCCGCCCGCCTTGTGGTGGTCGTCCCCTGCGCCGAGAAAGGCCAGCACCCTCTGGGTGTCGGTAATGGCCACCGCCGATACGTCGCTGATCTTCTGGATGATCTCAGCCGCCTTGCGCGCGGTTTCCATGTTAAGACCCATTCGCAGGTAAGGCAGGGTCTCCCGGGCGATCTTCAAGGTCGGTTCGATGGGATCATCCAACCGCACCGTTACCACGCGGTGCCTTTCGGTGAAGTCGAAGCCGAAGTAGAGAGCCGCGAAGCTCCCCACCAGCATCACCAGGGCCACCACCCAGTTGACCAGA
>DATKUX010000099.1:0-25016 GCA_035530395.1 Spirochaetia bacterium
GGCTGTGTGGTACGGGCGGACAGTGGTAATAGTAGACCGTTTCTTCGCGTCGTCGAAGCTGTGCAACCTGTGCCTAGAGAAGAACGCGATGCTGACTCTTTCCGACCGGGAGTGGAAATGTCCTAAATGCGGGACGGTCCACAATCGGGATCGAAACGCGGCTGTGAACCTTATGGCCGAGGGTCTGCGCATTCTGGCAGGCTAACCCCTCGGGCTCGCGCAGCGTCCAAGTCCGCAGGAACTGCGGGGATCGTCTGTGGAGGGCTGGTAAGACCTTCTTTCGGGAAGGCTCGGCCCGGTGAAGCAGGAATCCCGTGATTTCAAATCATGGGAGGTTCAATTTATCAGCCATCGCCGCAGCATTATTCTTAACTTTGGCCGCCAGTTTCCTAACCTCGTTGGCTACGACATTGAATCCACGGCCCTGATCCCCGGCACGGGCCGCCTCTATGGCCGCGTTCAACCCCAGCAGGTGGGTCTGATCGGCAACTTCCCTGATTAAGGCCACGACGTCCTCCATCAAGACGATACCCGATCTCATCTGGGTTGATTTATCCGACATGGCCGTAGAAGCGCAGGCCAGGTCCGTAGCCGATCCAGCTATGCTCTCCACGGCCGAGTTGACATGGCTGAAGGCGGATGAAAAGCCACTGACCACTGATTTGAGCTTGTTCTGGGCTACGGCCGGAGAAGTGATAACCAGTACCCCTACCACCTCGCCGGCGTCCCGGAGCGGTATGCCGGCTCCTGAGTATCCCACCCCGAAGGGGGATTCTTCGAGAGGCATTCATCGAAACTCTGTTTTCCCGAAGCAGGACATTGTGGCATATCGACCCCCTCTTAATTGGATCTCCCGCCTTAATACCCAACACGAAGTGTCTGGATTCGGCCGACCACAGATACCGGTCCCTCGATGCCACCGCTACAAAACTGTTTTCGCCCATCAAGTCATATATAAGCTGCGCGCTGTGGATGGCCCGATCGATAACCGTTGACCCCGGCTGCCCACCTCCGGCTTCCACCGTGTCGCTTAATTGCGGCCAGCCAGCGGTACCAGGCAAGCCGCCGAAGCACTCAATCGCGGCATGGTCAGCCGGTATCAGGTCAGTTCCCGCCGCTGCATCTATCAGCACCTGACTCGCTCCTTTCTCATTTTTTCCGGAAGCCTCTTGAACAGGGATCACTCACCCGACGAACGGACAACTCGCCGTACAGGGGTTCCCCCTCTGTATGGTGACTATAGCAGGCTGATGTTAAGGCGACGTGTATTCTACGTTAAATCAGAACTAATGTTTCATCCCTTCCACCCGCCGGTGCTTGTGCCGAACCCTGCCGCCATAAAGGGGACAGGGAAACCGTCTCATGGCTTCCCTCCCTGGTTTCACATGGTGGCAAAAGGCATAATCAGACATATGATAGCAAAAAGGAGAATACCCATGTCTGAAAGGCACCATGTTCATATATTTTCCGCCAAAACACCTCCGGATCCCGGACACATACATTTCTATGCCGGTATCTCCGGCCCGGCTGTGGGAGAGGAGTTGGCCCATGCCCATCTCATTCGGGCGACAACCACAGTATACAATGACCATGATCACCTGATCGACCTTGCAACAGGTCCAGGGATTCCAACCGGTGCCGGACATGTGCACCTGATCACCGGGGCCACCAGTGAGAACGGGGCACCGCCCCACCAAAACCATTTGAACAGCCTGACCGGACCATCCCTGCCGGTGAGGTAAGTCCCCCGGCCGGGAATACCCCCCCCCACCGGATACGGCAGCCCCAACCCTTTGCAGGTCTGCGGCCTGAAACCTTCTTGATCCGGCTGGAGAACCAAGCTTGGTGTAAACCACGGCGCCTACCGGCGTGAGACTCGGCAACGGATACAGACAGGAAAGCAGGTTACCCACCCGCTCCCGCTTCCGCCGGCGCCCCTCCCCGGCCGGGAACCGGCCCTTCTCTCAGCCCCCCTCCCTTTCCCGCAACACCACCCCCACCAGCTGCGGCAGGGCAAAGACTATGGCCGTGGCGGCAGCCACCACCCCGGAGTCGTTGAACACAAGGGCGGTGAGGGCACCCACCAGCACCGCGGCGAGGCTTTTAAAGAGAAATGGCTCCCTGGCACGCAGGGCGGCCAGGCTTTGCCTCGGCCAATACAGGACCAGGGCCAGGCTGACCAGGCTGACCACAAAGATGCGGGCCCAAATGGTATACCGCAGCAGGCGATAGTTCATGGCCAGTTTCCGCGCTATGATCTGCCAGATGCCCGGCCAGTCCCCCGTAAGGATCTGACCGGCGGCCCGCCCGATGTGCGACTGCACCACCACCGGACGGCTGAAATCCCAAAAGGCCAGGCCCGCCGCCGCAACCACCACCAGACCGGCTACGGCAGCCGCGGTACGGCGGTTAAGACTCATTCCGGCCAGGAGGAAGGCGCTGCTGGCAAAAGCAGCCGCCACAGCGATCGCTCCGCCGGCGTTGGCCCCCACTTGGGGTGCCCCGGTGGCCACCAAGGCCACCGCGTAGAACACGCCCACCAGGCCAAAGACGGCACGGCCGGGCCAGCGCCGGAACAGGCCGGTCATAGCCACCACGGCTGAGCCGATGAGCACGCCCATGTACTCGTTGCCGAGGCCGTAATAGCGGGCGCCGTCGATGAAATCGTAGCCCATTATGGAGCGGTGACCGAGCGGTGCCCCGGCCAGCAGGTCGCCCAGGAGGGCCGCTGCCGTGGCGAGGCAGAGAAGGATAAAGGGGTCCAGTCCCGTGACCCGGCCCGCTAAATAGGCCGCGGCAGCCAATGATAAGTCTGCGGCCAGGACTTCCAGGCCGAGGACCGGTACGCTGTCCACCGGCCAAAGAGGCACGAGCAGATAGGCCAGCGGCACGGCCAGAAGCACCAGATAAAAGAATAACAGGGCCTTGGCCCCCCGGCGCCGGGGGGTGAGGATAGCCAGGGCGGAGAGCCCCAGGGCGGCAAACTGGCCCCCGACGTAAAGGCGTTGCAAGGATGGCCTGGCCCGGTAGGTCAATAGATTCTGCCCGGCGATCTGGTTCAAGCGGGCCGGGGATAGCACGCCGGGGTCGCTCCGCAGGGGTCGCCCGGCCATGGCCGGTGGTTGGGGCAGGCCGAAGAAGGCCAGAACGGTTGGAGCGATATCGATATTGGCTACCAGACCGTCCCGGCGGGTGGTCGGCGAGGTCAGTGCCCCGGGGCGGAAAGACGGTCCAACGGCCAGGACCGGCGCCAGGGTGGGCCCGGGCGGCTCGAGCCGGGCCGGCACCGGGGTCACCACCAGCAAGAGATCGCGATCGAAGTTCATTTCCGCGGACAGGTCGGCTAACAGTCCGTCGAACCTGGACAGGGCCTCCTGCCGGCGCGAGTTCCATACCGGTTCGAGGAGTTCGGGGCGGGCCAGATCCAGGCGGTCCAAATCGCCGGGGTCGATGACGGTGAAGTCGGCCCGATGGGACCGAAAGGCTCCCAGCAGGCTGCCGTAGTCAGTGCGCCAACCTCCCGGGAACATAGGGTCCCGGACGAGAAGACCGGGACCGATGTCCCCTCCGTCCACGAGGCCGCTTTGGTCCATGGCCAGGAGGGGAGCAAACCGCTGCTGCCCGTCAATGGTATCGGCACTGCCCAGCACACAGGTAGTCAACCCGGCCCGGTGTAAGCTTTCCCCCAGCGCCCCCGGTTGCCCCGGCCAGGGGAGCTTTTCGGCAGCCCGTTCGATAGCCGCTATGTCCAACACCACCAGTGAGGGACCAGGCGGCCAACGCCCGGTGCGCATATGGAACTCTTCCCCCGCGGTGCCGGCGGCCGTGGTCTCCCGGCTCTCTCCGGCCCGCCCGGCCGAAGAACCCGCCGTCAGGTGGGCTCCCGCCCCCATGGTAAGATAACCGTTGACCGGTGTGCACCGCCCGGCGGTGTTGTCATTCATCAGCGCTACCGCGCCGTGGGCCGCCAGACTCCCCCAGTGCGGACAGGCCGGGAGGTCGGCCGCCGCAAGCCGGTCGGCCACCAGCACCACCACCCGCCCCGCGGGCGTACCCGCGACAGCGGGTCGCAGCGGGGCGGGGCCCGGCGGAGCCAGCAGCCCTCCCAATAAGAGGAGATAAACCAGGCCACGCTTCACGCCCCGGATACGCCTTCCAGAGCCCTTGTTTCCCGGGCGGGACTTTCTCCCGCCAGGATCCGCCGGTATAGGGCAGCCGTCTCTTCCTGCATGCGGTCGGCGCCAAAGCGGGAGAGCACCCTTTGCCTGGCCGCCCGGCCCATCTGGTCGGCCAGGGTCCGGTCGTCAAGGAGCCGGACAACCTGGGCGGCCAGGGCCGGCGCGTCACCGGGCGGCACCATGATGCCCGTGCCGTCGGTCAATACCTCCGGTATACCGCCGGTCCGGCTGGCGACCACCGGGCGGGCCCTGGCCATGGCTTCCAGGAGGGCCAGCGGCAAGCCTTCCTGGCGGGAGGGAAGCACGAAAACGTCCAGAAAGGACATCAACCCCGCCGCCTCCGTCAGGCGCCCCGTAAAAAAGAGGCGGCCGTCCAGGCCGAGTTCTTCGGCCAGCTTCTTCAACTCCGGCCACAGGGGTCCGTCTCCTGCCACCAGGAAGCGGGTCCGGGGACATTCTTGCAGGATGAGGCGGGCAGCCTGCAAGAATACCTCCACCCCCTTCCGGGGAGCCAGGCGGGCCACCATCCCCACCAAGGGACCGCCGCCCGGCAGCAGCGCTCCCTTCGGCGGGATGACCCGGGGCACCTCAATCCCGTTGTAAATGACATGTACCGGCGCAGGACCGAGGGAAAAGGCGGTAGTCAGGGTTTGACGGGTATGCTTTGATACAGCCACCAGACAGTCATAGCGGCGTAATATGCCGGCGGCAGCTTTCTGTCTCAGCTGCATCAGGGAGCCGTCCAGAGCCGGAGTGGCTCCGTGGGCGGTGTAGACCGTGCTCACCCGGCCGGCCAGCCTGGCCGCGGCAAGAGCGACCAAAGCGGCCTTCAACCCGTGGGCGTGCACCAGACCGATCAAGCCGGTCCGCAAGACCAGGGCCAATCGCCCGATGTCGGCCAGGTCATGGGCCGGCGATATTTCCCCCGGCAGGTAAAGGGGATAAACCGGGACGCCGCTTTCCGCCAGCACCTCCCGCACTCCCCCGGTGCCGGGACAGGCCACCGCCACCGCAAAACCCCGGCTGACCAATCCTTCCAACAGCAACCGGACATGGGCCAGCATTCCCCCGCCAGCCGGCCGGATCACTTGCAGCACCCCGGACCCTTCCAAAAGATCCCACCTCCCCCTCTCCCAGCCCCCGGGCCCGGCTCACCCCGAGATCAACGCTCGGAAATGGCACTGGTGGGGCAGCCCTCTTCAGCGTCGCGGGCCTGCTCCTCAGCCTCGGACGGCACCTCGTCCACCTGGGCCTCGGCCTTTTCGTCGTCGTTCCAGTCAAAGACCTCCGGACAGGTATCGATACAGGCACCACAGCTGATACAAAGCTCCTGGTCCACTACCATGCGCAAACCTTACCACCCCCCCCCGACAGGCGGTTATAGTTTGGTAGCAGGGCCCAAAAAATATGTGAGGAAGAACGTGATTCGGAGATACAGCGATTGACACCAGCGCACAATGTCATTACTATATAGGCAATGGTTTAAGGCCCATCTTTTCTATCACCCTCCATCAGGCCCATTTTGGCCGGTGGGTAATCTCTACCGGCTTTTTTCCGGGCTCTTTTGCCGGCCCGGGTACCGGCGGGTTCGAGGCGCGGCTTCCCGTAAAGGGCAGGAGGCGCGGATCGCCCCGCACAAGGTACCTGGTGGGGCGACGGCATTGGAAACCCCCCTCGCCCCACCAGGGCGCTTGCCCCTTTACACTCGAGGCTAAGGGGGTAGATATGTTTTGCCGCACTACGGCACAGGCTAATACGGGGTTTTCATCCGCCATTCCACTTGAGGAGGGAAAAACTTGCAAGTCCAAAGGTCCATGGCCAAGAACCAACGTATGGAGATGTTCGTGGATGTGGCCGAACTGGCCAGCGGCCTGATACTGGTAGGGTTTCTGTGGACCCACATGTTCTTCGTGAGCACCATTCTTCTGAACCCGAGCGGGAGTGTTTTTAACGCCCTGTCCCGCTTCCTGGACACCTATTACCTCTCGTACATCGGTGTACCATTCATAATAGTAGTTTTCTTCAGCCACCTGGTCATTGCCGGCCGACGCATCCCCAACCGCTTCCTGGAACAAAAAATCATGTGGCGCCACGCTGCGATGATCGGCGAACGGGACACCTGGACCTGGGTCTTCCAAGCCATCACCGGTATGGCCATCCTCGTCCTGGCCAGCATCCACATGTTTCTCGTCGTCACCCACTGGCCCATGCAGGCCATCACGAGCGCCGCACGCATTCAATCGTACTTATGGCTCTATGCTATCCTGCTGCTTCTGGGCGAGTACCACGCCGGCACCGGTCTATACCGGCAGTTCGTCAAGTGGGGCTGGCTCCGGCGGCACAAATTGATCCACGTAATCGACGCCATTACCGTCCTCATCATTGTCATGGGGGTAGGGGCCCTCTGGGTCTTCCTGCATGTGGGGGTGCTAGCACATTGAACATACAAGACACGATCTTCACCGACGTATTGATTATAGGCGCCGGTCTGGCCGGTGAACGGGCGGCCGTAGCGGCAGCCGAACGGGGTCTGGAGGTAACCATCCTGAGCCTGGTACCGCCCCGCCGCTCGCACAGCACGGCCGCCCAAGGCGGTATGCAGGCTTCACTCGGCAACTCGGCCATGGGCCGGGGGGACAACCCGGACGTTCATTTCCTGGATACGGTTAAGGGTTCCGATTGGGGCTGCGACCAGGAGGTGGCCCGGCTCTTCGTGGAGACCGTACCCATCGCGGTGCGCCAAATGGCGCACTGGGGAGTCCCCTGGAACCGCGTCACAGCCGGTAAGAAGACCCTGCCGGACGGCCGGGACATTGAGGACGAGAAGGAATTCGAGGGACTGATCACCGCCCGCGATTTCGGCGGTACAGCCAAATGGCGCACCTGCTATACCTCGGACGGCACGGGTCATACCCTGCAGTACACCATGGATTCCATCGTCATCGCCCATGGTATTACCGTGCACGACCGCATCGAAGGTATTTCCCTCATTCACGACGGCGACAAGTGCCTGGGCGTAGTAGCCCGCTGCCTGCGTACCGGCGCGCTCAGGGTCTACCTGGCCCGGGCTACGGTCATCGCCACCGGCGGGTACGGCCGTCTCTACACGGCCAGCACCAACGCCGTGATCAATGAGGGCACGGGCATGTCCCTGGCTCTGGACACCGCCATCGTACCGCTGGGCAACATGGAAGCGGTCCAATTCCACCCCACCGGCATGGTACCGGTCTGGATCCTGATCACCGAGGGAGCCCGCGGCGACGGCGGCTACCTCCTGGACAAGAACCTGTACCGCTTCATGCCCGACTACGAGCCGAAGAAAAAGGAACTGGCCTCCCGGGACGTGGTCAGCCGTCGCATGATCCAGCACATGAGGAAGGGCTTCGGCGTGGACAGCCCTTACGGGCCGCATCTCTGGCTGGACATCCGCCATCTGGGCGCCAAGCACATTAACACCAACCTACGGGAGATCGCCAACATCTGCAAAAACTTCAACGGCATCGACCCCGTCTTTGACCTCATACCGGTCCGGCCCACCCAGCACTACTCCATGGGCGGGGTAAGAACCAACATAGATGGCTGTGCTTACGGGCTGAAAGGTCTTTTCGCCGTCGGCGAAGCCGCCTGCTGGGACCTGCACGGCTTCAACCGGCTGGGGGGCAACTCCCTGGCGGAAACCATCGTGGCCGGCATGGTGGTGGGCGAAAAGATCGCCGACTACGCCCTGGGCGCCGAAGTGGGTTATTCCCCCACCCAGGTTCAGGACGCTGTCCGGATCCAGGAAGAGCGCATAAAGGCTCTGGTCTCCTGCCGGGACGGCAAGGAGAACGTCTTCGCCCTGAGAAACGAAATGGGCGAGGTATTGATGGATTACGTGGGCATCTTCCGCACCGGCGAAGGCCTGCAAAAGGCAGTGGACAAACTGACCTCCATCTACGAGCGGTCGGCCCACCTGGGACTGCACGCCCCGGCCAGCGGTGCCAACCCGGAAGTGACGGCCTGCCTCCGTTTGCCCGGCATGATCCGCCTGGCGCTGTGCATAGCCCACGGGGCATTGACCCGTACCGAAAGCCGCGGCAGCCACGCCCGGGAGGATTTCCCCAAGCGGGATGACGTCAACTGGCTCAAGCGGACCCTGGCCTACTGGATACCGGGTAGCCTGTCCCCCAAGCTGGAATACGAGCCGGTCAAAATAACCACTCTGCCCCCCGGCGACCGCGGTTACGGCGAGTCGTCCGGCGGAGCGGCCAAGACCTGAGATGACCGTTACAGGTGACATCACTCACGGGAGGTGTGTTGGGGCTGGTTTCGACCGGCCACCCAATTATGGCAAACCGCAACCTGACGATTAAAATATTCCGGTACAACCCGGCCGTGCCGGACAAGAAGCCCTATATGGCCAGCTACCAAATGGAGGAGCTGCCGGGCCTGACCATGTTCACCGTGTTGAACCGCATCCGCGAGGAACAGGACCCGACCCTGGTTTTTGATTTCGTCTGCCGCGCCGCCATTTGCGGCTCTTGCGCCATGATCATCAACGGCAAGCCGCGGCTGGCCTGCAAGAGCCTGACCAAGGACCTGCCAAAGGAGATAACGCTCCTGCCGTTACCGGTATTTAAACTGATCGGGGATCTGTCGGTGGATACAGGCACCTGGTTCCGCCATATCTCCCTGAAGACGGAGTCCTGGATCCACACCAGCCGCGAGTTCGACCCGACGGCCCTGGAGGAGCGCATGGACAACGAGACGGCCCTGCAAATCTATGAACCGGAGCGTTGCATCGAGTGCGGCTGCTGCATCGCCGGCTGCGCCACGGCCAACATCCGCGAGGAGTTCCTGGGCGCGGCCACTATCAACCGGGTAGCCCGCTTCATGGTCGATCCGCGGGATGAGAGGACACCCGCCCAGTACTTCGAAGTCATAGGCTGCGACGAGGGAACCTTCGGCTGCATGGGTCTGATGGCCTGTGACAACAACTGTCCAATGGAAATCCCCCTGCAGTATCAGCTCGCCTACGTGCGGCGCAAGATGGCAGCCTACGGTCTGGGCCTGTGGCGCGGAACCGGCCAGACAGGAGACCCGGAGCACCACCGGGCAGGACGGAGCGCAACGGAATAAGGCGGTAAGGAAGGCGGACCAGAAGCGGTCCGCCTTCTGTCTGCGACGAAGCCCGGAACCATCCGCCGCACACCGGGCCGGTGTGGACAACCCACGATGAGAGAGATCCCCCGCTTGTTTTCGCAAAATTACAAAAATTACAACCGCTGTTCTAAACTTTTTTCGGGAATTGCCGACAAAGCATTATAATTATGCCGGATCAGCATGCGCCTCGCGGCCGGGAAACGGGGCAAGGCATTCGACACCTGCCCCCCTATCCGACAGCATCAGGCGCTCGAAACTACATGGCAGGTGGACATAACCATGTTGAAAGTTTTTCTTGGAGACGTCATCCCCGGTATGACAATAGGCCAGAGCATTTACTCCCGGGACAATAAGTTCCTGCTGACCGCCGGCACCACTTTGACGGCTAAGCACGTCAAGAGCCTGAACAAGTGGGGCATTCCCGCCATATACATCGACTTGGGCTTTTTGGGAGACAAGTCCGTCAAGCCCATGCTTTCTCCCGAAACCAGGCAAAAGACAGTCCGGGAACTGGAAAGTTTCTTGACCCACAGTGAGTTCGCCTCCCATCTCCAGCACACCCGTGAGATGGAGCAATCGGTTGCGACCGTGGTGGATGAGCTTCTCGGCACGCAGTGCAGCCTCGTAAACCTGGCCGAAATCCGGCGCTATGACGACTACCTCCTGTCCCACTCCCTCGACGTGTGCGTTTTATCCGTTGTTACAGCTGTTAACCTGGGCTGGAGCAAGGAAAAGATCGTGCAACTCGGCCTGGCTGCGCTTATGCACGACGTAGGCAAGGTAAGGGTTCCCCGGGCCATACTGATGAAGCCGGGTCCCCTGGACCCGGAGGAGTTTTCGCAGGTTCAAAAGCACCCCCTTTATGCCCTGGATATCCTCAAGGAAGAACCCGCCATCATGGAGGCGGCCAGCCAGCACCATGAAAACATGGACGGCAGCGGCTACCCTTACGGGTTGCAGGGCGGCGCCATCAGCGAATTCGCCCGCATCATCGCCATAGCCGACCTTTTCGACGCCATGACCACCGACCGGGTCTACCGCCGGGCCATTCCGGTGAACGAAGTTCTGGAGTTGATCTATGCCTCCGGCGGGGAACGTTTCGACCTGCAATACGTACGCAGTTTCGTGCACAGCATCGCCGCCTACCCTGTCGGCAGCGTTGTGGAACTCAACGACGAGTCAGTGGGTATTGTGGTGGAAAATGTTCCCGGACTACCCCTCTATCCACGCGTCCGCATCCTCCAGGGAGCCGACAGGCAGCCGTCCCAACGTCCGAAGGAGATCGAACTGGGCCAACACAGCTTGAGCATTACACGACTGCTCGCCCCGGCGGAAAGCTTTATCTTGAGCCAGCGCCTGAATAACCTCCCCCTGACCACCTGATTCCAGGCGGGATGCCGTGGGGTTCCATCGCCAGGTCGCCGGCGGAGAATACATATTCCCATCCAACGTTGGATTCAGGGTATAGCGCCCAGGTGCTAAGAACTCTTGGCAAGCACAGGGATGGCAGGTGACCACATGTGTTGAGAGTTTCTTTGCAGGACGTCCTGCCGGGCATGAAAACGGGGCAAAACATTTATTCCGTGGACGGCCAGTTCCTGCTGGCCGCGGGCACCATTTTGACCGTGCCTCATATCGAGAGTCTCCACAAGTGGGAGGTCCCCTTCGTATACGCCGATCTGGGCTTCCTGCCTGCCGGCACCATCCAGCCGGTCATCTCCCCCCTGACCCGGGAAAAGGTGGTCCGGGAGCTCGAGAATTTCCTCGTCCGCAGCCGCCACTCCTCCCACCTGGCCCGGACAAGGCAGATGGAAGAATCGGTGGTAAATCTGGTGGACGACATTTTGCGGAACCAGTCCCGACTGGTGAACCTGGCTGAAATGCGTCAGTACGACGACTACCTCCTCGCCCATTCACTGGGCGTTGGCCTCCTGTCCGTCATAACAGGGGTCAACCTGGGCTGGACCCGGGAAAAGCTACTGCAACTGGGTGTGGCCGCGTTGCTACACGACGTGGGAAAAGTAAGGGTGCCCCGGGGCATTTTGTTGAAACCGGGGCCGCTCGACCGGAGAGAGTGGCTTGAAGTTCAAAAGCACCCGCTTTACGCTCTGGATATCCTTGAGGAAGAACCCGCCATCATGGAGGCGGCCAGCCAGCACCATGAAAACCTGGACGGCAGCGGCTACCCCTACGGATTACACAACGGCGCCATCGGCGAATTCGCCCGCGTCATCGCCATAGCCGACCAATACGACGCTATGACCACCGACCGGGTCTACCGCCGGGCCGTCCCAGTGAACGAAGTCCTGGAACTGATCTATGCGTCCGGCGGGAGCCGTTTTGAACTGCAGTTCGTACGCAGTTTCATACAGAGCATCACCGCCTACCCTGTCGGCAGTGTTGTGGAACTAAACGACCAGTCAGTCGGGGTGGTAATGGAGAATTTCCCCGGGTTGCCCCTCTACCCCCGGGTGCGCATCCTCCAGGAGGCCGACCGCCGGCCGGCCCTCCGTCCCCAAGAGATCGAACTGGGCGAGCACAGCATGGTCATCGCCCGTCTGCTCAACCCCGAGGAAAGCTTTGCCCTTAGCTGGCGCCTGCAACGGGCAGGCTACCAGGCTGACTGACCAGTTCCCTCAGGAACCGGCCGGCACAATATGCATCCCGCCGGCATCCCGTCTGCTTTCCACCACCACGATCAGCTCCAGCGGTTGCCCCAGTTTCTCCATGCACTAACCCACCTGCCTTACGGTCTCTCCGATCCGCCCGGCCTCGTTGTAGGCGGGAATCGCCAGGGACAGGCGAAGAGTGGACTCCGGCCGGGTCCGGCGATTTTTCGAGTTGCCGGAAGCACTACCCCCTTTAATTTGTCAATTATGACACGCAGGACCCAGCCAACCAACTCCAGCAGTAGCCCTGCCACAGCCAGAGCAGCCAGGATTCCCAGCACCGTCCCGAAATAGGCCACAGCCGCCAACCCCCATTCGCATCCGTACCCTCTCCGTGGCCGGCACCCGCCATGGATGGATACCACCGGAGCACAGCTCCGGGCTTGCGATTTCAAACAAACCCGGAAAGGCCTCTTTCACTTGCGAAATCCGCCCTTAATTCGGTCGCGGACCCACCCGCATTCCTGCCAGGGCAGCCCCACCCGGCTAATCTCACGACCTGGGGGCAGGGGCACCACCCGGCCACGCCTGCCGACTAGCCGGAACAGGGCGGCCCATATATTGGTACGCAGGATACCATCGTCCTTAGGGGGTAGCCCGCCCTCTAATTTCTGATGTCGGCAACCAAGGCGATAATTCCTACATAAAGGGACACCTTTTCGTTTTACGTTGCCTCAAATGGCTGTACCCGCAATCCCGGACTCAGCCATCACCCGTCAGTGCTGACCACGAATTATGCCCCCGGTTTCAGGTTGGCCGGTGTTGCCAAAACCAGTGCCTGGATGTTAAGATATTGCCAGTTAATGTCACTCGCAGGCCGGAACGAAAGCCGGAACCGGGTCGCCAAAGGAAGAATTACTTCTTGCGGAGTCTTACCTCGTTATTGGCATGGGTTCTGGCCGACAACCCCTATCGAAAATTCTACGAATCTCTGGGAGGAGTTCGGGTGGACTCGCAAGTCTTCGATTACGGCGGATTAAAGGCTACATTGATCGCCTATGGCTGGATTTGAGGAAGATATTATGGACAAAACGGCAAAAACAATCATCGGCGTTCTGGTGGTAGTTATTCTACTGATATTGTTTCTCCCGATCCATCGAGGAATTATGGCCCCGGTTGTTGCCGCCATAACGGTGATAACAACTATTGTGTTACTATACGTATGCATTCGGCTTTACCTGAAGTTCAACAACCCCTACTTCAAGCTGACAGCAGTTTCATATGGTCTTCAATTAGCCACATGGATCGTCTGGAGCCTGGCCAGCCTGGGAGAGTATCTCTCGTTTTTATCGTTTGGCGGATCCATTCCGGTATCTACTTCCTCTTCATGGTTTACTGTAATCAGACTCCTTCTTATCATGTATGCTGCACTCTTATACAGGGAGGGCTGGGAGGACAAGGAAAGGGTATCCATTACGGAGAGGTTTACCGCACTGGTGCCGGCGGCAAAGACATACAACTTCTGGGTGATTCTGATTGGAGCGCCGCTCGTTTTTAATATAATCAGGCAACTGTTCTATTTTCATATCTTCAAAGTCTCTTACAACGTTCGCTTCGCCGGCCATTTACCAATCCCTACAGGCATCATGGCCATTCTCACGCAGACTGTTACCATGCTTATCATGCTGCTTATCGTAATCCTGAACCTATCCCTATTCAGGACCTATGGAATCCGGTTCTTTAAACATCTGTACATAATCTCCCTGGTAATCGTGATCTATTCAGTTGCATGGGGGATGTTTTCCCTATATATGGACTGGCTGTTCGGACCACCCAATCCCGGTCAAAGCCAGGCCCTTGGCTTTTTGTCCGGCCATACCGCTCTCGTTAGCTTTATACCGGCCCTGTACCAACTGGCTGTTCCGGTGTTTACCGCCCTCGTCTTCCTTGCCTACGAGGAGTCCCGCGGGCTGGCAGGAGAGTCGGCAGGAACGGCATCCAGTTGAGATCGTATCCACCTTCAGCCTGGAAGTTGAGCCCAATACAGCATACCCTTTTCAGGTCGGCCCAACTTATATACCGACCTGTTATAGTAAATACCTGTTTTTAAATCGTAAACCTGTGGGTCCCTGGAGCCTTTATGGCCCCGGCGCGGGAGGTTTCCATGGGACAGGGCCTTAAACGTTCCCATCACAAGGGCTGCCCCTGCCCGGTTAAACTTTCCTTCGCCCGCCGACACACAAACCCTTCATCAGCCGAAAACTTCCGTATTTTACGTCTTTTTCTTGGGTGAAAGCCGCAGTCGTACATAAACCCCCGCTGCCAACGCCGCGGCCACCAATACGCCTCCTAATATCACTGCTGCCCGCCCCGCAGGAGGTGCCTTGGCCGGTGGCGGTTCAGGTTCTTGAACAACGCCTGATTGAGTGATCGTTCCGCTCATTCCCACCGCCACGAAAGTATCGTGGCCGTAAGCTACGCTAGAAAGGCCATTGATGGTACTGGAGTTTCGCCTGGTCCAGGTAATGCCGTCCGGTGAGGTGAAAATTCCGCCGGGAAATCCCACCGCTACGAAGGTGTTTCCGGCAAATGTAACTCCGTTCAACTGGATGTTGGAGCCCGTATCCCGCCCGGTCCAGGCTGTGCCGTCGGGAGAGGTGAGTGCGCCGTCGAACCCTACCGCAGTGAAGGTGTTGTTTCCGTACGCCACGCTACTGAGAACATTGGGAACAGAAAAAGACGGACTCCGGTCGGTCCAGGTGACGCCATCAGGCGATATCAGGATAATTCCGCTGCCCACCGCCACGAAGGTGTTGCCGCCGTAGACCACCCCGGTGATTAGGTCGTTGCTGGCCCCGGAGTACCGCCTGGTCCAAGTCACGCCGTCGGGCGAGGTCAGGACAATTCCGCTGCCCACCGCCACGAAAGTACCGCTGCCCCAGGCCACCCCGAACAGGGCAGCGTTGGTGCCCAGGCTGTGATCCGTCCAGGTTATGCCGTCGGGGGATGTGAGGATGATCCCTATCCTACCCACCGCCACGAAGGTGTTGTTGCCCCGGGCCACGGCATCCAGGGGAAAGGCGGGCGGCTTTTGGCTGGTCCAAGTTACGCCGTCAGGTGAAGTGAGGATGGCGAAGTCACCCACCGCAACGAAGGTATTATGGCCGTAAGCCACCGCGCTGAGATCGTCCCTACTGCCCGAGCCCTTGCTGTTCCAGGCGGCGCCGTCAGGGGAAGCGAGAATGGTGCCGGCTTCGCCCACCGCCACGAAGGTGTTGTTACCGTAAGCCACTGCCGTGGGGGGCCAGCCGCTGCCCGGTTTCCACCGTCCGGTCCAGGTGACGCCGTCGGGCGAGGTGATTATCGCACCGAACCCCCTCGCCGGGGGAACCGGAGCCACGGCCACGAAAGTGTTGTTGCCCCAGGCCACCCCGCTGAGATTGTCGGTCACGCCCGATCTGGATTTGGTCCAGATGGCCCCGTCGGCAGACGAAAGGACGGTCCCGCCCCAGCCCACGCTAACAAAAGTGTTGTGGCCCCAGGCCACTGCGGTAAGCATGTTTTTCTTCGTGCCATCTGAATTCTGAACGGTCCAGGTGATCCCGTCGGGGGAAGTGAGGATGGTACCCATCCCTCCCGGCACCGCGGTTTTTGCCGAGCCTACCGCCACGAAGGTGCCGTGTCCCCAGGCCACACCTTCGAGTATACCGGTGGTCCCGGAATTACGGCTGGTCCAACTCACGCCGTCGGGAGAGGTGAGGATTGCACCATCCTCGGCCACAACCATAAAGGTCTTGTCACCCCACGTCACGCCGGAAAAGCGGTGGGAGGTACCCGCGTTCCTCTTTGTCCAGATCACACCGTCGAATGAGGTTAGGATGGTGCCACCCCATCCCACTGCGACGAAAGTGTTGTGGCCGTAAGCTACTGCGGCGAGGGTATCTTCGCTGTCCGAGAACCGGGTGGTCCAGTTGATGCCGTCAGGGGAAGTGACGATGGTACCGCCTGGCCCCACGGCCGCAAAAGTGTTGTGGCCGAAAATTACCGCCAAAAGGTCTGTGCCGGTGGGCAAGGGGTTTCTCAAATACCACTGGTCAAGAGGGGTACTGGCGGCAAGGGCGGGAGGAGCCATTCCCAGAATCAGCGTTAGAGTCAACAACAGGCAACCGGTCAACAGGTTGACCTTGCTTCCGATCAGACCAGGCAATTTCATGAAACATCACCCTCCCCTGCGACGCAGCGATAACCTGCCCAGACTGGAATGCCCGGAGGACACCGTAGTACACAAGGGCCCCCCGGGGCTACACCAACCGAAAGCCCCTCCCGTAACGCCGGTAGCCAGCAGAGTGAAGAGTCCCCTGGAACGTCCCAACCTGCAGAGCATCAGCCGGAACCGTTAAGATACGTTAGACCCGGTTGTTTCCAACAGGTTTGCCGGCTCAGGAATCGGCGGGCAACAAGCGCATCGACTGCAGGACGATGACCGCCGTTTCCGGATCCAATCTGCCGTCCAGGGTATACCAGGTTTTGTTGTCGTAAGTCCAGCTTACGGTGGTGTCCCCGCCATTGCCCATTTCGGCGACCCGGAACAGGCCCTTTACGGCCCCCGGTACGGGAGGTGTCCCGGGAGGCACGGCCTGCAGGATCTCCTGGGCCACCCGCTCCCCATCACCATCGTAGTGACCCAGCGCAAAATATTGCCAGTTGTCCTGATGCCAGGTCAGCTCCGTCCCGCGGTCGAACGAGGCGGCCTCCACGCCCTTGAGATCCACGCGGCCGGTGGGCTGGCCGAATTCCTGCACCTCGGTGGGGTATGGACTGAAGGGTTGGCCTCCACCCGTCACGGTCATAAGCATGCTCGCCATGCTCAGGGGATAATTAGGTGACGCGGTGGGCGGATAGGATCGAGTGGTCGCCACCACTTCGAAGGTATAGCTATGCAACGCCGTTTGGAAATTGGTCAGAGAAAGCTGGAGACCGGAATTGGGTAGTAAATAATGGGTGGGAACGTAAACGCCTATCTTCACGTCTTGGAACAGTCCCGCAGGGGTGGTGAATACGGCCGGAACCTTCGGGGCGGGAACGACGGAGGCGTCCAGGATCTTCATCAGGTTTTCATCCGCAGCCTCGTAGTCCTCACCCGTGGGCACCAGCCAAAAATCCTCGATGAACCTGCCCCGCACCAGCAGGGCGTGCACCTCGGTCCACTGCTCGGTGAGGCCGGAAGCAGCCGGAAAGTCCCGGTTCAGGACATAGATTTTCCCCTGACCTATAGGCGAGGAGATATTCCATGAGTCGGCGACCATGCTGTGGTTGGGGAGGGAAAACTGTAGCCGCTGGTCCGGATAATAACCCAAACGCTCCAACCCGCCGACCGTTCTGCCTTGGTCGTCGGCCAATTCCAGATCGGCAATTCCCAGGCTACCGGAGGTGGTCACGGTCCAGCCCGGGGGAAGCTGGAGGCCGAAATCCAGGCCGGGGGGCCGGGTACTCTGCCAGGTGGTTCCTGTGGAATTGGGCTGCCCCGCCGGGATGGTAATAATAACCGTACCGTCCGCCCACCGCACCTGCGCACCCAGGCCCCCGGCGACAAACCGCACCGGTACCATGGCCTGGTCATCCCGGATAACCGGGGCGACGTCCGCAGTGCCCGGGTAATCATCTACGTAGGCCTTCTGTCTGCCTATGATCAGCCCCACCCGGTAGATACCCCGGGCGATCAAAAACGAACGGCCGGCGGCGTCCCAGTCGACTCGCGCCTGCAGGGCGGCGGCCAAAGCGCGGGCCGGTACCGTCACGCTGCCGTCTATGATAACCGGCGCTGGGTCGAGGGCCAACGGCGAGCCGTTGACCAGGACTGTGGCCGCCGGCGAGGTGACCGGGGCAACCGTCAGGCGGGTAAGACGGTTGGGCGTCACCGCCCCCCCCGCCGGGGCGGCCCCCGGGTTCAGGCGCCAAATCAGGGCCGAGGCCGCAACAAGCACTGCGACGATGCCAATTGCGACAAAGACTCCCATCTTCATTGATCTAACCCTCTTCTCTCTGATCGACCGCAACCCGCACCACACCAACCCGGCAGGGCTCAACTGCCAGAACATCCGACGGTTCCACGCAGGTCAGGGTTACCTGGACAACTTGAACGAAGTCCGCACCACCGCAGTCAGCGTTTTCTGGATAGTGGTGGTGTCGTAGCTGCCATTATTGCCGGTTTCGGCGGAGTTAACGGGCGTGAGCTGCAAAACCCCGGTATTCACCGACACCAGGGGGCCCAGCTTGACTCCGGTGGCAGCCGCAATCTTTTCCGCCCTGGCCTGGGCATCGGTGACCGCCTTGGCAATCAGTTCACTGCGCAGCCCCGGCAGTTTGGTGTAATAATACTCCAGACTCTGGCTGGTAAAATTGACCCCCTCGTTAATCAAGGAACCTGCGTCCTGCGCCAGGCTCGTGATCTTGTCAACGTCGCCCGACTGGATTACCACCGTCTGAGTCAGGGTGTAAGACGAAAGAGCACCTTTCCCCAAAGCCTGCGCGGCCTGAGGGTTATACTTCAACTCGGGATAAGTCTCGTTCATTACCACCGGGGACATGGTTATCTCGTTGGAGGAAACTCCGTTCTTCTGCAGAAAGGCGATCACCAGTGCCTTCGTGCTATCCATCTGGGTATAGCCGGTCTTCAGGCCGGCCATGTCGGTATTAACGGCAAACTGGCTGGTCCACTTGACCTCGTCCGACGTGACGTTCTGTTGGGCAGTGCCTGTGACAGCCAGTTGGGACGAGTCAAAAGTCTTCACGTAAGTCACCATGCGGGCCACGACCACCGTCCCGACGATAACGCTTATGCCCAGTATCAGCGCGGCGATAACCGTCGCCCATTCCTTGAAATAGCGCTCAAAGAAATCATTCATCTGCGTCCATCCCCCTCTTCGCCGTATGACCGGCTCAGTTTCCCCCTTGCAACTCCCGAGAACAAGCTATGCCGGACCTCCCCCTTCCCCCCTTCCCGAAAGATTCGCGAACCTGTGCCCACCCCTGGCCGGATCGGCTCCCGGAACGCTACAGGCTTCTGTGGTTGCCAAATATGCTTGAACACACTTGGCCTTGTCCAAGGCCCGGCCGACCCGAGCCACGGTCCGGCCCGTAACCCGGTGAACCCGGTTGTTCCACACCGTGGCCACGGGAAGCGGCCCGGACTCCCGAGACTCTATACCGAAGAGAACGTCTAGCTTCATGTGATTCCCCTGGCCCCTTTGATCGGCAGATCCACCTGAATGATTCTTCCTGGCACAGCCAAACCCTGCCATGTCGGGCAGATAGGGCCCTACCGCGTCTTGGCCTGCCAAAACGCTACCGGCCCGTTGTGGAGCGATTCCCCAGTTGGCCGGACTCGTTTTCTCCCCAGGCACAAACAGTCCCGTCCGTCTTTACGGCGTAGCCGTCATAATCCGCACAGGCTATGACCCTGATGTGCCTCAGTCCGGAAACTGGAACAGGGACAGCACTGCCTCCGGTCACGTTGTTCCCCATCTTGCCGGCAAAGAAGCCTCCCCAGGCCCAGACCGTCCCGTCCGACTTCAGCGCGAAAACGGTACCGCCTCCGGCAGCGACGGCCGTAACCGACGTCAGCCCGTGTACCTGAGCGGGCGTCCCTCTGGCGGCCGGAAAGTTCCCGAGTTCGCCTTCCCCTCCCCACCCCCAGGCCCAAACCGTGCCGTCCCGCTTGATCGCAAATCCATTAGCCTCTCCGGCGGCGATGGCGCTGACGCCGGTCAGATCCGGGATACGGACCGGCACGACGTTATTTATTGAACGGTACCACGCCTGATTCGTCGGACGCTCACCCCAGGTCCAGACGGTGCCGTCCGCTTCCAGGGCATAGCCTGTGAAGCCCGCAGCAGCGACGGCGGTAACGCGGGAAAGACCACGCACCGACACGGGCGCGAGGCTGCCGCCACCGGAATTGTTCCCCAGTTGACCGGACTCATTGTCTCCCCAGGCCCACACCATGCCGTCAGACTTCAGCGCGCAAGCATAATCCTGACCGGCAGCGATGGCTCTAACGCCGGTCAGGCCGCCTACCCGGACGGGGATGTGACCGTCGGCAGTGGAGTTGTTACCCAACTGGCCGGACTTGCCGTTCCCCCAGGCCCACACCGTGCCGTCAGACTTCAAGGCGTAACCGGCGTCTTGTCCGCCGGCGATGGCCGAAACATTGGTCAGCCCCGTTACCTGGACGGGAACACCGCTATTGATGGTGGAGTTGTTCCCCAGCTGGCCAAACCCGTTGTTTCCCCAACTCCAGACGGTACCATCAGACTTAAGGGCGTAGGCAGCGAACTCGCGGGATACCCGCTCTGCACCGCGTTCCCGGCGGCGACGGCTGTAATGTGGGTCAGACCGTGCACTTGCGTGGGGACGAGGCTGCCTGTTACGGCATTGTTCCCCGGTCGGCCGGATATCTCCGGCGCCGGAGCAGAGGGAGCCGGTGTGGCACCGGGCGTTGGGCCGGGCGTTATTGCCGTCGGGCCGGGTACCCGGGCGGTGTTGGCCGTTCCGGGCGCGGAGGTGCCGCAACCCGCCATTGTTAGCATGAGTACCGCAGCGAGAAGAATTCCTGCCTGGAGTCTCAGAGTTCTCATGTCAAACCGGGTTTTCCGAACCATAAACAAGCCACCCTCATCGTTACCTCGCTTGCGGCATGGCCACAACTGGCCCTCACCGCCCGAACTTTGACTTGTCTCGTCCCGCTTTTTTCCACCCTTGCCTTTCTTATCTATAGGGAATCACGGCAGGAGCAATTGCCGGTACAGGAGATGTTGGCACACCCTGAACGACTATTGATCTGGTCACAGTAGATCCTTCCCTCAGCGGCGCTATTTCCCTGTATTCCGGCGAACCGAAGCAATGTTCCACCTCATCGGCCGAAGGAAACTCAATCAGAACAATTCTTTCCGGAGCCCAGTCGCTGAAAAGAGGGGTAACTTTTCCACCTCTCACCAAATAGCGACCATTATACTTCTCTACGATTGGGCGCACCTTGTCAACATATTCAAAGTAAGGGCCTTTATCTTTGATTTAAATATCGATTATAACGTATACTGCCATACTCATCTCCCCTAATCCGGCGACAGACGCCGATCTTAACAATAGCGAGCGGTAATGGACAACCGGCCCGTCTTTGCCCCAGTCCCAGCTGACTCCCCTCCCTGCTGCCCCTGAAGCCCGGATCAAAACGCCTACAAACCCCGCACCTGCACAGGAACGAGACTTACAGGGGTTGAGTTGCCCCCCAGTCCACCGCTGCTTCCCCATGCCCAGACCGTGCCGTCCCGCTTTAGGGCGTAGCCGTTGCCGTCCCCGCCGGCTATGGCGGTGACACCGGAGAGGCCCGACATCTGGACAGGCACGTGAGCGTCGAGGGTGGAGTTGTTCCCCAAGGCGCAGTTACGCTTCCATCCCCATGCCCAGACCGTGCCGTCCCGCTTTAGGGCGTAGCCGTTGCCGTCCCCGCCGGCTATGTCCGTGACACCACTCAGGCCGGACACCCGGACGGGAACGTGGCTGCGATCGGTAGAGTTGGTTCCCAACTCGCCGAAATCGTTTGAGCCCCAGGCCCAGACCGTGCCATCCGACTTCCATGCGTATTCCGACCGGCTAAAGCCGCGACAGCGGTCAGGCAGACACCGGTACGGGGACATCGCTCAACAGGGCGGCCGAATTGTTCCCCAGTTGACCGAACTCGCTGTCTTCCCACGTCCGAACCGTCCCGTCTGGCATCAGCGCAAAGCCGGTTCCGGCGCCAGCCGCGATGGCCGTTACGCCCGCAAACCAGGGATTCGCACCGGAACGTGGTTTCGTAGAAGCCGGGAAGGTTGGCCCACAGTACGTTTTGGCTGTCATTCTTCTTTCCCGGGCGCAGGAGGCCGACGGTATGGTGGCATCGACGGGAGAGTCTTTTCCCTGACAGAACGTTTCTCCAAATGATTCCTTTTCCCTGCCAACCCACAACTCCGGAATAGAATGGTTTCGGGCTCTGACCCGGCGGAAGTCTGTCATCAGGACCGCGATAGATCTCAAGCAATTCGCTCCCGTCACCCTTGGGCCAAAAATTTCAGGGGCCCGGATACGAGTGCCCAGAACCCCTGATGATCACTACCTAACTATTAATTTCCTTTTATTATAGTAATTTCCATAACGCTTTTCCTGCCCCACAAAAAAATAAGACCCCCGCTTTTAGCAAGGGGCCTGAATCCGAAGAAAATTCGTGTTAGGAAATCTTGGCAAAAAGAAAACCGTCTTTTACTTCGACCGGAAAGCTTCCGTTCAGTTTGATGCCAAAGGCATTGAAAAATCCCTTCGCAAACACCTTAGTCTTTTTCAAGGGAATACTCCCATTCGGAGCTATCCTGATTGTTTTGGTTTCCTGGTCATAGGCCAATTCGATGGATTGCGACCCCAGAGCTTCTCTGGCCCACTTGTTGAGCACCAGACTGGTCTTTGACAGCCTTACGACTGGAACCTTCTTTGTTCTGGAGGCACTCTTCCCGCCTCCCCGGCGTGGTGTGTAAACCTCAAATGCCATTAACAAAAACCTCCTGTTGTAAAATTAACTCGATTCTACCATCAACTTTTCGAACTGTCAAGGTTATCAGCAGGGATTGACAGAAATTTTGTTGTAATTTTAAGAAGTCTATCGCTTTCCCGGCCCTCCTTAAAAGAACAACCCGCTCAGCCATTAATGATACAGCGATTACATCTGTTATAGGGCAGAATCCCCGGACCGGCACGGCTGGATTGAACTTAACGGAGGCGCGTTCCTCCTTACAGAAAGGTCCCAAGTGTTCAAAAGCTTCTACGCCACCGGGAGGATGGGATATGACCCGTGTTTGTCTAAAAACAGTCTTCCCCTTCGCTTTCACTGTCCAAAGCTGATACGCATAAGGTAGCGCGACACGGATCCCGGCAATTGAGGACCGGGCCTCGCTCCAAATCTGACGGGCTTCCTACCGCCTTTTGCTTCTTTTTGCGGATCCCGTCTAAAGGAAGGTTTCCTCTAATACCGACCTCTGGAGAGACCAAAGCGTATTTTGTCGGTCCACGGGAAAGAATTGGTCAAATTTTTTCTTCTTTACCCGCCACTTTTGTCTATCGCATTCGTCTTCAGATTCAGGGAAACGACAGACCCACGAGGAATCTGGAGATAGCAACGGTCCAAGGTAACATCGAAGAAAGGTTGAGGCAATCAGAGGTTCACCGTAGGATTTTTTTTAAGGCGAGCGCCTTAATACCCGGCCCCCCGTCCGGAAACTAAAGTGTCCCCTGGCGAATTCGAAAGCCCAGGGGACAAGGGACGACAGCAGCCGCAGCGGCCAGAAGGAACATCAGGCAGGAGTCACGGTATGGGCCAACCGGACAAAGTGCTCCAACAATTTTTCCGATGCACGCACCAAGTCTCCGGCGGCCTTTTCCGTCAGTACAACACCTTTCGACCAACCATGCCAGGTGGACACCTTGTGCGCCAGTTCGCCGGCACGGCCTGGATACACCTGCCGGACGCAGGCAGTGACCGCAGTGGGGAAAAAATACATATCGCCATCCAACTGGAATTACTACCCCTATTTATGAAAAATACCTTATCCTGACAAAGGATTGATTCAAGACCTAAATTACATTATAATGATCCGGGAAGGAGAATGTAATTTAATGTCTAAATCTGTACCTTCTTCATTTCTCTATGCCTATGTGAGCGTGACTGGAGCATCGGTTATGGCGTTGGAGCTTGCTGCATCGCGCTTTTTAGCTCCTTTTTTCGGCACATCAATGATTGTCTGGGCCAACATCATCGGCCTGATCCTACTCTCGTTGTCACTGGGTTACTGGGTTGGCGGACATCTGGCGGACCATAAACCAGATATCCGGGTGTTAATGGTACTTTCCCTCGCTTCCGGCACATGGAGTTCGCTTGTGCCTGTCTGGGGACGGCTGATCTTTCAGCATCTGACAAACGGGATGATGAATACTCCCCTGTGGACAATCATACTGTCCTTTATCGCCATTCTGCTGGTATTCGCTCCACCGGTTTTTCTACTTGCCATGGTTAGCCCGTTTGCGCTTCGGCTGATTAGCGCCGAGCCCCAACATATGGGCAAAGTTGCCGGTGGCCTGTACGCCTTTTCCACGCTCGGAAGTCTGATCGGTACCTTCGGCACGGCCTTTGGAACCATCCCCTTTTGGGGCACGCAGGAAACGATATTCTTTTGGTCCGGCACATTGATCTTGATCAGCGCTTGGGGTCTTCGTCAGTACCGTTTACGGTACCTTGCCTTTATATTACTTCTGCTGCCCGTCGTGCTGTACGGATGGCTTGGTAGTTCCTTGAAACCAGGCATAAACGTTCTGTGGTCCAAAGATACCCTGTATCAGTTTGTGCAAGTTCTCAAATTTCCTGATCAATCGATCGCACTGGTATACAATGAGGGTGGAGCGTTTCAGTCATTGGCCCACCCGAATGACGAGTTGAGCACTAACGATTACTTTGATGACTACCTTCTCCTCCCCTACCTGGTCAACGAACCGCAGAATGTGCTGGTTTTGGGATCGGCGGGGGGCACCATCCCTCATCTGCTGGCTAAATACGACCAGCAATCCTTTCCCGGACTGAGCGTCACCGGAGTGGAAATCGATCCTGCCGTTATCCCGCTCGACTACCAGTTCTTCGGTTTAAAAAAACAGGAAGCGACCCTAGTCAATCAGGATGCAAGGGTATTTGTGAACCAGACACACAAACAGTTTTCTATTATTATTGTTGATGCCTATACGCAGCAAATCTACATTCCATTCCATTTATCAACCGAAGAATTCTTCCAGACATTGCAAAATCGTCTACAACCCGGCGGGTTAATCGCCATGAACGTGAATGCTACGACACCGGCATCAAAATTGTTGCAATCAATGGTCAAAACGGTGGGAGCGGTATTTCCTTATACATATATAGCGAAATCAAATGGCGAGTACAATTATGTTCTGCTCGGTTCACAGCAACCGCTTGATTTTGGGCGGTTCGCCAAAATCAAGGCAGACAATCCGTTAC
>DATKUX010000100.1:0-36291 GCA_035530395.1 Spirochaetia bacterium
AGAACAGCGCATAGAGAGGGCACAAACAGGAGCCCCGCAGTAAGCTAGCACGAGATTCAGTCCAACGGTTCGAAGAAAAGTGCTTTTACCTGACATATTAGAGCCAGTAATTATACATGTTGCCCCAATAACAGAAAAAGATATGTCATTACAAATCCGGAGATCCTTAATAATTAGGGGATGACCAATGTGCCTTGTTTCCATCAAGGGCGGACAATCGACAATTTCGGGATAAACCCAACCGGGGTTATCGTAGGCAAGTCCGGCAAAACTGGACAAAGCTTCAAAATTACCAATGACATCGAGCCATTTTCGCAGCAAGATACCCGATCTATTCCTCCATTTTTCCAACTTCACTAATGTAGCCAAATCCCAAAACGTAAGGACATTAACCACAATATGCAACAAGGGAGAATGCCTCAGCGAAAATCGGTCCATTATTCTCGACAAGGTCTTAATCTGCCAGGAAGCAGGCTTACCATCGAGATAAAGCTTATCTTTCATCTTAACAAGCAAATCGGCTTCGAAATCTTGCCCTTCTATACATCTCAGCAACAAAGAAAACCGCTCTAGATCGGATACGGCTTTCCCGGTTTTATCAACAGTTGGTCGAACAAGTTTTTCCGTATACCAAACAGTCAACATCTGAGTCGACAGGGGGTAGATCCAGGCAAAGGGCGGGATCAGCCGAAAATATGCTAGAATCATAAAGGCTAACGTTATTACCGGGAGAAACCAGAGTAGTGGCAGATATTTGTTATTGATTAATGTTCTTCTGCTTTCGCCCCATGCAACTAAGCCCTCCGGGTTTCGGTTCTGCATCCCCGTATCTAACCCGGTCACTTGAAGGTGCTGCCTCCAATCAAGCCTCCCGGCAAGGTCCTCAATTGCTTTCTGCCGCAACTTAATCTCTTTTAAGGCGGTTCTTTCGTTCAGCAAATTGCTTAATGACTGCTCTCCCATGAAGGTTGTGGTGGCATTGATATATTGAAACAATGAACCCCGACCAAAGATATTTAAATCAGAGGAGTACTGATGACTTGGGTCAACAAACTGCTGTCCGGAATTGGCAAAGGATGCCCATTTACCGGAAAGGCGAAGCAAACAATTACTATTGACAAGAACGAGGCTTTGAAAATATTTGATTTTAGTTTTAGCTTTGGCGTGTTGTATTACCAGCAGTAGGAACACAAGGGCGAATGGCATAGTAAGAAGAATAAATAAAGCCCTTTCAGAGTAAAAGCTATAAATCAACAACCCGGCTCCAGGAGTAAATACTATTGCACGCCAAAGAACTAGAAGGTCATCTTTCTTTTTAAAATTATTAACGGCCTTTTCAAATTTGATTTTTCGCGACCGGTAAATATCATAAGTCTCTTCCGTCAATGTCTTGCCTCCCGGAAAGGGTCTCCGTCGCTTAAGGTCGCCTGAGCTTATCCCAGATGCGCCCCTTCCCCCATGACCGATCCCCGCAGGAAGGCATCCGTGGTTAGCCTCTTGCCCCCCTCGGCCTGCAATTCCAATATGGACACCGTACCATCCCCGGCTCCGACCACGATCTCGCCCGCCCCGGCCCGGACGACCCGACCAGGGATGACTCCCTCCGCGGCGGGGCCTTGGCACGCCCGCCATATTTTCAGGCGGCGGCCCTGCCAGATGGTGTAGGCGCCCGGCCGGGGCGACAGGGCCCGTACCCGGTTGACCACGGCCGCGGCCGCCTCCGCCCAGTGGATGACCTCGTCGGCGGGGGTAAGGGGCGACGCGTAGGAAACCTTCGCCTCATCCTGTTTGAGCCGCTGCAAGGCCCCCAGACCGGCCAGGGTCCGCACCAATAGCAAGGCCCCGCTTTCGGCCAAGCGGCCCAGCAGGGTGCCGGCATCGTCTTCGTCCCGGATAGGCATGGCTTCCTGTAGGATGATGTCGCCGGTGTCCATGCCCGGGTCCATGTACATGGTGGTTACGCCGGTCGACCTCTCCCCGTTCAGGATGGCCCGCTGGACGGGGGCGGCCCCCCGGTACGCGGGTAACAGCGAAGCGTGGACGTTGACGGCACCCCCAGGAGCGGCTTGCAACACCGGCCCGGACAGGATATGACCGTAGGCCACGACCACCAGGACCTCCGGCTGTTGGCCGGTCAGCCAGGCCAGGAAGGCGGGGTCTTTGGGATGCAGTTGACACACCGGTAGAGCATGGGTCAGGGCGGCTTCCTTCACCGGTGAGGACTGCAGCCGCCCACCCCGGCCTTTGGGACGGTCGGGCCGGGTGACCACCGCCGTCACGTCGTGGCCGACCGCCACCAGGGCTTGCAAACCGGGCACGGCAAATTCAGGCGTCCCGCAAAAAACCAGCCGCAATGCTCTCAGCCTTCCTGCCGGGGCCGCTTTATGCTAACCGCCCGGTCGGTAAAAAGGACGCCGTCCAAATGATCGACCTCGTGCTGGAATACACGGGCCGCAAAACCCTCCGCCCGGTAGCTGACCTCCCGGCCCTCGCGGTCCAAACCCTTTACCCGCACGCGGTGGGCCCGGGGAACCTCACATAGCAGGCCCGGCGCGGAAAGGCAACCCTCGGAGTCGACCTGTTTACCGTGCATCTCCAGCACCTCGGGGTTGACCAGTTCGATCAGCCCCTCGCCCGTATCGACCACGATGACCCGCTTGGTCACGCCGATCTGCGGGGCAGCCAGGCCTACCCCCCGGGCGGCCCGCATGGTTTCGGCCAGGTTATCCAGGAGCTTAGTGACGGACGGGCTGATCTCCTTCACCTCTATGCATTTTTGCCGCAGGACGCTTCCCTCGTCCACATCGTCCATGTCCAAAATCTTGTAAACAGCCAAAGCCGGCCCGGCACTGCCCAACGGGAGCTACAGCACCGGGTCTTCCCCCCTTCCACAAGTTCTTACCTTAGAAAACTTTGCTCCCCCACATTATATACCGCGGCAGGGCCGAAGGTAAAACCCTCGCCACAAAAGCAGTTGGATCATACCAAATATTAATCTGCTTCCCAAAGCCCGGGCACCGGGGGACCCTTCACTCGGCGGGTCAATGTGGGTCTTCACAACGTGGGTCGAAGAACCGAAACCCGCTACAGCATCCAGTGCGGGTCCACATCGATCCCCAGTAGGAAATGGTGCCGGGCGGCCGCCTGAAACCGGTCCAGGGTCTCCCTCAGGACTCTCCTGAGCTCCGGGCCCCGGTCCCCCTTCAGCATCAGATGCCAGCGATAGAGGTCCTTCAAACGGGTTACCGGCGCGGGGGCCGGCCCCAGTATCTCCCACCCGCAACCGGCACCGGCGGCCTGCAGGCTTTGAGCCAGCTGGGCGGCCCCCTCCCGGGCCGTCTCCTCGCGCGGATCGGCCAGCACCACCCTGATAAGATGGCCAAAGGGTGGATAATGGTGCTGTTTGCGGAGGGCGGCCTCCATCGTCCAGAAGCCCGGAAAGTCATGGGCGGCGGCCAGCCGGACGCTGTAATGGTCCGGATTGTAGGTCTGGGCGATTACCGTGCCGGGCGTGCCGCCCCGTCCGGCCCGGCCGGCCACCTGGGTGAGCAGTTGAAAAGTCCGCTCGGCCGCCCGGAAATCGGGCATATGCAACGACTGATCGGCACTCACCACCCCGACCAGGGTCACCCGGGGCAGGTCGAGGCCCTTGGCGATCATCTGCGTACCCACGAGGATATCGGCTTCCCCGGCGGCAAAAGCCGCCAGGATACGCCCGTGCGCCCCCTTGCGGGAGGTGGTATCGGCGTCCATGCGTAGCACCCGGGCCTGCGGAAAGAGCCGCTGCACCTCTTCCTCCACCCGCTCGGTGCCCGCCCCGAAGTGCTGCAACTGTCCACCGCAATCCGGGCAGGCGTCCGGCACCGCCCTGGTATGGTTGCAGTAGTGGCATTTCAACTGGTGGGAGCGGTGGTAGACCAGCGATATGGCGCAGTGGGAACAGCGGACCACGGTACCGCAACGGCGACAGACCAGGAAAGTGTGAAAGCCGCGCCGGTTAAGGAACAGCAGGCTCTGCGCACCCCGTTCCAGGTTCTCTTGCAGGGCGTCCAGAAGTTGGGCACTGAAGAGGCCTGTCCGGCCGCTATGCACCTCGTCCCTCAGGTCCACCAGGTTGACCACGGGCAGCGGGCGGTCGTCCACCCGGACAGGCAGGGTGAGCAAGGCATAGCGGCCGGCCCGGGCCAAGCGGTAGCTCTCCAGTGAAGGGGTGGCCGACCCCAGCAGCAGGACCGCCCCGTGTCTGGCCGCCCTCCACCCGGCCACCACCCGGGCGTGGTAGCGGGGCTGGTCTTCCTGCTTATAGGTCAGTTCATGCTCCTCGTCCAGGACGATCAGTCCCGGGTCGGGCAGGGGAGCGAACACGGCGGAACGGGTCCCCAGGACCACCCTCTTCTCCCCGGCCATGACCGAGCGCCAGGTGCGGTACCGCTCTCCGGCGGCCAGCCGGCTATGCCAGAGGGCTACCTGCGGCCCGAACCGTCCGGTAAACCTTTCCACCATCTGCGGCGTGAGTGCTATCTCCGGCACCAGGATCAGGGCCTGCCGGCCCCGCGAAAGCGCCGCGGCGGCGGCCCTCAGATAAACTTCCGTTTTACCGCTACCCGTTACCCCGTACAAAAGCTTGACCGAACCGGCCCTGGAAGAGAGGGAGTCCTCTACCGCGGCCAGGGCCGCCGCCTGATCGCCGTTCAATAGCGGAGCGTCGGGCTCCGGATACCAGCCCGGGGAGGGCGGAGCCGTGGCTGCCTCGGGGGCCAGGAGCCCCCTGGCCAGGAGGGCACCGACCACCTGGGAACCTACTCCGGCCGCCCGCGCCAGTTCCGTCCTGGTAAGACCCGGGCGCTGCAGCGCGGTCGACAGGCAGGCCGCCTGGGCCCGCGCCCGCTTGAGGGAAGCGCACACCGCCGCCAGTTCCCCGGGCGGAAAATTGATCTGGAGCTTGCCAACCGGCTCCCCCTGGCCCCGCAGCACGGGAGGGAGCATACAATGCATCACCGGGGCACGCGTACACAGATAGCGCTCCGCCAGCCAGCCGGCTAGTTGCCACAACTCGCCGGTGAAAACAGGTTCGCGGTCGAGCACTTCGATGATTTCTTTGAGCGGGGCGGGTGGCTGGGCTCCTTCCCGCCGCTCGATCACCCAGCCCATGACCCGACGCGGGCCGAAGGGAACCAGCACGCGCACGCCCGGAACAGCCTCCGGCCCCGGTCCGGCGGGTACGGCGTAGGAAAACAGCCGGTCCACAGCCTGAGCCTCGATATCGACGAGCACATCCACCCAAATAGCAGCTTCTGGCACCGACACATCACCTCGCCGGCCGAAAAATCCCTGCGACAGAAGAAGACCTAATACGACAGGTTAAGCGATGGAGTTGAAGTTCGTCCCATGGTATACTAGTTGATGTAGAATCATAGTGTGGGAGGATAAAGAAAACCAATGCATTGCATAAAACTGGACAAAAATGGCTCACTATGCCTACCCCGGCAGGTAAGGGAATTCCTTGATATAAAAGGTGGGGACCTGCTAAAATTTCTCGTTGTCGACAACGAACTTCACATTCATAAGTGTAACTTAGGTTTATGTAAAGATAATGCCTTGATAACCGGGGATTTTGACCCCGCCCTGGCTCAGCGTAGTTAGACAAAAATCCCCGGGTCTACCCGGTGGTACCGCGCCCGGCCAGGAGGCCGGCTACCTCGTCGAGGATATGCTCCGCCACCAGGCGTTTGTCCATGAGCGGCAATTCCCTGGGCGGGCCTGCGGGAAACACCAGCCAGACCAGGTTGGTATCGCTGCCGAAACCGGAGTCGGGCCGGGAAACATCGTTGGCCACCAGAAGGTCGAGGTTCTTTCTTGCCAGCTTGGCCCTGGCATTGGCCAACAGGTTTTCCGTTTCGGCGGCGAAGCCGACCAGGATGCGGTTTCCTTTCAAGGCTCCCAGTTCCTGCAGGATATCCGGATTCTGGACCAGTTCCAGCGTCAGGTCCCGGCCTTTCTTGATCTTCTGGTCGACGGCCCGGGCCGGACGGTAGTCCGCCACGGCCGCCGCCTTGATGATGCAATCGCTTTCGGCGAGAAAAGACAGCACCGCCTCGCGCATCGCGCGGGCTGTTTCCACGCTTACCAGTTGCACCCCCGGCGGCGGCGCCACCTCGACCGCCCCGCTCACCAGGATGACCCTGGCACCGCGGGCCGAAGCCGCCGCTGCCAGGGCAAAGCCCATCTTTCCCGAACTTCGGTTCGAGATGAAACGGACCGGATCGATTGGCTCCCTGGTGGCCCCGGCCGTCACCAGCACGGTGTAGCCGGCCAAGTCCCGTCGCCCGGCGGCAAGGGAGAGCAACTTTTCGACAATCCGGGCCGGTGCGGGCAGCCTGCCCGCACCCCGGGTGCCGCAGGCCAGGAGGCCCACATCCGGCTCCATCAGATGGTAGCCCAGGCGGCTGAGCCGCTGCAGGTTTTCCCGCACGGCCGGATGATGGTACATGTTTACGTTCATGGCCGGGCACAGGAGCACCGGCCCTTTGCTGGCCAGGAGCAGGGTGCTCAGGAGGTCGTCGGCCAAACCGGCGGCCGCCTTGGCCAAAAAATTAGCGGTGGCCGGCGCCACCACCACCAAGTCCGCCCCGGCGGCCAGATCTATATGGGTGATGGCCCCCTGACCGGGTGCCTCGCCGAAGAGATCGCAAGCCACCGGGTTCCCGGACAGCGAGGCAAAGGTCAGTGCTGCCACAAACCTGGTGGCCGCCGCGGTCATAACCACCTTTACGGCAGCGCCCTCCTTGACCAGCAAGCTCACCAGTTCGGCCGCCTTGTATGCCGCGATGCCGCCTGTGACCCCTACCAGGACGGTTTTTCCCGTCAGCATAGCTAACTTCTCCCCTACCTGAGCCTCGGCCGCCGGAAAGTCACCCGGTCGGCGGCAATTTCTTTGAGGGCCGCGCTGATCGGCTTCCTGAGACGCTCGTCTTCCCCGTCATCCGTATCGGTAATGATACGGGCCCGCTTGGCCGCCACCACAACGAGGGTGTAGCGGCTGTCCACCTTTTCCATTAACAGGTCAAGGGGCGGTTCGTTCATCATGGGCTGATTCTCCCCTCTAGCCATTCCCGGCGTTCCATCCGCGGTAGCGCCCGGCGCGGCAGTGTTCCGCACAGATGATGGCCGCCACCTTCTCCACTGCCCGGTGCACCGTATCGTTGATCACCGCATAGTCATACCGCGCTAGGACCCTCATCTCGTCTCCCAGGCAGGCCATGCGCGCGGCGATTGCTCCCGGCCCCTCGCTGCCCCGGCCGGTCAACCTCTGCAGGATGGCATCCTCCGAAGGCGGCGCAATGAAGATAAGTATACTTTCGGGAAGGGCTTCCCTGACTTTGAGGGCCCCCTGGATGTCGATCTCTAAAAGCACGTCGCCGCCTCCCGCCAGTATCTCCTGCACCGGCAAGCGCGGCGTGCCGTAATTGTGGCCGTATACCCGGGCCCACTCCAGCAATTGGCCGTCCCGCAACATAGCTTCGAATTCCGCCTGGCTGCGGAAATAGTAATTCAAGCCATCCACTTCTCCGGGTCTTGGCGCGCGGGTGGTCACCGAAACAGACAGATTCAACCGGGGGTACCGGGCCAGCAGTTCCCGGCAAACCGATCCCTTGCCCACCCCCGAAGGACCCGAGAGAACAAAGAGGAGGCCCTGGACGCTTCTAACCTCAATCCGTCCCGTCATCAGCCGGCCCCGCGGCCTCCTTGTTGAGCAGGCGATGGGCCACCGTCTCGGGTTGAACCGCGGAAAGGATGACGTGATCGCTGTCGCAGATAACCACCGCCCTGGTGCGCCGGCCGTATGTAGCGTCTATCAGCATGCCGCGATCCCTGGCCTCGGTGATGATGCGCTTGATCGGAGCGGATTCGGGACTGACGATGGCGATGATCCGGTTAGCCGAAACGATGTTGCCGAAGCCGATGTTGATTAACTTGATGTCCACCTGTACTTCCCCCTCACGCAGAGTTCTACGCTGACAAATATCCCTGAGGCCGGCCTATTCAATGTTTTGCACCTGCTCACGCATCTTTTCGATCTCGCCCTTGGCCTCCACCACCAACTTACCGGTGATCCCGTCAGAGGCCTTGGACCCTATGGTATTGACCTCCCTCTGCATCTCCTGCAGGATGAAGTCCAGCTTGCGTCCGACCGGTTCCGTCGCGGTGAGACAGGATAAAGCCTGCTGCAGATGGCTGTCCAACCGGACCGTTTCCTCCTGTATGTCACAGCGGTCGGCCATGACGGCTACCTCAGTCGCCAGCCTCATCTCATCGACCGCGCCGGCAGGCAGGGCCTGAGCGAGCCGGGCGGCCAGACGGGTGCGGAATTCCTCCACCACCAGCGGCGAGCGCTCCTTGATGCCGGCATTGAGCCCGGCCAGAGCTTCGAGCCGGGCGGTCAGGTCCCGGGCATGCGATTCGCCCTCCGCCAGCCGCATGGCCATGAGCTGGTCCACGGCCTGGCGACAGGCTTTTTCCAGGGCCGGCCACCACAATTCCGTCTCCTGCCCGGCTTCTTCGGTCACCAGAACCCCAGGCAAGGCAGCCAGTTGACTTAGCTCCGTTTCTCCGGCCAATCCGCAAATTTCCTTAAGTTCCCTCAATGCCTTATCATACGCTGTAGCCAGGGCTTTGTCAACTCGCACGGTGAGGCTTTTCTCTCCGCTCTCGCCGGCTGTTACGTGCCCCTCCACCCGTCCCCGGGAAACTTCAGCCTGCACCAGCCGCCGCAGCCCGTCTTCCAGCGGCAGGAACGGCCGCGGCAGGCGCCACACCACCTCCAGAAACCGATGGTTGACCGCCTTCAACTCAACCGTAAACTTGCGTCCCTCGGCAACCGCCTCACCCCGGCCGTAGCCGGTCATGCTCGCCAGCAATTCTTTCCCCCCGGTTCCTCCCGTTTTAGGCCGGCCTTAGACCACCTTGGCCAAAAGCGCGGCCATGCGCTTTACGCCTTCCCCGATCAGGTCGGCCGAGGTGGCGTAAGAGAGCCGGATGCAACCTGGATCGCCGAAGGCCTCCCCCGGCACTACGGCCACCCGGCCCTCCTCCAGCAGAATCTCCGCCAGGTCGCCGGCGCAGGCGATCACCTGGCCGCCAAAGGTCTTACCGAAAAACGACTCCACCGACACAAACAGGTAAAAGGCCCCGCCAGGCACGTGACAGCTTAAGCCCCCAATGGCATTGAGACGCTCCAACATCAAATCGCGTCTTTGGGCAAAAGCCGCCACCATCTGCCGGGTCGGCTCCTGGGTGCCCTCCAGGGCGGCCACGGCCGCCGCCTGGGCAATCGAAGTCGGGTTGGAGGTGGAATGGCCCTGCAGATCGACCATGGCCCGGGCCACCGCGGGCGGCGCCGCCGCGTAACCGATTCGCCAGCCGGTCATGGCGTAGGCCTTGGACAGGCCGTTGATCGTAACCGTCCGCTCCTTTATCGCGGCACCTAAGGCGGCCAGGGATACGTGCTCGCGGCCGTCGTAAACCAGCTTCTCGTAGATCTCGTCCGAAATGGCGGCCAGACCCCGGTCGACGATTGTTCCGGCCAGGGCGGCCAGTTCCTCCCCGGTATACACGGTACCGCTGGGATTGTTCGGACTGTTGATGATGACCAGCCTGGTCCGGTCGCTGCAGGCGCGCTCCAGCCGCCCGGGGGTGAGTTTGAAGGTGGAGCCGGTCGCTACCGGCACCGGCACCGCCCCGGCCAGCTTGATCTGCTCCAGGTAGCTCACCCAGTACGGGACGGGCAGAATCACCTCGTCACCCTCCTGGCACAAGACCTGGATCGCGTTGTAAAGGGAGTGTTTGGCGCCGCAGGAAACCACGATCCCGGACGCGGGGTAGGACAAATTGTTGTCCTTTTGCAGCTTGTCCGCAATGGCCTGACGCAGCCTTTCCGTACCGGCTACCGGCGTGTACTTGGTCTGACCCCGGCGAAGGGCTTCCACCGCCGCCGCTTTGATATGTTCCGGTGTATCGAAATCCGGCTCGCCGGCCCCGAAGTTGACCACGTTCACCCCGGCGGCGGCCATGGCCTTGGCCCGGGCGTCGATGGCCATGGTGGCCGAGGGGCTGATATTGATGGCGCGGATGGACAGTCTCAGTGCTTCCGTGCTCATTTATGTCGACACCTCTTTCCTTGCGGGGTTAGGCCCGAACGGAAACCGGACCCAGGGCTTCCAGCCGGACCAGGGCCTCCCTGATCCTCTCGGTGGGCGTGGTCAGGGAAAGGCGGAACCAGCCTTCTCCATGCGGCCCGTAACCGGTGCCGGGGGTGATAACCACGCCGGCCCGCTCCAAAACGAATTCGGCAAAGGACGCGGCGTCATGCCCCTGGGGCACCTTCACCCATAGGTAGATGGCGGCCTGCGGCGGCTTGATCCGAAAGCCCAGGCCGTTCAACCCGTCCACCAGGAGATCGCGCCGGGCCTTGTAAATCATATTGCTTTCGGCCACTTCCTCCCGGGGACCGGTCAAAGCGGCGATCGCCGCTTCCTGGACAGCGCCAAAGACCCCGGAATCAATGTTGGATTTCAGCCGCGCGAGCGCCCCCACGGCGCCCTTATGCCCGGCCGCCCACCCGATGCGCCAGCCGGTCATGTTAAAAGTCTTGGACAGGGAGTGAATTTCCACGGCCACTTCGGCGGCACCAGGCACTTCCAGGATGCTGGGAGCCCGGTACCCGTCGTAGGAAATCTCGCTGTAGGCCGCGTCGTGGCAGACCAGGACTTCGTATTCACGGGCAAAATCCACCACGCCCTCGAAAAACTCCCGGCCGGCCACGGCCCCGGTGGGATTATTCGGGTAATTCAGGAACAGTAATTTGGCCCGGCGGGCCACATCCGCAGGTATGACGGACAGGTCGGGAAGAAAGCCGTTCTTATCCTCCAGGGGCAGGTAGTAAGGCACGCCGCCCGTCAGGAGGGTACCTCCGGCATAGACCGGGTAGGCCGGATCGGGCACCAGGGCAAGGTCACCGGGATCCAGGTAGCACCAGGGCAGGTGGGCTATGCCTTCCTTGGAACCGATGAGGGCCACCACTTCGGTGCGCGGATCCAGTTCCACGCCGAAGCGCTCCCGCATCCAGCCCGCCGCCGCCCGGCGAAACTCCGGCATGCCCTCCGACGAGGGATAGCGGTGGTTTTCGGGCTTGTGGGCGGCCCGCGTAAGCTCCGCCACGATATGCTCCGGGGTGGGCCGGTCGGGGTCCCCTATCCCCAGGCTGATCACGTCGACGCCAGCCGAGCGCTTTTCGGCGATCAGCCGCTCGATGCGGGCAAAAAGGTAGGGCGGCAAATTCCTGACCCGCTCTGATTCACGAAACTCCACCTATTAAACCTCCTCGATTGGTGCTATCTGACCGGTGAAGACCATGGCCGCCGGACCGGTCACGTAAACCCGCCCGTCTTCGTTGTATTCCAGGTCCAGTTCTCCACCAGCCAGCTTTATCTTAACCGAACGCCGGGTAAAACCGTTCAGAAAAGAGCCCACGGCCACGGCGGATGCCCCGGTGCCGCAGGCCAGTGTTTCGCCTACACCCCGTTCCCAGACCCGCACCACCACGTTCTCCGGATCATCCACCTGGATGAATTCCACGTTGGTCCGGCGGGGAAAGGCGGGATGATGCTCCAGCAGCGGACCCAGCGTCGTCACGGGTACCAAGGCCACGTCCGGTACGTAGACGAGGCAGTGAGGGTTGCCCATGGATACGGCGGTCACCCGGAAGACCTCTCCCCCTGCTTCCAGGGGTTCGTCCAGCACGCGGCCCGGCGGTCCGGCCATGGGGATTTCCCCCCTCTCCAGGCAGGGCCGGCCCATATCCACCCGCACCAGCCCTCCGGCCAGCAGGGAGGCGACTTTGATGCCGGCCAACGTCTCGATGGCCAGGGAAGCGGACACGGTCCCTACCCGCTGCTGGAGATAGAGGGCCACGCAGCGGATGGCGTTGCCGCACATCTCGGCCTCGGAACCGTCGGGTTGAAAGATGCGCATGGAAAGGTCCGCGCGGGCCGAGGGCAGGAGCAGAAGAAGACCGTCGGCACCGATACCGAAGTGACGGTCACACCAAAGGACGGCGGCCCGGGACGGATTATCAGGGATCACACCGCCGTGGCGGCCGTCAACCAGGATGAAATCGTTGCCAAGGCCCTGTACCTTGGTAAACTGAATCATAGTTTCTCTCCTCGCACAATAGTGACACGGCAGCCGATTTTACACAGAATTATAACACCGGGAGAGCGGTTTTGTCTAACCATTTCCAAAGTCGGGCACCATCTGGGCAAAATGGAAAGCTCAGACCTTCAAGCAGGTAACCCGGCGCCCGAACCCGGTCTGCCAGACCCGGGCCGCCAGGCTGGCTCCCAGGGGGGAAGCCGCCACCGCAAGACTTACAGCCATCTCCCGGGGAGGGAGCGGTACGCTGTGAAAGATGGCGGCAAGCTGCGGAACATAGGTAACAGACAACTGGAGGAGGGCGCAAAGAGAGACCGCCCCCACCAGTTGGGGATTGGCCAACAGCCCGGCCTGCACCGGACCCTGCTCTTCCGAACGGCAATTGAATACGTAAAAGAGCTGGAAGAAGACCAGGGTGTTGAAGGCCATGGTGCGGGCCGCCGGAAGGTCCAGGCCGGCCGCCAGGGAGCCCGTGAAGACGGCCAGCGTACCCATACCGATGGCCAGGCCGCCCCGCACGATACGCGGGCCCAAACCGCGCGCCAGGATGCTTTCCTGCCAGGGACGCGGGGGGCGCGTCATGAGCCCGCCGGCAGGCGGATCGACCCCCAGGGCCATGGCCGGCAACCCATCCGTAACCAGGTTGACCCAGAGAATCTGGATGGGCAACAAGGGCAGGGGCAGTCCGGCCATGGTGGCGGCCAGCATGAGCAGCACCTCGCCCGTGTTGCAGGTCAGGAGGTAGCGGATAAATTTCCTTATGTTTTCGTAGATGGCCCGGCCCTCCTCCACTGCCGCCACGATGGTGGAGAAGTTGTCGTCCGCAAGCACCATGGCCGAAGCCTCCCGGGTGACGTCGGTGCCGCCCTTGCCCATGGCTATGCCGATATCGGCCTCCTTGACCGCCGGCCCGTCGTTTACGCCGTCCCCGGTCATGGCCACGACGTGACCGCTTTTTTTGTAGGCCCTGACGATGCGCAGCTTGTGCCCGGGCGAGACCCGGGCGAATACGGCCGTCTTACGCACCGCACCCGCCAGTTCGCTATCGCTGAGCCGGTCCAGATCCCGCCCGGTTAAAACGCTGTCCCCGCCGGCCGGCAGGCCCAGTTCGCGGGCCACGGCCAGAGCCGTGGCCGGGTGGTCGCCGGTAACCATGACCACCCGTATACCTGCCCGCCGGCATATCCGTATAGCCTCGGCGGCCTCCCGCCGCGGAGGATCCATCAGCCCGGCCAGCCCGGCCAGGATGAGGCCGTTTTCCACCGCCGCGGCTTCATGAATGTCGGCATCCTCCGGCATTTCCCGGTAGGCCAGGGCCAGCACGCGCATAGCCTGTCCGGCCAAGGCCGCGTTTTGCCCCTCCAGCACCCTTCGCGCTGCCGCGTCCAGAGGCAGCACACGGCCTCTTTTCAGATAGTGGGTGCAGTGGGCCAGGAGAACATCGGGGGCTCCCTTGGCGTAAACGAAGAGCCGGCCCGCCCGCCGGCAGACCACCGACATCCGCTTCCTTTCCGATTCAAAGGGAAATTCGGCCACTTTTATTTCTTCCGCGTCCTCCCGCCATATTCCCGCCCGGGCCGCCAGGACCAACAGGGCCCCTTCGGTGGGATCACCGCTTACGCGCCACTGAGCACGCTTTTGTCCGGTCACCCGTTTGACAAAACGGCCCGCCGGTACGAAAAGGCGTTCCAGAATGCCGTTGTTGCACAGGACGGCAATGCGCAGGAACAGGGCCAGATCTTCCCGGACGACCCCGGTGTGGACGTCCGCCGTCTCCTCCCCTTCGACCGCAAAACGGATGCCCCCGATAAAGCCTTCCCGCACCGTCATGCGATTTTCGGTCAGGGTACCCGTCTTGTCGGAACAGATGACGGTGGCGCAACCTAGGGTTTCCACCGCCGGCAGGCGCCTGATGATAGCGTTGCGCCTGGCCATCCGCTGCACCCCCAGAGCCAGGGCCACCGTGACCACCGCCGGCAGGCCTTCGGGAATGGCCGCCACCGCCAGGCTGACCCCGGTGAGAAACATGCGGTAGGGGAGTTCTCCGCGGGCGACCCCTACCGCCACCACCAGGGCACACACAAACAGGGAGACGCCCAAAAGCCACTGTCCCAGTTTAGCCAGCCGGGCCTGCAGGGGGGTAGCTTCCGTTTGCGCCCCGGAAATCATGGCCGCGATGCGGCCCATCTCCGTACGCATGCCGGTTTCCACCACTACGCCCCGGGCCCTTCCTCTGCTGACCACCGTGCCGGCGTACAGGGCGCAAACCACGTCTCCCGGAGCAGCCCCACCCGCCACCAGCACCCCGGCTTTCTTGGCGGTGGGAGCCGATTCCCCGGTCAACACCGCTTCCATGGCTTCCAAACCCGCCGCTTCCAGCAGCCGGAGGTCGGCCGGGACTATGTCCCCGGCCTCGACCAGCACAATGTCGCCGGGAACCAGGTCCCGGGCCGGGAAGCGGTCCAGGCGCCCCTCCCGCACGACCCTGGCCTCGGGCGCAGACAAAAGACGTAGGGCCTCCAGGGAGCGCTCCGCCCTGCTTTCCTGCACAAATCCCAAGACCGCGTTGAGCAATACGATGATGAGGATGGTCAGCCCATCGGCTACTTCACCCAGTAACAGGGACGTAGCGGTCGCTGCCAGAAGCACCAGGACCATGAAATCCCGGAACTGGTTCAGGAACACGAGCCACGGCCTAGCCGCGGGGGCCGTCTCCAGAATGTTGGGACCGCAAGCCGCCAAGCGTCTGCCCGCTTCTCCGTAGTCGAGGCCCCGCTCGCCGCTGGTATTCAACTTCCGGATAACTTCGGGAACAGACAGAGTATACCACTGCTCATCCAAAAGACGCGCACCTCCCGCCGCCAGCACACGAAACTATTCCAGAGTATGCGGACAACCAGGGAAAGATGCTCCGCCCCTTGCCTGGGGCCGCACCGGAGGTCTCCGCCTGCCCGACGGGGTCCTCCGGCCTTGAAGACAAACGTCTTCCATGGGCGCGGGCTTCCGCCCGGGATAACATGGGTGACGGCTGCCCCCCCGGCAAGACATCCTTGCATAACCTTACCACCACGGCAATTCTTTGGCCCGTATAACGGCTCAATAGTCCCGGGAACCACTGCCGTCCGGCTCCGCGGCACCCCGACACAGACCATGACGACGGTATGAGGAAAGGTTACCCCGGGGACGCGCAAAGATAACCCGCCGGCCGGCCTAATTAAAATCCATTTTTATGTCGAAATACTACGCTGAGTCCATCCTCTAGACAACATGCCATAAGGAGGAACGTAAATGTCGTTTATTTCCAGGCTCAGGATTGGCGCGCGTATTACCATGGTTATGACCGTAATCTGTGCCATTCTCGTATTTTTGGCGGTTTACGGCCTGTATAATTTGAACAAGACCCAGGAACGTGTCAACGCCATGTATTCCCTGTCCCTTGTTTCCTCCCAGTACCTTGCCAATGCTGATCTTAACTTTCAAGAGCTCCAAACCGCTATCTACGCTCACATCGACAGCACCGATCAGCAACAGATGAACCTCATTTACGGCGACGCCACCGGCTATTACGCCAATACCCTATCCTATTTGAAGGAATATCAATCCAGCGGCCTGTCGGCAAAGGAAACACAGGATCTGAGCAGTCTTCAATCCCAATTGGCCCAATACCGGAACACCAGCGACGAGCTGTTCCAGGAAAGCTCGCTGGGCACCCCGGCGGGCAAAGCCGCAGCTTACAGAATAATCCAAAGTGAAACCGGTGGCGGGGCCGATACCATAACCCAGGACTTCAGCGACCTGCAGGTCCTTGGGCTTGAGCGTGCCCAGGTGATGGCGGCCCAGGCCCGCAACGACTACGACCAGACCCGTACCATTTCCATGGGGGCGGCGCTTTTGGCCCTGCTGCTGTCCGCGGGTCTGGGCTTCCTCCTTTCCCGCAGTATAGCCAAACCCCTCCGGGAGTTGGACAGCATGGCCGGTGAGATCGCCAGGGGCAATCTCACCGGGAATATCTCCCTGACCGACGCCCGGGACGAGGTATCCTCCCTCTCGCGCTCCGTGCACCAAATGGTTAACAACCTGCGGGAATTTGTGACCCAGGTACAGGAAAGCTCCCTGGTAGTCGCCAGTTCATCCCGGCAACTGTCGGACAATGCCGAGCAGACTTCGGCCGCGGCCTCGGACACAGCCGCCACCGTGTCTGAAATTGCCGGCACCATGGATCAGATGGCTCAAAACGCCCAGGAAGTCGCCGCCATGTCGGAACAGACATCACGGGAAGCGGAAAACGGTTCCCGCGGGGTGGAGAGAATCACCAGCCAGATGGAAGCCATCGCCTACGTGAGTCACAATGCCTCAACTGTGGTCGATACCCTGTCCAAAACGCTGGACCAGGTTAACCAGATCGTTGAGCTAATAACCAACATCGCCAACCAGACCAACCTTTTGGCCCTCAACGCCGCCATCGAAGCCGCCAGGGCGGGCGAGCAGGGACGAGGCTTCGCCGTGGTGGCCGAAGAGGTCAGAAAGCTGGCCGAGCAGTCGGCCAACGCCGGTAAAGATATCAACCAGCTGATAAGCAAAGTGCAGTCCGAATCCAACAAGGCCGTGCAAGCCATGTCCGAGGGCGCCAAACAGGTCAGGGAAGGGACGGCTGTGACCGGAGAGGTGGGCTCCAGCTTCAAAGGCATTATCAACCTCGTCGACGGCCTCGCCCAGCAGATCCAGAGCCTAGCGGCGGCGGCCCAACAGGTGTCGGCGGGGGTGGAAAACGTGGCCGGCGCAGCCCAGAATCAGACCTCGGCCATGCAGGAGGTATCAAGCGCCACCGGGAAGCTGGCGGCCATGGCCGACGACTTGAACCGGCTGGTCGGAAATTACCGTCTATAACGGCTTTCCCTCCAGGCTGCGGCCTACGAACGAAGGGGGTATTGCGATCCAAACCGCAATACCCCCTCTTGGCAAGCCGGTTACCCCCCCGGTACCTTATCCCCTTTGCGGTACACCATGCCGGTCGCTTCCGCCACCAGTGCTCCCGAGCCGTCCTCTACCCGGATGCGGTAGAGCCCGGTGCGACGGGTGAGGTTTTCCTCCGTGGCGGTTGCGGTGAGACAGTCCCCGGCACCGGTGGCTTTCAGGAAGTTGATGTTCACGTTCAAGGCCACTGCTGCCTGCCCGTGTGAGTTGGAAGCCGCCTCCAGGACGACGTCGGCCAGGGTGAAGACCGCCCCGCCGTGGGTAATGCCGTGGACATTGGTCATATGTCCGGCTACCGGTAGCCGGGCCGCGGCATAACCGGGCCGCACCTCCACCAGTTCCACCCCCACATGCCGCGGAAATGCCGAAGCACGAAAAGCCTTTTCCAACTCCGCCGGCAGTCCCTCCAACCCGGCCACTGCGCCACTCCCATTCTTCCGCCCGGTCAGGCTCTGGTTGACCGCCTCCCGGGCCGGTGGTATACTTTGGTTTACCAACTGGTCAGCTCAATTATAGCGCAATCCTAACGAGTATACCATGGCAGGGAGAAGGTGGACGCCGTACCTTACGACGGTTTGGTTATGGCCGCCGTTGCGCGGGAATTGAACGAACTTATCAAGGGTGGCCGCATCGACCGGGTCCACCAGCCGTCCGAATCCGCCCTGGTTTTGTCCATCTACCGCCACCCCGGCAAATTTCGCCTCCTCCTGTCCGCCCACGCCCGACACGCCCGCATTCACCTCACCGGCCACACCCAGCCCAACCCGCCCACCCCGCCGCTGTTTTGCCTCCTTTTGCGCAAGCACCTGGAGGGCAGCCGCATCCGGGAGATCAGACAACGGGGCCTGGAGCGGGTGCTGGAAATCGAGGTGGATACGTACGACGAACTGGGCAGCCCGGTGAGCAAAACCCTGTACTGCGAAGTTATGGGCAAGCACTCCAACCTGATCTTGGTGGATGACCGGACCAACCTGATCATCGACGGCATCCGGCGGTACTCCCATGCGCTCAGCCGCTACCGCGAGGTCCTGCCCGGCCGCCCCTACATCCCGCCGCCCGTCCAGGACAAGCTGGAACCCGAGGCCGCCGGGGAGGAAGAGTTTTACACCGTCTGCATGGCCCGTCCCCTGGAGACCCCCCTGGCTGCCCTGCTCCAGCAGGTGGTGAACGGCCTTTCGCTGCTAACGGCCCGCGAACTGGTACACCGCGCAGGTCTTGTACCGGAACCCGCCCTGGATTCCTGCGGCGAATTCGAACTGCGCAGCCTCTGGGGGACCGTGCAAAACCTGGCCGCGGATATTGAGACCGGCAATTATTCACCCAGCATACAGATCGGTAAAGATGGCCTCATTTGCGACTATGCGGCCGTTTCCCTCACCCATTGTCCGGCCCGCCCGGCCGGACCGGCCATGAACGACGTGGTGGACCAATACTTTCAAAACCGGGAGGAACAGGACTTCCTGGAAAAGGAGAAGACCTCCCTGCGCCGGGTGGTGGTTAAGGCCAGGGAAAGAGCGGTCCAGAAGATCTCCCGGGCCGGTGACGACGAGGACCGGGGGGACACCTACCGCCTCTACGGGGAGTTGCTCACCGCCAATCTGTACCGGCTGACCAAGGGGGAAACCGCGGTGGTGATCGAGGACTACCACAGCGGCCAACCGCAGGAGGTCCCCCTGGATCCGACGCTGACACCGGCGGAAAACGCCCAGCGCTATTTCCGTCTCTACACCAGGCTGCGGGGAGCGGCCCGTACCGCCACGGCGGTACGGGAAACCGCCACGGAGGAGAAGGAATACCTGGAGGGCATAGAAAACGCCCTCGGCGATGCCGCCGGACGCGACGAACTGGAGGAAGTGCGCTCCGAGCTGAGCCACCAGGGGTACCTGCGGGAAGACGTTCCGCGGCCGCGGGCCAAGGGCGCCCCCCACCCCCTCGAGTTGAAGTCGGCGGACGGCGTCGCCATATGCATCGGCCGCAACAACCTGCAAAACGATTACCTAACCCTGCACCTGGCCGCCCCCAACGATGTCTGGCTGCACGCCCGCGGCTTCCCGGGGGCACATGTGGTCATCCGCGCCGCCGGCCGGCCGGTTCCGGAAACCACCCTGCAGGAGGCGGCCCGGCTGGCGGCCGGCTTCAGCCGGGGCCGCAACGACTCATCCGTGCCGGTTGACTACACCCGGATCAAGTATGTCAAGAAACCCCGGGGGGCCAAGCCGGGGCTGGTGATCTACGAGCGGGAAAAGACCATCCACGTAGCCCCGAAGAGACCAGGGGACAACCTCTAGCGACCGGACCGCCCTAACCTGCGTTAACCTGGCAAACGTACCGACACTCCGTCCCGGGAGCCTAATTAGTTGCAGGACGGGTTCGCCGGTCCCAGCCCGGCCTGCCTGAGCACTTCCGGCACCAGCCGGGTCCACCCCAGCGGCATCAGGTGGATGCCCGCCACCAGCGGCTTCAACTCCTCGATAAGCCGTACGGTGAGGCGGATGCTGGTTTCCTCCAGATCTTCCTTCGGTGTTGCCTCCAACTCCCGGATCAGGCTCTCCGGTACTTTTACCCCCGGTACCTTGCTGTTCATGTAACGGGCCATGGCCGCCGACTTGAGCATGACGATGCCGGCCATCACAGGCACCTGGATACCGTAATCTTTCACCATGGCCAGGAAACGGGCCAGTTCCGCCCCGTCGTAGACCGCCTGGGTCTGGATGAAGGAGGCCCCCACCTTGACCTTCTTGGCCAGTTTAATGATCTGCGCTTCCACCGGTTCCGTGCCGGGACTGACCACCGCGCCAAGACAGAAATCGGGCTGGCCCTGCAGGAGGTTGCCGGCCATGTCCCGTCCCTCCACCAGGCCCCTGGCGCAGTCGATCAGTTGCACCGAATCGAAGTCGTACACCGGTTTGGCGTCCGGATGATCTCCTTTGTTGACGTAGTCGCCGGTCAGGAGAAGTACGTTCTCTATGCCCAGGGCGGCAGCCCCCAGAAGGTCCGATTGCAGGGCCAGCCGGTTGCGGTCCCGACAGGTGAGCTGGTAAACCGGTGTGAGACCCGCCTCCTTCAGCTTGGCGGCCGCGGCCAGCGAACTCAAACGCATCACGGCGCTCTGGTTGTCGGTGACGTTGACGGCGTCAACCCAGCCTTCCAACAGGCGGGCCTCCGCCAGCATGGCCGAGACATCGGTGCCCTTGGGCGGGGAAACTTCCCCGGTCACCACCAAACGGCCGGCGTGGAACAGATCAGTGAGTTTCATTTTTCTCTCCCTCTCCCCCATAAGCGGAACATCTTGCCGGCAAGCCGGCCTATCTACGGACGGGTTCGACGGCGAAGTACCGTTTTCCTCTCCGGAAGCTGAAAGTTGCCGGCCCGGGTTGCTTCTAAGAAAACCCGTTGGCAGGCAAGGTGGAGGAATTTTCATCTCCACCAGCAGGTCTTTATATCCTGCCGTGGCGAAAAAGAGCCATACGGAGCAACCGGGGCACTGCCCGCCACATCCGGCGGCGGCGTCCGGGCTCTGTTCTCCTGAAGCCTGAGACCGAAAATCCATCCAATGGAGCTGAACATGGCCAAAAAGAGAAAACACCCCTCCACACCCCGCCATAAGCGACTGACCCGGCAGGGCAGGCTCGGCGCCGCACCGCTTTGGCTGACGAAGTACGAGGGAAAGAATCTGGTAAAAGGCTATAGCAAACACTTTGCCGTCGATTTGCTCTGTGCCCTCAACGAGTTGACCATGCTGGGAGTGACATTTAACCAAGAATATGTCGCTCAGCTGAAAAAGAGCGTAGAGAGCCAGATTAAGGTCAAGCAAGAACGGAAACGAAAGAGAAAGGAACAAGAGGAAATTGACCGCTATCCTAATTCCGACTATTATTTCTCCTTTATAGCCGGATACACGGCGGCCGGTTTCCCTTACGGTATCACCTGGGAAGAGGAAGAAGCGCTGAGTCATCCTAACCCGGATGAACAGGGGAATCCTCCCGGTGAAGATTTTGCCGATGATACGGCAGGCATACCTTGGATCAACGCCAAAGGGCGCCGCAGCCATTTACTGCGACGCCGGTTATCTTTCTTTCCCCAAAGGTATCGTGTTAAATAAACAGATTGACGTTCGATTCGTCGGCTTCGCCCAGATAAGTGGCCACCCCGGCAAACTCCAGGCCGTCGATCAGTTCCGCCTCGGAAAAGCCCATGACGTCCATGGACATGGTACAGGCCACCATCTTGATCCCCTGTTCCTTGGCGATGGCGATGAGCTCCGGCAGGGTGGCCACATTCTGCCTTTTCATCACCGACTTCATCATACCCGCCCCCATGCCGCCGAAATTCATCTTGGAGAGACCGAGGCGGCCGGCCCCCCTCGGCATCATAGCACCGAACATGGCCTGCAGAAAATTCTTCTTCGCCGGCACCTTTTCGGGCCGGCGGAGGATGTTCAGAGCCCAGAAGGTGAAGAACATGGTCACTTCGTCTCCCATGGCCGCCGCCCCGTTGGCGATGATGAAGGCCGCCATGGCCTTGTCCAGGTCGCCGGAAAAAAGGATAATGGTTTTCTTGGTGTATTCCAATGGAATCCCCTCCCGCTAATGTTTGGTACAGTCCCGGTCCGGGCGCTCCCCGGACCGGGACAGACATGAGATACCGACGACAAGGCCCCTTGCCCAGTCCTAGTAAACCAGGGTGGCATCCGCGCTGAGAATCTCTTCATTAAGGGCCACGCCCGACGTAAGAATGGCCCCTTCGATGAGGTCCGCCTCGGCCATATGCCGTTCCTTGAGACAAGGAATACATACCAGGAGCCGGCCGCCTCCTTCCATGAAGGTGGCCACCAGTTGCTGGAGCGGTTGCGAACCGGTCACCGGGACGTTTTCCAGGTAACCCTTCTTGGCCAGGAACACGCCGGTACCCTGCAGGACCACCGCCACTTCAACCTCCATGGCCAGGGCTGCCCCGGCCATCATAAAGGGAAGGGTTGCTCTCTCGGGATTTTCGGCCCCGTTGGTGTTGATGTAAACCATTTTTTCCTTTTTGTCATCCACGTTGAAAAACCCCTTCCTTTAAAACGCTGTCTGAAAACCCCCGGGACCTTGCCGACGGAAAGCGCGTTCAGCCGGCGTAGGCCCGGGACAGGTACACGGAGATATCCTGCAGGTCTAAGCCAGGGCCGGCGGCCTTCTGCAAATTGACGAGGCAGATCGGGCACATGGTCACGCCGTGTCCCCCGGCCTCTTGGAGCTGCTCCACCCGCTGTCCCGCTATCATCTTGGCCTTTTGGGGAAACAGGGATTCGGCCGGCCCCCCGCAGCAGTGGGTAAACTTACCGGTTTCGCTGGGCTCGCGAACAGCGCAGCCCGCCTTGCTCAGAAGGGTCCGTTGCGGGTCGATTACGTTTTCGTAGCGCGCGTAGACGCACGAATCGTGCAGCACCAGTTCCGTATCCAGCTCCCGGACCGGCCGCAGGTCGGCTTGCGCCAACACCTCCAGGTAGGTCTGCACCTTGAGGTCGTAACCCTTTATCAGGGAGGGGTAGACGGAGCGCAGCATATTGGTGGTGTGAGGGTCAACCGTAATGACGTTTTTTACCCCATACTTCTTGAAGGTGTCATAGACCTTGCGGGCGTGGGACTCGAAGAGATCGTCATCACCCAGATCGTAGATCAGGGCTCCGGAATAGAGCTCCTCCTCGTAGAGGTAGCCGAAATCCACCCCGGCCGAACGCAGCAGCCCGGCGATATCCCTCAGCACCTTGTTATAGCGCTCTCTCAAAGCGGCCGGCGGGCGGGCCATGAAAGCGGAGATGTTGACCAGGCGGTTCACCTGGCGCCCCAAGCCGATCATGCCGGCCAGGAAGGAGTCCTCGATCTTCTCCTGAGAGGTGCTCATGGCCGCGATATAGGGAATCAGCTGGTACATCAGGCCGGTGTAGAGAACTGTTTCGCCGCCCCGCGGAAGACCCAGACCCTTTACCCACGTGGTCGCGCTCTTGGCGGAGATGGGCAGCACGGATTTCCGGATCCGCAAATTATCCGCCAGAATTCCAATCGTATCACCAATCGGTAATGGCATGGTCTGATTCTCCTTAAAGTCTAAAGACTTTCTTATTCATGTAATATCTCAGAGACCTGACATTTTCAGCAATGTGCACATTGGCCGGACAGTTTACTTCACACTGCTTACACAGAAGACAGGAATAGATGGTTTCCTTGTTTTCCAGTACCTTGTCTTTCAGGCCCAGCAAAACATACCTGAACAGTTTCCGGGGGAGGAGTTCGAGGCCCATATGGCACACCGCACTGCATACCCCGCAGTTCATGCACGATGATGCGTTGAAATCATCGGACCTCCTGACATCTTCCACAAAGCCGGGATTGACCTGTGCCATTAGTTCCCCTCCCTTACCGCCTTGTACTTATAGTAACCTTCATCTGTCGGTTCGCCGGTTTCAGCCACAAAACCGTACTTACGCATTCCCATTAGCCAGAACATCACTTCGTGGGAAGGATACCCCATGGCCGCGGAGATTTCCGGCACAGTCCGGGGGCCATCCTTCAGGACGTCCATAATCCTGTCCCTTTGCAGCATTTCTTCCCTGATTACTTCCCTTAAATCTCTTACCGCGCCGTTCATCTCAAACAATCTCCTTTAGGAACCCGTCTATCATCGACTTGATCTGGGCATCGGTATATCCTTTTAGATCAATGGCCTCCCTGGGACACACCGGTACACACCCGCCGCAGCCTTTACAGCCGGCCTTGTTTACCGTCGCCACCTTTTTGCCCTGATCCTCACTCATTTCGATAGCCGAGTAAGGGCAGGCTTCCACGCACTCAAGACATCCGTCACAGAGTTCCGGGTTGACCCAGGCCATCAGGGGATCAAGCTCGACATAGCCTTTTTTGAGAATGGCCGCGCTTTGCGTAGCCGCCGCTAAAGCCGAGGCCACCGTTTCCGAGGAGTTTTTGGGTCCCTGGCAAGTGCCGCAGATCAGCACGCCGTCCACCATGGTTTCCACAGGCCGGAGCTTCGGGTGGATCTCGTTAAAGAACCGATCCCTACCCACAGGCAGTTTCAGGAGACTGACCAGTTCTTCGTTCTTTCTCGGAACCATGCCCGTCACCAGGACTACAACGTCCGCCTTGATTTCAACCTCTTCCCCGAAGGTAAGCAGATCGCGGACGGTGACCTTCACTTTTCCGTCGGAGCATTTTTCAACCACCGGCGGCTCATCCTCGCCGAACCGGAGGTAAGTCGAACCGGCGTCCCTGGACTGTCCATAAAGCAATTCATACTTGCCGTACGTCCGAATGTCCCGGAAAAGGTGGTACTGGTGGGAATTCGGGTTCTTTTCACTAACCACGATCGAAGAGTGAACCGCCGCGGTGCAGCAGAAACGGGAGCAGTACCGGTTCGGATTTTCCAGGTCCGCATCCTGCCTGCTGCCGACACAGTAAATGTAGACAATGTCCCTTATCTCTTTCCCGTTACGGGTCGGAACCCCGACGGATTTGTCCAGCAGCTCTTTGAATTCCGGCAATGCTACGACCCCGTCGATGCCGTAGCCATATTCGCCCTCCTTGGGATGATACGAGTCAAAACCCGTAGCAATAATGATTGTGCCGACATTGGCGGTAATCTCGTCTTCGCTGACCCTGATCTTTACGGTGAAGTCACCTATACTTCCGGACTTCCCAACCAGTTCCGCGTTGGTCAGCAGGGTGATATTCTTTCTCTTCTTTATTTCGTTCATCGACTGGGCGATCAGTTGTTTGCCATCTTTGCCATGGGGATACATGATCCCCAACTGGTTGACCCGTCCACCGACAGACGGCGATTTCTCAATCAGCAGGACGGACAGGCCGATATCAGCCAGCCCTATGGCTGCTCGCAAGCCGGCGATACCCCCGCCGACAACCAGCACCTTCGGTACAGTGTCGATTCTTATGGGTTCAAGAGGCTCGGTCAGGCTGGTCTTGCCGATCCCGGCCCTGATCAGGCTGATCTCTTTCCTGGTCGCTCCTTCCCGGTCGTCGGTGTGCGTCCAGGAACACTGCTCCCTGACATTCACCTGGGTGTATTGGTACGGGTTCAACCCCGCCCGCTTGGCCGCAGCCCGGAAAGTAAACATGTGCAGTTTAGGAGAACACGACGCCACCACCAGGCCGTCCAGATTGTGCTCCTTGATGTCCTGGACCATCTCCTGCTGGGAAGCATCGGAACATGCGGACAGGGCTGTCTTGGCCACCACGACACCCGGCTCCTTGGCGATGGTTTCCCTGACCCTCTCCACATCCACGTAGTCGGAGATATTCCCGCCGCAGTAGCACATATATACGCCTAATCGCCTGTTACTCATTTGCTTATCCTCGTCCTCTCGACGTGCGCCGCTGCCTGGGCTGCAGCCGCACCTGCGTGCAGTATGGAGTCGGGTATGTCCTTGGCGCCTGATGCGGTCCCCGCGACGAAAACGCCGTCTATGCTGGTTTTCCCCGGGTAAAGGTCCTCGTCTGTTTCCTTGACGTAGAAGAATTCGTCCGGCTGCAATTCCTCCCCGGCGAACAGGTTCATGTATTCCGTATTGGGGAGGAGTCCGACCGACAGAACCACCATGTCATGTTCCGCCTGGGCGAGATGCCCGCCGTTATCGATGTCTTCGTAAAAGAGGGTGAGGTTCCCGTCTTCCTTTTCTTCTATCTTGGCAACCCGACCCTTGACGAAATTGGTACCCATGCCCCTGGCCTGCTGATAAAACTCGTCGTATCCCTTGCTGAATGCCCGTATATCGATGTAATAGACCGTAACGTCAGCCAGGGGCAGCGCGCCCATGATGAGCTGGTTATGCTTTATCGAATACATGCAGCAGACCCGGGAACACAACTCGTTGTTGACCGTCTGGTCTCTTGAGCCGGTGCAGAGGATGAACGCTATGCTTTCCGGTACCTTGCCGTCGCCGGGCCTCAGAATGGTATTGTAGGGTCTGGTGGGTGCCAGAAGCCGGTCCATCTGCATGCCGGTAATGACGTTCTTGAATTTGCCGAAACCGTACTGGGGTTTGGCGTCCGCCGGGAAAAGCTTGAAGCCGGTGGAGACGATGACCGAACCGACTTCCGCTTCCACCATCTCTTCCTGCATGCCCATGTCGATGGCACCGGCAGGACAGGTGGCGATACACTGACTGCACTGTGAGCATACCCCGCAGTCCAGGCATCTGCCGGCGCTGTACAGCGCCTCCTCTTCCGTCATGGGCTGCTCAACTTCCGCAAAGCCGGTGACTTTTTCCTTTAAGATCTCCTTCTTGGCCACGGGGGCAAGGGTCGTGTAACTCCGCTGCCGGGCGATGACCTCTTCCTTGTCGACAACCGGCAGCCGGTAATCGAACTCGGCCCCTTCCAGGGCTTCCCCTCTCAGGTAGCGGTCGATGTGGAAGGCAGCCCTTTTGCCCTGTCCCGCGGCTTTGACGATCATGGAAGGACCGGTTACCACATCGCCACCGGCAAACACGCCGGGAACAGGCGTGGCCAGGGTAGCCGGATCCACGATCAGGCGGCCGTTTGCACCGGTCAGTTCTTTGTGCCCGGCGGTAAAGTTCAACTCGGCCCTCTGGCCGATGGACGCGATGACAGTGTCTACGGCCGTTTCTTCTTCCGTACCCTCGATATAGGTAGGGTTAAACCGCTTGGTTTCGTCAAAGATGGACTTCACGGCTATGGTCACCAGGCCGGTTACGGAGCCATTTTTACCTTTGATCTGCCGGACCCCTTTGCCATGGTGGAATTGAATGCCCTCGTGCCGGGCCCCTTCCACTTCCTCCGGGGTGGCCAGCAACTCGTCCTCTTTTTCCAGGGAGTACAGATGCACTTCCCGGGCACCCAGTCGCAGCGCACTGCGGGCGGTGTCGATGGCCACGTTGCCGCCGCCGATGACCGCTACTTTTTGCCCCAGGCGCACAGTCTCGCCGAGGCTCATTTTCCGGAGAAAATCCACACCGTAAAGCACGCCGGCCAGGTCCTCGCCCGGTACACCCATCTTGGCCGGTCCCTGCAAGCCGGCAGCGACGAAAACGGCCTCAAAGCCCTGGTTTTTCAGGTCCGCGAGGTTTTCCACCTTCACGCCTGTTTCGATCTCCACCCCCAGAGCCGTCAGGTTTTTGATATCCCTCGCCACGACATCCTTGGGCAGCCGGTAGGCCGGTATGCCCAGGCTGAGCATGCCGCCCGGGACCTTTTGCGCCTCAAAGACCTTGACCTTGTACCCCCTCTTGGCCAGGTGGAAGGCGCACGTAAGGCCCGCCGGCCCGGAACCGACAACGGCCACTTGCTTCCCGTCCGGCTCTTCCGGAGCTTTATGCTCCGGTTCAGCGTGCCCGCCGTAATAACGGTCCGCCAGAAACCGTTTAATCCTTCGGATCGGGACGGGTCCTTCCAGACTACTCCTCGTGCATTCTCCTTCGCACAGCGCAAAGCAGGCTCTCCCCAGACTGCCGACCAACGGCGTGTCTTCGAGAACCAGGTTGAAGGCTTCATCATATTTTCCGGTCCGGGTGAGGGCGACGTAACCGTGGGCTTTAACCCCCGCGGGGCAGGTGTACAAACACGGGGAAGAACCCTGTCTTTCAATGACAGCCTTCTTGGGGACCGCCTGCGGGAACGCGATATGGGCCGCCCGCCTGGCCACCAGATCGAAGTTGTACTGATCAGGCACGGCCACGTTGCAAGTCATTTCACACTGGCGGCAGCCGGTACACAGGTTATGCTTCACAAAGGTCGGCTTCTTCCGGACACGGACCTTAAACCTGCCGTTGCCGTTCCTTGTGATCTTGTCCACTTCCGAATAAATCATCACGTCAATATTCGGGTGATGCTGGGTAGCCGCCATCTTGGGCGTCGAAATGCAACTGGCGCAGTCCAGGGTGGGGAAGACTTTACTCAGCAGGATCATCTTGCCCCCCACGCTTGGCGCCTTTTCCACCAGTAGAACCTTATAACCCATGTCGGCGAGTTTAAGGGACGATTCCATGCCCCCCAATCCACTGCCTACAACCAGAATATCATAATTCATATTCTATCCCTTCCTGGAAGGACCTAGTTTTTTCAGCGCCTCCGTGAACTCCTTCATATGGTTAGTAAACGGCTCGGCGCAGACCGAACAGATACCCGACATTCTCACTCTCTGCGGTTCGAAGCCCTTTTGACTAAGTAGATCCTTGGCCTCTTGAGCGATATGCGCCGTCCTTTCGGCACAATCCGGAAGGAATGCGCATTCTTCCCCGTCGGTGGCCAGAAAAACTCCGTCAAAGCCTTGTTCCACCGCGTATAAAACCCATTCGGGCTTAACACCGCTGGAACAAGGCATACTGATTACGACTACCGTAGGCGGGTAGTGCATATGAGAGCTGCCGGCCAGATCTATCCCGGGATCCGAAATGTTGTTGGTGGAAAAGACAAGGATCCTAGGGGAGATATCCTTGCCTTCTTTCGCTTGCCCTGTCATGCTACTTCATCCTCTTGACATACAACTTGAAGGTTCCCCCGTCATCAATGACACCCAGATATTCATGTCCCATCTTCTTCGACCAGGCCGGAATATCTTTTTGGGTCCCGGTGTCGGTGGCCAGAACCTCCATGATTTCCCCCGCCTTTACGTCCACGATGGCCTTTTTCACCGCAAGGATAGGACCGGGGCACGAAGTTCCCCGCGCGTCGACAACCTTGTTTACCTTGATGCTTTTCAGTTCTTCCGTAGTCATGTACATTTCCTCCTAAGCTGTATTTTCATTCACCAAGTTTAATAACTCCGGTTTTCAGCCGGAAAGCTGCGTCCGGTTTTCACGGCTAAAGCCCACCTCCGGCGGCTGCTCCGGAAGCCTGTTGTTATCCCGCATTCCGGCGACCGGGAGCGGTCCCGGTCAGGAGGTTCCCCAGGCATCGACCACCGTACTTCTTTCCATCTCCTGTGCTGTCACCTCAAAAACCCCTCCCCCACTGTATTTGCCTCCGGTAATGCAGCCTAACTGGTTGATATCCGGCAGATCAGCTGAAAGATGTGCTCCATAACCTCGTAAATCTCCGTTTTTTGCACCCGGTAGTAGATGTTGCGCTCCTCCCGCCGTTTGGCCACGTACCCTTTGGCCATCAGGATCTGCAGTTGCTGCGATATATTGGACTGTTTGGCGCCCACCCGGCCCGCGATGTCCCCCACGCTCTTCTCCCCGTCCCGCAGGGAGCACATGATCTCCACCCGGACCGGGTTGGAAAACCCCTGGAGAAAATCGGCCACCTCCCGGCATTCGGCGCGGGTGGGTTTTATGCCGTAGCGGTCTGCTTCCCTTTCCATGCCAACTCCTCGTAATATTAATAGTTTAATGATCGTTAATATATTACTGTAGAGACAGCCTGGTTGTCAACACCCTACGGCTCTTTTGTGAAAAAAATCCCCCGGCGGCACCGGGGGGAGAAACCAGCCCAAAAGACTCAAACCCGGCGCGAGCCTACCCGAAGGACCGTCCAGGGAACGGGGGAGTCCCCACCACAGAGTTCCCGGTGCTCCCCCCTCCCCGCCACTTGGTCTTAAGGTCCTTAGCTCATTTGTTTTCCATCCTGATCCTTTCTACGTACGCGGCTGCCTGGGCCGCCGCCGCGCCGGCATGCAGTATGGAGTCCGGTATGTCCCGGGCACCGGAAACCGAACCAGCCACGAATACACCCTCAATGCTGGTTTTACCCGGATTCAGATCCTCCTCCACCTCCCGGACATAGGCAAACTCGTCCAGAGCCAGATCACCGCCGGCAAAAATACCGTAAGCCGAGGTGTTGGGTAAAAGCCCCGTGGCCAGCACCACCAAGTCGTGTTCCTTTTGGAGCGGCCCCCCGCCGCCTGAAACATCCTCGTAGGATACCATCAGATTGCCGTTTGCCAACTCACTGATACCGGCCACCCGGCCCTGGACGAAGTTGGTGCCCATGGCCGCGGCCTGGTGGTAAAATTCCTCGTAACCCTTGCCGAAGGCCCGGATATCGATGTAATAGACGGTCACGTCGGCCAGGGGCAGGGCGCCCATCATCAGCTGGTTGTGTTTGACGGAGTACATGCAACACACCCGGGAGCAGAGGGGATTGTCGACCGTCTGGTCCCGCGACCCGGTGCACATCACGAACGCTATATTGTCCGGCACCTTGCCGTCGGAAGGCCGGAGCACGGCATTGTAGGGCCGGGTGGGCGCCAGCAGGCGGTCCATCTGCATGCCGGAGATGACGTTCTTGAACTTCCCATATCCGTACTGCGGCTTAAGGGCGGCGTCAAAGAGCCGAAAACCGGTGGCCAGTACCACGGCGCCGGCCTGAATTGTCTCCACCTCTTCCCGCATGTCCAGGCGCACGGCATGGGCCGGACAGACCGCCACGCACTGGTGGCACTCGGCGCAGACCCCGCAGTCCAGGCACCGTCCCGCACTGTACCGGGCCTCCTCCTCGGTAAGCGGCAACTCCTCCCCCTTTATCCCCGAACCCGCCGCAAGGGTCTCCTCCACCGGAGGCAACTTCTGGTATGTCTTCTGCCGGGCGATGACCTGTTCCCGGTCCACCACCGGCAACCGGTCGTCGAAGGAAGCTTGCGTCAACTCCTCGCCCCGCAGGTACCGGTCCAGGTAGAAGGCGGCCCGCCGCCCCTGCCCGGCTGCGTCAACGATCATGGAAGGTCCGGTAACCACGTCGCCCCCGGCAAAGATATACGGGACGGCCGTCTGCAGCGTTTCCCGGTCGGCGGTTATGGACCCGCCGGAACCCAGCGGCAACAGGCCCTCGAAAGGTCCGGTTTCCGGCGACAAACCGATGGCCACGACGGCCAGATCGGCAGGCACGGAAAACTGCGAATCATTCACCGGCACCGGCCGGCCGGTTGAATCGGCCGCGCCCATCCTGATACATTCCACTGCGGCCAGTTTTCCCGCGGGGCCGGTAAAGGCCACGGGAGCGGCCAGATAGTGAAATTCCACGCCTTCCCTTTCAGCTGCTTCAATTTCCCAGGTGTGGGCCGGCATGGACTCCCGGTCACGGCGGTAGAGCACCATCACCCGGGCCGCCCCCTGGCGCTTCGCCACCCGGGCCGAGTCTATGGCCACGTTACCACCGCCGGCCACCAGGATGGTCCGGCCGGTTAGGGACATCCCCTCCCCGGTGTTAACCCGGCGCAGAAAGTCCATGGCCCCCATCACGCCCGCCCGGTCTTCCCCCGGCACCCCCATGGGTAAGGAACCCGGGGTCCCGGTGGCCACGAAGACGGCATCGAAACCAGCTTCCTTCAGGCCGGCCAGGTTTTCCACCCGGACGCCCGTTTCTATCTCCACCCCCAGGCCGGTAACGTTTTGGATATCGCGGGCCACCACCTCCCGGGGCAGACGGTAGGCGGGAATAGCCTGGGTAAGCATGCCGCCGGCTTGGGCGGCGGCCTCGAAGACCTTGACCCGGTAACCTTTTTTGGCCAACTGGAAGGCACAGGTCAGGCCGGCCGGACCGGAGCCTACGACGGCCACGGCGGGCCCGCCGCTTGGTATCACGGTCGTCAGCACCGGTTCCTGGTAACGACGTTCGGCCACGAAGCGCTTTAGACGCCTGATCGGCACCGGCCCTTCCATGGTGCCCCGGGTGCATTCGCCCTCGCAGGGGGCGTAGCAGGCCCGGCCCAAGCTACCCACTAACGGTGTGGCTTCCATAATGAGGTCGAAAGCTTCCCGGTACTTGCCGGTACGCACAAGGGCCACGTAACCGTGGGCCTTGATCCCGGCCGGACAGCGGCCTGTGCACGGAGAACTCCCTTCCCGTTCGATGACGGCCTTCTGGGGCACGGCCTGGGGAAAGGCCAGGTAGGCAGCCCGCCTGGGCCCCAGGTTGAAGTTGAACTGGTCGGGTACGGCCACGCTGCAGTTGGTTTCGCACTGCCGGCAACCGGTGCAGGCCGCGGGGTCCACAAACGTGGGTTTTTGCCGGATCCGGGCGGTGAAACCGCCGCCCAGCTCCCGCTTCACTTCCTCCACCTCGCTGTAAACCAAGACCCGCACGTTGGGATGATGAGTACAGCCGGCCATCTTGGGCGTAGAAATGCAGGAGGCACAGTCCAGGGTCGGAAACACTTTGCTCAAGAGGATGATCTTGCCGCCGATGCTGGCTTCCTTCTCCACCAGGAGGACCCGGTAGCCCATGTCCCCCAGTTTGAGGGCGGCTTCCATGCCGCCGATGCCGCTGCCGATAACCAGAATATCGTAGTCCATTCTTATAATCCTTTCCTGTGATCTTTTCCCGGCGACCCAGGTCGGCTCCGGGCAATTCCCGGAGCTGGTTGACAAACCGGAGCGGGCATGCCCGTAACCCTCATTCCGCTGGCGTTGACCACCTGGCTGTCCTGATCTGCCTGGGTCCTTCCGCTGTCATCTAAAAACCCCTCCCCCTGGTTAATTTATCTGAAGTCCGGCCGGACCGGCTCCCACGTTGAAGAATCCGTCAGTCCTGATCGGTTAACCCGCTCCAGCAAACCAGGTGCAAGATGTGCTCCATAACCTCGCACATCTCCGGTCCCTGCAGCCGGTAGTAGATGTTCCTTTCGTCCCGCCGCTTGACCACATATCCCTTGGCAGTGAGAACGCTCAACTGCTGGGATATGTTGGACTTCTTGGCCCCCACCCGCCGGGTTATTTCCCCCGCGCTCTTTTCCCCGTCCCGCAGAACACACAAGATCTCCACCCGGACCGGGTTGGAAAACCCCTGGAGAAACTCGGCCATCTCCCGGCATCCGGCGTGGGCGAGCTTTGTGCCATCCGGGTTTTCGGATATTTCCCCTCCGCAAAAAAGATGGGGATTTGATGCAGTTCCTTCCTCTGATTGACTTTCATGAATGGTGGTTGGCATCATTTTTCTCACTCTCCAGGTCTTGGGGTACGATTAATCTTGCTCCGGACGGCGGGTTGGGACATCGTACAATTTGTCTCCCGACAATCAATCACGACGCCGGTCATACGGGGCGGGGACGTCCATTATCAATTGGTTAACCAATTGTAACATTATCCTACATGTATCATACATTTATCAGGCCTTAATGAGCCGCCTTTCAGGCGGAATCCCGGCCTGCTCCATTCACCACCCACCAGGCGGCGAAGCGGTTACAGGCAGCTTTCTCCATCGGGCGGCGACAATCAGTCATCAATGGGTAAACCAGCCAAAGGGAGTCCCAAAGTGTAACATTATTCTACATGTATCATGCAGTTATCAGGCCTTAATGAGCCGCCTTTCAAGCGGAATCCCGGCCTGCTCCGTTCCCTACCGCACCAGGCGGCGAAGCGGTTACAGGCAGCTTTCTCCATCGGGCGGCGACAATCAGTCATCAATGGGTAAACCAGCCAAAGGGAGTCCCAAAGTGTAACATTATTCTACATGTATCATGCAGTTATCGGTCCCTAAGGAGCCGCCTTTCAAGCGGAATCCCGGCCTGCTCCGTTCCCTACCGCACCGGGCGGCGACAATCCGGCCTTACTGTTTAGGGTTGTCTTTTCAACTGACCAATTAACATTTTAATGATCATTAATATATTAGCCAAGAACCAGCCGGCTGTCAATACCCGTGCGGCCCCTTTGTGAAAAAAATCCCCCGGTGGCCGGAGGTGTGCCGGCAGAAGGAACACCCCCACACGGCGTGAAAGAGATTTGTAGGATGGCGCAATGTCAACGGGTGAAAGATCCCTAATTTCGGTACCGGCCACTCTGATTACCGGCAAGCGGAATGTTGGGCAGTTAACGACCGTCTTTGAGCCGTGTCAGTCCCTGCGGCAGACCATCCGGAAGATCCGTTCCATGATCTCGTAAACCTCCGTATTTTGTACCCGGTAGTAAATGTTGCGTTCGTCCCGCCGTTTGACCACGTAGCCCTTGGCCATGAGGACGTGCAGCTGCTGGGATATGTTGGACTGTTTGGAGCCGACCCGCGCGGCTATTTCCCCCACGCTTCTCTCCCCATCCCGCAGGGCGCACATGATCTGAACCCGGACCGGGTTGGAGAAACCTTGCAGGAACTCGGCCATCTCCCGGCATTCCTCAGGGCTGGGCTTTATGCCATACTGGTCTTGTGATCTTTCCATATTAACCTCTGACATGTCGGCATTCCTATGTTCAACAATATGTTACTGGATTGAATAAACACTGTCAACACCGACCGGCGATTAGTGCCCAGGCCTTAAGATCAGGTTAACGCCGTCGGAGTTGACGAGAAATTTTTTTAAAAAACCTATTGACTAAATTTTCCCTCGGGGTTAATATGTGGTTAACAGGGGCCTTAGTTGAGGCAAGCGGTTAAGGGTTCCACTCACCAGGTTGACGGGCTACGGCGCTATCTGTAGCTCATTAGGGGCTAACCCGGATAGCCTGGCAACGCCATATAGGCGGCCCTATGGGAGGGCAGAGTCGCTAAGAAGAACCCTCTAAGGCGTACTGCTAAATTTGCAGACTTAAATGTCTGCTTTTTCTCTATCAGGAGACTTTTTCATGAATGACTTAGAACAGTATGTTAGAATCCAACTTATTGCCATAATAAGAGGTTCCCCTGAGTGGAAAAGAGAAACTCACCCTCAGCTTGACAACATAAATAATCAAAAAGTTAAGGATGCGATAAGAGCTAGATTTCCGGAAACAAAAATCCATTATTGGAAGAAAGAGTACGCTAGATGGTTTTATAGGGATGGCTCCATCGTTGGAATACATAGGTGTGTAAATCGAAGAAACGGCAGGGAAGAATTCGATGTGAAAATTAAATGGATCAGAAAAAGACAGGAGATTGAAAGACTAGTCGATGAAATAAGAGCAGAAAACCAAAGACAAATCACGGAAGTAGTAGAATATTATGAGCAGGCGGCTGTGGTAACGGAAAATTAAACGATTTTGTGGGTATTGTTAAGAATTGCTAAGCGGCCGAAAGTCGGTTTTTCTGATATCTATGGGAGTATTAGACTATTTGGCGCCCACCCGCTAGGCTATTTCCCCCACGCTCTTTTCTCCCGTCCGGAAGGGCGCACATGATCTGCACCCGGACCGGGTTGGGAGAACCTTGCAGGAAATTCTGCGGGCATTTCTCAGGGCTGGGCTTTATGCCGTACTGATCTTCTGATCTTTCCATGTGAACCTCTGACATATAGGCATTCCACTGTCAACAATATGTTACTGGATTGAATAAGCACTGTCAACATCGGCCGGCCCCTTCTCGCCGTAGTGGGAACTCCGGTTAACGCCGACGAACTTGAGCGGAATCCGGGCCGCTTACCGAAGGTCACCGGCCGCATGAAAGGGCGGGGACGAACAAAGAAGGTATTGCCGGTCTACCGGTGCACATGCTAGAATAAGATAATAATTACCGCAAATGCACAGGAGCTGATTGGCAACTGTCACGGAAGACCAAACTAATGTTTTGGAGGTGATAAAATGCCCGTTATTACCCTAAAAGGACCACAGCTAAGCAAAGATAAAAAGGTTGAGATAGTGAAATCGTTTACCGAAATCGCCAGCAAAGTGACCAATATCCCGGCATCAGCCTTCATCGTTTACATCGACGAGATGCCACGGGAAAACATCGGGGTCGGAGGAATCCTCTTGGCGGACAGGGAGAAATAGGCTTGCCCTGGATCAGGAAGCCCGCCAGGGAGGGGATCCGTACCGCTTCCGCGGGCTTCTTTCCGTACCTCTGCAACCGTTGCGGGAATATCTTCTTTATACTTACTTACCGGGGCTTCTGCGCCCGTTCATGCCTAAGTTAGGAAAAACCGCCGGCTCAACATCATCCGATCTCCCTTCTCAGTGCATCGAAGGACGCCTTCGCCTCCGGCGAAAACTCGTGCAAGCTCGTAATTTTTTCACACTTATCTTCATCACAAACCACGCAGTTTTCCAGACCCCTTTGGCTGCAGCACTGTTTGATCCCGCAAGTCCGGCAATATTCGATATGACTGTCTGGTTAGCTCAGGAATTCCTCAAACCCACGCCCGGCACCGGGTGCAGACTGGCGGTAGAGTTCTCTGTGCTGGCCGAGGAACGGAACATGGTATTGCTTCACGACCGGATCCAACCCTCAGTGTGACGTA
>DATKUX010000101.1:0-14052 GCA_035530395.1 Spirochaetia bacterium
GTGTCCAGACCTTCAGCCCGCAATTTCGACCATTCGCCGAAAAAACATGAGACAGACCATTTGTCGGTCCGCCCCCTGGCATAAAAAACCTCGACTAACGAGATCGGACAGCTACTACTGGGGGGTTCACCGAATACTTACAACTGAACAGTTCGACGAAGCGGTTAACCATTTACAGGACCAGTATAAAGGCAAATTACTGTTCAGATACTCTGGCCCTTGGCCGCCCTATAACTTTGTCGCCGTAAAATGGTGAGGTAGAGATGAATCATCGTCTTAGCGGGTGGCACCGTGCTGCCCCCTGCCAGAATTAGGGACCTAATTTTATTGCCACATTTTAGGATTTTGGCTGGTAACAGCGCCGGTCGCGAATATGTTTTTTTTTCGGGACCACCGGATAACGTTCCAAATTCCGGTCCGGATGGACTTTACTGTAACCGGGCCGTTCTCAGAAGGTCGTAAGACGAACCGCAAAACATAGGCCGGGTTAGTCCCTGACCCGTGCTGTCCATCACCTGCCTCCGGCGCTCAGACCCGGGACAAGGGTTTCCCGCCCGCCTGCCCGGGTCCCGTTTTTCCGCAGCCTTATTTCCAACGGCCCTTCAAACAGCCGGCTGAACTTTTTTTTCCTGCGGTGAATAGCATAATAAACAGGATCCCGGGAAAGAGGAGTTGATCGGCATGGCGCACAGGGATATCACGGCCACGATAGTGGAAATTCAGATACAAAATCCATGCACCAACGTTAAGTATCCTCAAGTAAAATTAAACAATTACATCGTCGAGGCCCACATCAACGATTTAATCAAAGAACAGGTTTTTTATCTAATTCCAGGAGAAGGTTGTGACGTATACGAAGAAATCTTCGGAAAATACAAGATAGCGGTCAACAGGAACAGCACACTTAGTGTGGTGCTAGATGTCTATACCTTTAGGTGGCATGCCGCCAACGGTTTAGACGTGCAAAAGTCCATTACCGCCAACCTGCAAAACGGCGATGCATACTACTTCTACAACTTATTTAAAGCTGACAGTAATTACAAAGCGGTAATGGATGCCATTATTCTGAAACAAATCGAGGAGCAACAGATACCGTTAATCAGGCCGTTTCCCGGAGTAACTGACGACCAGGAGTATTACCTGACGGATAAGGCTCTGGTCGTCTATTATCAAGAAATTCAATTTACGCCACATTACGTGGGTATCCCGGAGTTTACCATCCCCTATGTGGGAATTGAAAGTATAATCAGAAAGGACGGTCCCATCGGAAGATTGATGAGGACGGATTCACATACTTAAATTGGGGTTTTCCCTAAACGGCCGTGTCCCGTATGTCCGCTTAACCCATGGCCCGGCGACAAGTGGTTCGCCGGAGATCCATGGCCGGTAAGCGGACTTAATATTCATCCCTGCCGCAATTAACTCCAACCGGTAAACTTCAAGGTTGTCCAGCCGGAAGAGAATATTTGTATACTGTCGAAATGTGCGCTTGTTACTCACAACGTTCAAACAGAACTAACATTCGGCCTGTTTAGCATGAAGATTCAGTAAGTTTAGTCTTCTTTTAGGGCCTTGACAAACCAGTTGCCCACCCCTATAATTCTAATGGTCACCACCCTGTTCACTTAAGATCGGCTGCGTTAATAGTTGCTCGAACCCGGCCACGCAACCTTTGTGCTTAACCATTTCTTTGTCGTTCCAATCGGAACAGGCGCCGAATCGTCATGCATTCTTATCACTTCGGCGGTCATAGCAAGCACTCCTAACTAATGTTGAAAATTAAGTATATTGAATTTTTCTTAACGTAAATTTTTCCTGATTTTCCTTTACAATCTTGTAGCTTGCATCTATACTTTTGATGAGGATTGAACCATTGACCCAAGTACCCTAAGTTTCCTTACCTCTTGCTCCTTGAAATATGAATGGTGTTCAATGAGTCGACCGCACGGTGACCCGTTTACCCGAATTGGAAACGACCTGGTTTTGCACGGTTTGATTCCCGCGATTACGTCACACCATCCACTACTACCGCCTGATTCATCACATCACTACACACTTACCTAGCACACTCGATACTTGAAACAACATCACTCATTTTTCCCCTAACCAGCTTACCTTACCAGGAATATCAAGACTTATCATCCATACTTGATTTAGATAAGGGGGTTGATAATGAAGAAGCTCTAATATGTCCACATCCAGGGTCAGGTGAGATAAAAATTAGGAGGTAATACCGCGTGAGTGAAGAGGCTACAAACCTGTGGGACAGTTGGCGCCAGTATCAGGAAGGCCTGATGAATACCTGGAATAGTTCTATTCCCCCTCTGTGGTCCGGCAAAACCAAGGAAACCCAGACCGAAAAGGGCCGGGAGGTTTGGCAGCAGTGGTGGAAGGCGCAGGAAGACTTCTCCAAAGCGTGGCAGGACTGCATCAAGAACTTCCAAGCGGACAAAATCCTTTTTAACCCGTTGTCGGACCCATCCAAAACAGGTGTCCAGATTTACCAGAACTGGCTGAAATCAGTTCAGAACAGCTTCAGCCTTTATACACCCCTGGTAACCGACCCGGCCACCCGGGACATGATGGATAAGATGATGCGGTCATCCCATATGTACACTAGCCTCGCATCCTTTTGGAATAACTTCCTGAACGGGATGGCAGGCGGGGAAAAGGAAGCCGGCGAGGCTAAAACCCTCCAGAAATGGCAACAAGACTACTACAAGATTCTGAGCGAGTTCTTCACTTTCGGCCTTCCCGAAGGGATTACCGAACTCATCCAAAAGAGTGGCGAAGTAGCTGTTATCTTTCAGCAGAATATAGTCAACCTCTTTAAGCCCTGGGTCAGTTCTTCCCCGGACCTGCAGGAAGAATTCTTCCGTGCTTTGAGCGGTGACCGGGATGCCCACCTGACTTTCTTGAAAAACTGGCAAAAGGCCTACAATCAGTCCTTCGGCAAGCTGTTCCATATTCCCGGCGTCGGGCCGTCAGGCAACCTGACTGAGAAAATGCTTGCCAGTTTCGATTCTTACGTCCAATATGTTTCTTCTCTCAATGACTTCCTCGCCGGGATTTACAAGACCGGTTACGATGCCATGGAAGGGCTCTCCAAGAAGATGGATCAACTCCGTTCCCAAGGCAAAGCGCCGGCTTCCTTTAAGGAATTTTATGATCTGTGGTGCCAAAATAACGAAGACACATATCTTCAGTTGTTTAAAACAGAATCCTTCGGGCGAATGCTCGCGGAAATGGTGGATGCCGGGGCCAGGCTCAAGAAGAGGTTTGACGACATCATGACCAATGCCCTAAGTTTGTGGCCGATACCTACTCAAAAGGATATGGACAGCGTCTACAAGTCCATCTACCTACTTAAAAGCGATCACCGTGCCGACGCCCGTAAGATGCAAGAACTGCTCGACCGCCTGAACCGCCTCGAAGAAAAGCTGAATTCTAAGGAGGTTGGCTGATTTGACGCTTGACGCCGGACCGGGAAAGCCCCAATACTGGATGAACGAAGCATTGAGTATGCAAACGAAACTACTTCAAGGCATTGGCACTATGATTTCCATGCAGGATGTCGACGTTGACCTTACCCCCAAAGAACTTGTCTTTCAGCAAGACAAGATGCGCCTGTTCCACTACAAGCCGGTTGTCTCCAACCCGGTTTCGGTGCCCGTACTCATCGTCTATGCTCTGGTCAACCGCCAGTACATGATGGACTTGCAGCAGGAGCGCAGCGTTATCCGCACATTTCTGGAACAGGGGCTGGACGTTTTCCTCATCGATTGGGGATATCCTGATCAGGCGGACAAATATCTGGCTATGGAAGACTATATTGACGGTTATCTTAACGACGCGGTGGATGCGGTACGAAAATTGAGCGGCCTCGATAAGATAAATCTCCTGGGTGTCTGCCAGGGTGGTACTTTCAGTGTCATCTACACGGCACTTTATCCTCAAAAAATAAAGAACCTGGTCACCATGGTCGCCCCCATCGATTTCTCCATCGATGACGGTCTCCTCTATAACTGGAGCAAGTATCTCAATATCGACAATCTGGTCGATGTCTTCGGTGTCGTCCCCGGTGACTTCATGAACCTTGGTTTTCTCCTGCTCAAGCCTTTTCAGCTGACTCTGGACAAATACGTGGGCATGGTCGATAACCTGGACAACCCGGACGCGGTCAAAGATTTCCTTTCCATGGAGAAGTGGATTTTCGACAGTCCCGGGCAGGCCGGCGAAGCCTTCCGCAAATTCATCAAGGATCTTTTCCAGGAAAACCGGCTCGTTCAGAACAAGATGGAACTGGGAGGCAGGACTGTTAACCTGAAAAACATCGACATGCCGCTCCTCAATGTTTTCGCCGAGCAGGACCACCTTGTGCCGCCTTCCTCCAGTCGCCCGCTAAATGACCTGGTAGCCAGCAAGGATAAGGATGTAATCCATTTCCCCGGCGGTCACATCGGTATCTTTGTCAGTTCCTCCGCCCAGAAGAAGGTTGCCCCGGCCATTGCCCGCTGGTTGGCGGACAGATCTTCGCCGGTCGAGAAAAGAGTCACGGCGGCGGAAAAAAGGGAAAGCGCGAAGAGCAAGGGTTCGCAGGTTAACTAACCCGGATACAGCCTTTGATCTAAAGGGGGAAGAATCTATCAGACTGAAGGATAGGGTTGCCGTCATCACCGGCGGGAGCAGTGGCATCGGCAGGGAAACGGCCCTCTTGTTCGGCAGGGAAGGAGCAAGGGTAGCCGTAACAAACTGCAACCACGAAGCCGGACTCAAAGCAGCAGCGGAAATCAGGGAGGCCGGCGGCGAGGCGTTCTTCCTGCCGTTGGACGTCACCAACGAAGAACAAGCCCGGCAGGTCAGGGAAGAAACCCTGGCCAGGTACGGCCGGATTGACATCCTGATCAACAACGCCGGCATTGTCAGTGACGGTTTTTTGACCAAGCTGACCAAACAGGACTGGGACAGGGTCATCGATGTCAACCTGACCGGGGTTTTCAACTGCACCAGGGCAATGGTCCCAACCATGATCGAAAACAAATTCGGTCGCATCATCAACGCGGCATCCGTGGTCGGTATCTATGGGAACATGGGTCAGAGCAACTACGTAGCCAGTAAGGCTGCGATCATCGGACTGACCAAGGTGTGGGCCCGGGAACTGGGACCCAGGGGAATTACCGTCAACGCCGTGGCCCCGGGCTTCGTAGCTACCAACATGACAGCCAATGTACCCGAAAAGGTACTAAACGGAGTGAAGGAAAAAACTCCGCTGGGCAGACTCGGACAGCCCCGTGATATTGCCAACGCCTACCTGTTTTTGGCTTCCGACGATGCCTCCTTCGTCAACGGCGCAGTCCTCAGTGTCGACGGCGGCCTGGTGATCTGAGAGAACCCGGGAAATGAATGCGGCGCATACCCCCTTAGGGAGGATGCGCCGCTGCTTATTACGCCGTAGGCAGCACGTGATCCACCGTCAACCCTTATGGCAAAAGTTCTTTCAGAGTTTTTCGGGATTCCGTCGGGAGTATGCTGACAAAGTATTCAAGACCCATGTTGTAAATAAGGGCTGTCACCATCCTGTCCCTCTGTTCATCTCCCCACAATGCTTCGCCGTTAATCAATTCAAGTTTGCCTTCATAGGGTGTGTGTTCACTCCATTGATCATAGTTTAGTTTCTGTGGTTCTTTCCTGGGTATTAATTCCAAGATTATTCTCCTTTCAAAAGCATTATAATCCACAGCAAACACAATCGAATCTTTTTAATTGCATTGACGGCCGCGCAGAAAGGCGGCGAACAAGGGATGATACAGTTCGTATTGACCTCTCGATGTGCGCATCAGCAGGTTCTTCTGCATCAGCCGGGAGAAAAGAGCCCTTTTGTTTCCCTGTCTTTCTTTTCCGTGCGCGAATGCCAGCAATACTTCCTGTTCGGCTGGAGTGGCTGAAACCCACTCGGCGTTGAACTTGTCCGTCTCCAGGTGACCCGCGATCCGGGGCCAGCACTTGCAACAAACAGCTGTATCGATAACCGGCAAACCTTGCTTATTCACCCAGGCCACGGCGTCATCGGCTACCTGAAACGGGGCCCCGGCCTCCCCCAAGGGCTGCCTTACAGCGTCAGCGGTATCTTCCAGATCAAAGGCCCCCAGGGGAATATGTTCGAAAAAGCGGGTCACCGGCTCCGCGGTTTCCCGGACCTTGCCGAAGAGAGCAGGCAGACCGGTGATAACCAGCCCGTACCGGGTGCGATACATTTGCAAGTCCTGAAAGACTGCCCGCAGAATCATCAAGGCCTGGGAATCAATGTCCTGCAAGAGGTTGGCGTCATCCAGGATCAAAACCAGGGATTTCTCAGCCGGAGCAAGTATTTTCTCCCAATACCGCCGTAATGACGAATGGAGATACTCGGCCGCATTGGCGGAGTCACCCGCCTCGTCCCGCCGTTCCCGCTTCATCGAGATGCCGGGGACAGCGATTTGGACGGACCACCGTTCCAATTCGGTGCGTACGCTCTCCGACCAGCCACAGAGACTGAGTATTTCGTTCCTAACGTTGGCAACAAGGGCCCTGGCAAAACCCAGCAGGGAACCGAAGCCCGTGGTACAACTCACAAACACGGCTCCGGTCGGAACCGGGGATTCTGGAGCCATTTCCCTCAACCTGCGCACAAGACTGCTTTTCCCAATGCCCCATGGTCCCAGGATAGCTGTATTCCACGGACCTGCCCCCTCGGGGTGCAGGCTCGGTAGAAAGGCGTTTCTCAGCCAGTCCTGCTCACGCTTCCGGTTGGCGAAAAACCTGGCTTCCGCAGGGTAGTGAGGGTTAAAGGGATTTATCATGGCGACATCCTTGAAACAAAAATAACGATTGAAACGGCTTTTCCAATATATTATTATCTTGTTTCGTCTGTGTCAATCGTCACGACCCATGCCCGTCTCATTTTCTTTCTCTCATAGCCGACGACTGCCGGTTTCTGGATGGACTCGCAAAGTTGATCACGGTGTTCAAACACCCCTGTTGCCCGCCAAAACAGAAACATTAACTTTTCCCAACAAAGAAGGCTTCTCGACCCTCTGCCAGAAAGAATATTCTTGACCACGGCCGGCGCCACCTCAAACCCGCGGACCGGCATACCGGACCAGACCGCCCGGGGATACTACTTTGCAGCGAGTAAGCACCGTTAATTCGGGAGGTTAAAAATTGAGCAGCCATACCGCGGGAAAGCCCAACCACCTGGCCGGTGAAAAGAGTCCCTACCTTCTCCAGCACGCCCATAACCCCGTAGACTGGTATCCCTGGGGGGAGGAGGCTTTCGCCCGCGCCAAAAAGGAAGATAAGCCGGTGTTCCTGTCCTGCGGCTATGCCACCTGCCACTGGTGTCACGTGATGGCCGGGGAATCTTTCGAGGACCCCGGTGTCGCCGCCTTTCTCAACGACCACTTCGTGGCCGTGAAGGTGGACCGGGAAGAGCGCCCGGACGTCGACATGGTATACATGACCGCCTGCCACCTGGTCTCCGGCAGCGGCGGCTGGCCCCTGTCCGTCTTCCTGACCCCTGAAAAGGCTCCCTTTTACGCCGGCACCTACTTCCCCCCGGAAAGCCGCTGGGGACGTCCCGGCTTGTTGCAGGTGTTACAGATACTTCGGCAAAACTGGTCCCAACGACGACCGGACCTCGAAAAGGCCGGCCGGGAGGTACTCCAGGCCGTCGAAGCACACTACCGGCCGGCGGCGTCACAGGAGCCCGACCCCCATATTCTGGACCGGGCCTACCAGCAGTTGGACGGGAGTTTCGACCCGGTTTGGGGCGGCTTCGGCCCCGCCCCCAAGTTTCCCAGTCCGCACAACCTCCTGTTCCTCCTGCGCTATTTCCGGCGCTCCGGTGAGGCCAGGGCCCTGGCCATGGCGGAAAAAACCCTGCAGGCCATGTACCGCGGCGGCATCTACGACCACATCGGCTACGGCTTCGCCCGCTACTCGACCGATGAGCGCTGGCTGGTCCCCCATTTCGAAAAGATGCTCTATGATAACGCCCTCCTGGCCATGGCCTACCTGGAAGCTCAGGACGCCACGGGCAACACTGCCTACGGCACAGTGGCCCGCCAGATATTCGCCTATGCCCTGCGCCACATGACCAGCGCCGAAGGAGCCTTTTTTACCGCTGAAGATGCCGATTCCGAAGGCGAAGAAGGCAAGTTCTACCTCTGGACCCCCGCCGGGGTAAAGGACGTGCTGGGACAGGACGAAGGAGATTTCTTCAGCCAGGCTTTCGACATCAGCCCGCAGGGCAATTTCGAGGGCCAAAACATCCCCAACCTGATCCAAAGCCGGGCCGGCCTTTTCGGTGAGCCCTCGCAAGACAGGCTGGAGGCCTCCCGCGCCAAACTCTTCACCGCCAGGCAGCGACGGGTTGCTCCGGGCAAGGACGACAAGGTCCTGACCGCTTGGAACGGGCTGATGATCGCCGCCCTGGCCGCAGGCACCCGGATACTGGGAGACCAAACATACGCCTTTAGGGCATCCCGGACGGCCGATTTTCTCCTGGAGCGGCTTCGCCCGGGAGACCGCCTCCTGGCCCGTTACCGGGAAGGAGATGCCGGGATTCCCGCCTACCTCGACGATTACGCCTTCCTGGCCTGGGGGCTGCTCGAACTGCACCAGGCCACCGGCGGAGAGGAGTACCTTCTGGAGGCCGCCACCTTGACCAGGCAAATGCAGGATTTGTTCGGAGACCCGGACGGAGGCTTTTTCTTTACCGGCCGGGATGCCCAAGACCTGCCGGTGCGGCCGCGGGAGGCCTACGACGGGGCCATGCCTTCCGGTAACGCGGTAGCCGTCATGAATTTACTCCGGCTGGACTACCTTACCGGTGACCCGGATTTTCACAAAGCAGCCCGGCATAACCTGGCCTCCCTTATGGGCGAGGCCGGCAGCCAGCCCACCGGCCATACCTTCTTCCTGTGTGCCCTGGATTGGGCCACGGGCCAGGACGGCCGGGAGAAAAAGGGGGAAATCAATCTTGAAAAGAGTGTTGTTGGCCGCCATCGCCCAGGAGCGGCTCACGGAGGCCCTGAAGATAGCCCGGCAGCAGCCGCTCGTGGTTTTCGGCACCCTGGACGGTGAATCCCTGGCTGACCTGGCGTCTGGTGAAAAACCCGTACCGGCTGTTCTCTACCAGTGCGATTGAAAAGCCGGCCGGAAAACGGTCGCCGTGGGCGACTTGGAGAGAACCTGGACCGGGGTGCCGGAGGAACTCAATGATTTTGACCAGTTGAAGAAGGAATTTGCCGCTGTTTTCCAGCGGGATTGGGAGCAGGTGATGGTGGGCGCCGGAGAGCCTTTTTCGTTCCACCGGGACTGGAACGCCTACCTTGGGATCAGCGGTCTGCGGGAGCACCGGCAGGTCCTGGCGGACCTGACCCGGCGGTTACGGGAGGAAGGCTACCGGATTTTCAACACCATCGTCGGCTAGAAACAGGGCACCAGTCGACCGCTCTTCACACGAAAGCCCGGAAAACCTCGTTGGCCAGCGGCAGCCCGTATTTGGTCAACCGAAGCCGGCTCCCGGCAATTTCAACCAGACCCTGGGTCTTGAGCCGCTCCAGTTCCTTCCCGTACACCGATTCCAGCGACACCCCGAAGCGAAGCGAAAAACCAGCCAGGTCCAGGCCTGCCATCAGCCGCAGGCCCATCAAGATTGTGTCGGTCATTTCCAGGGCGGGATCCTCCTCGCTACTACCTTCCCCCCGGAAGTAGGCCTCCAGACTGCCGGCATTCGAGTAGCGCCGGCCCCGCCAGTGAGAAGCGGCCGCCGGTCCGAAGCCCAGATAGTCCCCGTTCTCCCAGTAAACAAGGTTGTGTCGGCACTCGTACCCCGGGCGGGCAAAGTTGGATATCTCGTAATGGTGATACCCCGCACCGGCCAGCGTACGAATCGTATCCTCAAACATTTCCAGGTCCTCTTCCTCCGGGCAGGGGGTCAGGCTGCCTTCCGCCACCGCCCGGGCCAGCGGCGTCTCCGGGACCAGTTCCAGGCCGTAGGCGGAAATGTGTTCCGGTTCCAGGACCAGGGCTTGGTCCAGGGTTTGGCGAAAGGAAGCCGGGGTCTGTCCCGGCAGGCCGAAGATGAGGTCCAGGTTGAGGTTGGCGAAGCCGGCGGCGCGGGCATCGATAACTGTCTGCCTTACTACGTCCGGACCCACGGGCCGGCCCAAAAGACGTAGTAAGGCCTCGTCAAAGGTCTGGGCGCCCAGACTGAGGCGGTTGACACCCACCTTCCGCAGGGCATCCAAATAAGGTCCGTCCAGTGTGCCGGGGTTGGCCTCCACCGTAACCTCCGCCTCCGGCAGCACCGGAAAGACCAAAGCCTGCCTTAAGAGGAAGACCAGGTCCTCCTTGTCCAGGCAGGTGGGGGTGCCGCCGCCGAGGTAGACGCTGCCGAAGGAAACCGCCTTCCCGGCCGAGGCGGCCATCTCTTTGGCCACAGCTTCCCGGTAAAGAATAGCCCGCTCCTTTTGGTACGGATAGGACACAAAACCGCAGTAGCGGCACTTGGAGCGGCAAAAAGGGACGTGCACGTAGATTCCGGCCGCCATCCCTATTTCTTCTTGATATCCAGTACGGCCATAAAGGCCTCCTGGGGAATCTCCACGTTGCCCACCTGCTTCATCCGCTTCTTACCCTCTTTTTGCTTTTCCAAGAGTTTCCGTTTGCGGGTTATGTCGCCGCCGTAGCATTTGGCCAGGACGTCCTTGCGCTTGGCCTTGATGGATTCCCGGGCGATGACCTTGTTGCCTATGGCCGCCTGCAGGGGGATTTCAAACAACTGGCGGGGGATCAGGCCGCGCAGCCGGTCCACCAGATCCCGGCCCCGCTGGTAAGCCCGGTCCTGGTGCACGATTGACGACAGGGCGTCCACCTCCTCGCCGCTGACCAGGATGTCCAGTTTGACAAGGTCGGAAACATGATAGTCGGAGAGCTCGTAGTCCAGGGAGGCGTAGCCCCGGGTGCGCGTCTTCAACTGGTCGTAATAATCGTAGATGATCTCGGCCAGCGGCAGGTCGTAAGTGAGCAGCACCCGGCCGGGACCCACGTATTCCATGTTTTTGAACATGCCCCGCTTCTCCTGGGAAAGTTCCATGACCGGGCCCACGTATTCCTTGGGGACCATGATCGAAGCGGCCACAAACGGTTCGGCAAGGGCCTCCAGCTTGCCCAGAGCGTCCAATTTGGCCGGATTGTCGATGTCCACCGTCTTGTTGTCGGCGGTGGTGGCGCGGTAAACCACGCTTGGCGCGGTGGTGATCAGATTCAGGGCATACTCGCGCTCCAGGCGTTCCTGCACTATTTCCATATGCAACAGGCCCAGGAAGCCCAACCGGAAGCCGAAGCCCAAGGCGCCGGAAGTCTCGGGTTCAAAAACCAGGGCGGCATCGTTTAAGCTTAGCTTTTCCAGGGCATCGCGCAACAAGCCGAAATCGCCGGAATCCACCGGGTAAAGCCCGCAGTAGACCATCGGCGTTACCTTCTGGTACCCGGGCAGCGGTGTGGACGCCGGGTGCAGGGTATCGGTCACGGTGTCCCCCACCCGGGTATCGCGGACATTTTTGATGGCAGCGGCGATAAAACCAACCTCGCCGGTCGACAGACGCTGGATGGCACCCATAGAGGGACGGAAGATGCCTGCCTCCGTCACCAGAAAGTCCTTGCCGTTGTACATCATCCTGATCTCCTGGCCGGTCTCGATCGCCCCATCCATCACCCGGACGTAGGCGATGACTCCCTTGTAGGGATCGTAGTGGGAGTCGAAAATGAGTGCCCGCAGCGGCGCGTCGGTCTGACCTTTGGGCGCCGGGATCTTCTTCGTAATCGCTTCCAGCACCTCGAACACGCCGGTGCCCATCTTGGCCGAAGCCAGGATGGCGTCACTCGCGTCCAAACCGATGATATCCTCGATCTCCTTCTTGACCCTTTCCGGGTCGGCGTTGGGTAAATCGATCTTGTTGATCACCGGAATGATCTCCAGGTTGCTGCCCAGCGCCAGGTAGACGTTGGCCAGGGTCTGGGCCTCGATGCCCTGCACGGCGTCGACCACCAGGAGGGCTCCCTCGCAGGCCGCCAGGCTGCGCGACACCTCGTAGGAAAAATCCACATGGCCCGGCGTATCGATGAGGTTGAGCTGGTAGTTCCGGCCGTCGGCGGCCCGGTAGTTCAGCCGCACGGCCTGCGCCTTGATGGTTATGCCCCGCTCCCGCTCCAAGTCCATCTGATCCAGCACCTGCTCGGTCATCTCCCGTCCGGAGAGGGCCCCGGTATACTCCAAGAGCCGGTCGGCCAGGGTGGACTTGCCGTGGTCGATGTGCGCGATGATGCAAAAATTGCGAATGTCGGCGGTCGGTGTACCCAAATCTAGCATTGCTATCCTGCCTTCTTCAATTTGATCATGAGTTGACTACAAATCCCGGCGAAAAACCCTGCCCGCCCTCCCGGCCGGCGCCTGCTTCCGGATATGGTGAATCAACCTCTTATTATACAATTCTTCCCCGTTTCGGTCAACGCCCTTTCATGCGGATCACTTCCAGGCTGCTCCGGCAAGCCGCAGTCTGACCAGTAGAGAAAATTCGCCATGCCCGGTCCCGGCCCCTACGTGTAAAGGAATTTTTTCGCGGCTTAGGCGTGCTTGTCTTTCGACGGTCTTCCCGCCACCCGGCCTTTTCGGGCGATACGGACGTTTCCCGGGTAAAAGCGCCTGCGACGATATTCAAGAATAATGCCGGAATTGTCTTCCAAAATAGTCCCAAGATGTGATAATATATCTGATAATAATATCGTTTAGAGAATCTTCATTTAATCGGTGGATCTTGCCGCCAATAGCGGTTACATATAATGGACGCCATGGGATGAACACACATATGGGAACCGGGAGCGCGCCGAAACCCCTTCTTTCTACACTACCAATTTTACCGGAAGACTGAGGCGTTCAGCAAACATTTGGTGACTGATTAACAGGCAGGTGACTGAAAATGGAAGTTGGCTGTGAGTTTTACGCAAAAATCTTGGACAATATTCATGACGGTGTATATTTTATTGGCCTAGATAGAAGTATCGGCTATTGGAATCGGGGAGCTGAAAGACTTACCGGCTATAAGTCCGCCGAAGTAGTCGGGTCGAGATGCCAGGAAAACATACTGATGCATGTCGACAGACACGGCAAGAATCTTTGTCTCACTTCCTGTCCGGCTTGGGAAACCATACATGACGGAAAAACACGTGAATTAGGAGCATTCCTCCACCACAAAGAAGGACATCGCGTCCCCGTAATGATTCGCGTATCCCCAGTCACCGATGCAAGTGGGCAAATAATCGGTGCCGTAGAGATATTTAGCGACAATTCCCAAATGCTTGCCCATTTTGACAAAATTGAAACCTTCAAAAAATGGCCATGTTCGATACATTAACGGAACTGGCCAACAGACGTTACGCTGAGATGAAACTATCGGCCATGTTGGATGAGGCCAAAAACTATGACAGATCTTTTGGTATTCTATTTATTGATGTTGATTTATTTAAAAAGATTAATGATGGTTATGGTCATGTCGTAGGCGACATGATTCTCAAAATGGTTTCCAAGACCATGCTAAACAGACTGAGGCTGGATGATATTTTAAGCAGGTGGGGCGGAGACGAGTTTTTAGCTATCGTAACCAATGTTAACAAAGAATAGTTATATTCCATAGCCAATGATCTCCGTTCCTTGGTTGAACAATCAAATCTAACCCATGAGGAACATATTATCCGTGTGACAGTTTCCATAGGCGCCACGTTAGTTAAGACTGATGATACCATTGACTCGTTACTTAAGAGAGGGGATAGCATGAACTATAAGTGCAAGGCGACTGGGCGCAACTGTTTATATGACTGTCTGGTTAGCTCAGGAATTCCTCAAACCCACGCCCGGCACCGGGTGCAGACTGGCGGTAGAGTTCTCTGTGCTGGCCGAGGAACGGAACATGGTATTGCTTCACGACCGGATCCAACCCTCAGTGTGACGTA
>DATKUX010000102.1:0-40090 GCA_035530395.1 Spirochaetia bacterium
ATCTGGCCTCCCGCACTTTCTTTGGGATGAACATCTCCTTAAGTCCGGTGGCGGGAAAATATTCTCGGGCAGCGGAGTTGACCAATCGGGAGTGTGGCGGTAAATCGTCGCAAGCAACCTGCTCGATACCGATGCTGATGCCTGCATTCCCTCGCAGCGTTAGGTGGAGATAATCGTTACCTGGGCGGTCTTCGGGATATACCTGTTGTACCAAATGCTACATTGGAGCCCACAGTCAACCAACGGCGGGATGAACCGGCGGCGACGCCTATCTCACCTATTTCATTTGGGAGTCCGGCTGGGCGAGGGTGGGCCGGATTCGGGACCATCCGCTGGTTGATATTCCTTAGGCTACCTATCTAGGCCCCACCCGGCAAGACCCGCTCCCGCGGATACCCCGTTACATCCTCTCCCGCCGGGAGGCCCGGGCGACGAACCGCGTCAGCGTCCTCAACACAGACGTCTCCGGACCTTTCCCGGCTCCATATAACCCACACATCACCTTTACCAGTTCCTCCAGCGAGGTATTACCCGCCCGCTCCCCGAGGCCACCCACCGTGGTATCCACGCAGCCTGCCCCCGCCTTCAGGGCGGCCACCGCGTTAGCCAGGGCCATGCCGAAATCATTGTGACCGTGAAACTCGATCTCCATATCGCCCAACCGTTCTTTCAGCCGCGAGATGCGCTCAAAGACGGCCAACGGGTCCAGGACCCCCACCGTGTCGGCGTAGCGCAGCCTATCGGCCCCGCCTTCCCGGGCCAGGCCGGCGAATTCCACCAGGAAGTCCTCGTCGGCACGGGAGGCGTCCTCCGCCCCGACCGTAACCCGGCAACCGTTATCGACAGCGTAAACCAGGACCTCCCTAAGCCGCTCCAGCACCCATTGGCGGCTCTTGGCCAGCTTGTGCCGGATCTGCAGGTCCGAGACCGGCCCGGACAGGTGGACATCCCGTACGCCGCAGGCCAGAGAAGCACGGACATCGGCGATCACGAGCCGGTTCCAGGTCGTTACCCGGCAACCCAGGCCCAGGCCGGCTATAACGCGGATGGCCTTTTGCTCCACCTCGCCCATGGCCGGCGTGCCCGCTTCGATCTGGTCCACGCCCAGACGGTCCAACAGGTGGGCGATAACCGCTTTCTCCTGCCAATTGAAGGCCACAAAGGGAGCCTGTTCACCGTCGCGGAGCGTGGTATCGACAATCCCGAACGCCTTGGGAAAGCCGAAGGCGGCCTGGAAGGGCCGCCGGGGCGGAACCGGTCCGCGCACTTCGGGCGGAGCCTCAAAGGTTTCCCTGGTCAGCTTTGCTACCACAACCACCGGCACCAACTCCCTCCTCCAGCAGGCCGCTGGCGTCGGCCCGGCAGCGCTGACAGTGGGTCATCTGCCTGATTACCGGGGCCAGGTTGTGCCTGAGCCTGGCTACCTGTCCGGAAGAAGGCGGCGGCAGCAAGGCAAAAGCACCCTGGGGGATCATGGGTATCACGTTCATGATATGGGCCCCGGCCGCCTTGACCTGCTGGGCGATCAGCGGCATTTCCCCGTCGTTGATCCCGGGGATGAGCACGCTGTTCACCTTCACCGCCAGGCCCATGGCCGCGGCCAGACGGATTCCGCTCCGCTGGCGCTCCCAGAGAAGTTCGGCGGCAGCCTCCCTGCGGTACACCTCACCGTCGTAAGCGGCATACTCGTAGATCAGACCGCCGATGGCAGGCGATACGGCGTTCACCGTTACCGTAACCGTGCTCACACCCGCTTCCCTCAACGCCGGCAGGCTTTTCTCCAGCAGCAGGCCGTTGGTGCTGATGCACTTGATCGTTTCCGGGAACTCCCTGTGCACCAGGTGGAGGGTGAGGAACGTCGCCTCGTTGGCCAGCGGCTCACCGGGGCCGGCCACGCCGACCACCTTGATCCGCTTATCCCGGGCCAACGTCTGTCGGACATGCCGCAGGGCCTGCTTGGGAGACATCACCCGGCTGGTTACCCCGGGGCGGTTCTCGTTGGCACAGTCGTAAAGACGGCTGCAGTAGTTGCACTGGATGTTGCAGGCCGGGGCCACCGGCAGGTGAACCCGCCCGAACCACTGGGCCGCAGCCTTGTGAAAACAGGGGTGTTCCTTGGCCAGGTCGTTAAAGTGGGTCATTTAGTTCTTCACACCCTCCCCCGGCCGGGTACCCGCCGAAGGCGGGTGCTGCCGGATATAGTCGGCCAGGACGGATTCCACTGCCGCATCCGTCTCGATTATCTCCAGTCCCTGTGCCGCCGCCAGGTCCCGGGCACAGTGCCCGGCCGCCCGGCAGAAGACTGCCTTGCAGTCGGCCAGCAGGGCCAATTTATCCTCCAGAGAGGACCGGGCCGACCCGTCCTCGCAGTTGAGATCCGCCCCACCCGTTTTCCGGACCTCAACCTCGCTGGCCAGGCCGTTCTTGAGGTCGAACACTATGAAACTGTTCGCCCGGCCGAAGTGCGAATCCACCAGGCTTCCCTCGCGAGAAGCCACGGCCACCCGCACCTGCGGCGGAGAATCCTGCCGCTCCCGCTGCACCAGGCGCCACACCGGCGCGTTCAAAAGGGCAGCCGTGTCCCGGGCCAGGTTGACGAAACCGGTAAACCCGGCGAAGGCGCTGGTCTCCTGCGGAAAGATCAGGAAGGGGATGCCCAGCTTGTGAGCCAGGTATTTTTCGCGCGTGCCGCCCACCAGGAGGTCGGGCTTGTGCCGGTGCAGGAATTCGGACAGTTCCCGTTCGTTGGCATCGTCGATGAACACGGTGCCGCCCCCGGAACAGCGCTTCACTTCCTGGTAATCGCCCTGGCAGCCGAACTGCGAACCGGCCAACACCATCTCCAGTCCCAGTTCCTGAAAAGCCTTGGCCATGGATCCCATCCGGGAGGCGCCGAAGAACAGGGCCACCCGCTTCCCGGTCAGGCTCTTTACGTAGGGAGCCGCCTTCTCCCGGGCGACTGCCTCCTGCTCCTCAATCCATTCCGCGGCCTCCGCAAAGCCGAAAAAGTCCGCGATTTCCTTAAGACTCTTGGCTGTTTCCGCCAGGCCGAAAAACGAAGCTTTCAGCTGCGGCGTGCCGTAGTTCTGCTCCATGACGTCGGCCATAGCCTGGCCCGTGCGCCGGCAGTGGACCACGTTAAGGGCAACCAGATGGGCCCGGCCCAGGTTTTCCACCGTGGCCCGCCCGGACACCGCGCAAAGGATCTTCAGCCCGAAGTGGGAAAGAAGCTTTTCGATCTCCCGCAGGTCGCCCTGGACGTCGAACTCGCCCAGCAGATTAACCGTGTCCCTCTGAACATCCCCGGTTTCCCGACCGATGAAGAATTCCAGTAAAGTCGCCGCGCCGGCATCCTGTCCCTGCCCCTGACCCACCCCGCAAAAACCGGGGCAATTCACCTGGGCCACGGGAATGCCCAGGCGCACGGTGGCCTCGCGGCAGACGGCCTCAACGTACTCGCCGATCAACGCGGCGGTACACGTCACATACACCATAACCCCTTGAGCTCCGGGTCTCAGCCGGACGGCTTCCTCAATGGACCGGGCCAGTTTGCCCCGACCGCCGAAGATGACGTCCTGCTCGTCGAGACCGGTGGTAAACACCTGGTAGCTCTTGCGTCTGACGGTGCCCGCGTTGTACGCGCACCCCACCGGCCCGTGCACAAGGTGGATGACGTCCTTGATGGCCGCCAGCATCCACCGGGCGCCGTAGAGGGCGCAGGCCCGCTGGGAAATAACTCCCGGCAGGGTGGCCGTTTCGGAGATAGGCAACTCACAAGCTGCGTCCGCCGTCTGCAAAACCACATGCCCGGCACGATCCGGCGTTACCTCAATGGGCATCTCCACGGCAGCTCCCCCCTTGTATTGCAACCGTTACTTACAGTTGGTGGGTCCGGTCGTCCGGGTACTGGTAACCAAGGATACTGTTGACGATGTCGGCCAGGAGAATCTCCCCGCCCCGGTAACCTACGATGGACCGCTTTTGGTAGCCGAACCGGTCGTAAATCGGGAAGCCGACGCGGACCAGGGGAATCTGTAATTCCTTGGCAATATCCACCGCCTTGGAATTACCGATGACCAGATCGAGGCGGGTCAGCTTCTTGAGATACTCCTCGAACTCGAACAGGTCGCCGCCGTTGATCACCAGGGGGTCGCCGGTAAATTCGGCCTCTGCGAAAATTTCCTGGAGGGAATGGACGAAGGTCTTGCTGGCCGAACTGCCGGCCAGGGCCACCGGCTCCATACCCATCTCCAGAACGAAGCGGGTCACCCCTAAAACCACGTCCGGATCCCCCATTATAGCCACCTTCTTCATCATGCTGTGGTGGAAGGTGTCGGCCAGGGAGTCCACCAGGCGGCCCCGTTCGTCCAGCAGGTCTTCCGGTACCGGTAACCCTGTAACCTCGCTCAGATCGCGGATGAAGTCGTCGGTTCCCTGAACGCCCATGGGCGAGGGTCCAACATACGCCCGTATCCCGTACTTGCGCTCCATGTAGCGGGCGCCCGCCTGGCCGGCGTGCGGCTGACACGCAAAAGTAGCCAGGGAGTTGGCCATGTCCCGGATCTCGGCGGTGATGGTGCCGCCCGGCGGTTCGTAAGGGAACTTCTGGGGCGGCCGCAGCGGAGCGTCAAAGGGGTCGGAAATGTCGAACAGGGTGATTCCCTCCACGCCCATATGCCGCAACAGGTGCTTCATCTCCCGGATATCGCCCGGATACAGCAGTCCCGGTATGATGTTCACCTTGTGGTTGGGCTCCGTCTGCCGGGTGGCCAGGGTCTCCACAAAGGCCCGGGAAGCGCGGTCGTAACCCTCGATGTGCGAACCGGCGAAACTGGGCGTGTTAATCAGGACGATATCGACGGCGTCGGCCTTTTCCTTGCCGATCTCCTCGCGCAGTTTGGCCTTGGCCACCTTGATGTTACTGACCATGTCGTCACCGATGATCTCGGAAGAACAGGTGGTGCATATGCCGATCACCTCGGGCCAGTAGCGGACCACCAGGTTGCGTATACCCTCAATGAGGTTGCGCCGGCCGCCGAACACGGCCGCGTCCTCGTGAAAGGATGCCGTAGCGATGGTTGCCGGCTCCTTGAACACCCGGGAAAAGGTGTACCGCACGTAGGTGGTGCAGCCCTGCGCGCCCTGCACGAAAGGGATGCCCTTATGCAGCCCCATGGTCGCCCACATAGCCCCCAGAGGCATACAGGTGCGGTTGGGGTTGACCACCACCGCCCGGGCGCCCGACGGTATCAGTTCAGCCGGCCGTTCCACATATTCCGGCGTGCACGTATATGTTTCGATCTTCAGTTGGTCATAGGGAATACCTTCTACGGGAATCTCACTCAGCCACATTTGTTGTCTCCCCTCCTCCGTTTAGGCCCCACTGGAACTTCCAGACCGGCGCATAGATGCCCTGATAGAGATCGCGGGCGAAGTTGACCATGCCGACAAACCCGGCGTACGGACCTTTTTCATACGAATGGGAGTTGACTGTGGGTACTCCCAGCTTGCGCCCCAGGTGTTTTTCCTTAAGGCCGCACAGGAACAGGTCCGGCTTGGTGGCCAGAAGCATCTCCTCGATTTCGAACTCGTTGGGGGCGTCGATAACCAACATGCCCTTGGCCGCTTTGGCGTTGATCTTTTCGTAGTCGTCCGCGTGGGCGAAAGTGCACAGGCCCGCCACCACCGTCATGCCCAGTTCCTCCATCAGCTTTATCCAGTGCCAGACCCGCGGGCCTCCCACGTAGATGGCCACCTTTTTCCCCTGCAGCTTTTCCCGGTAAAAGGCTATGCTCTTTTCGATGCGCGCTATTTCCCCGGCAATGATCTGCTCGGCCCGCTCCTCCAAACCAAAGAACTTGGCCGTCTCCCGCAGGGCCTTGGAGGTCTGATGGATGCCGTAGAGCGAGCAACGGATGAAAGGTACGCCGTTTCCTTCCTTTTCCATCTCCGCGATGTACTCCGCGGAGCGTTGACAGTGTACGATATTCAGCTTGACATCGGGCATCTTGACGAGGTTTTCGATTCGTTCGTTGCCGGAAAAGACGGATACGATACGAAGGCCGAGTTTCTCAAAAAGGGGCCGCGTCACCTTAAGGTCCCAGTCCATGTTGTACTCCCCAACCAGGCAGACGTCGTAGGGAGTCTTTTCTTCCTCCCGCATTTTTAGCTCCGGACGACGCTCCCTGAGTTCCGTGACCTGGCGGTAGAACTGGGTGTTGAAGTCGTGGTGGCCCTTCGACTGGCTGACGCCGGAACAGCCCGGCGACTGGGCGGCAAAAACCAGGATACCGGTCTCTTTCTCAACCTTGCGGGCCACCGCCTGGACGTCGTCGCCGATCAGGCCGGTCGTGCAGGTGGTGAAGATGATCAGCCCCTTGGCCTCCGGGAACAGGCGGATGGACTCCAGGCAGGCCCGTTCCAGCTTTTTCATCCCGCCGAAAACCACGTCCTTCTCCTGCATGTCGCTGGTAACGCAGAACCGCCGGTTAAAGGCCACGTTGGTCAGGCGGTCCTTAGTCGCCCAGGCGTACTGGTCGGACATGTGCCGCCGGGTGCCCCAGGTATACCAGGCGCAGCCCACCGGCGAATGCACCATGGCGATGATGTCGGTGATGGGGCCCCCGATCACGCCCCTCGCTCCGGCGAAGGCGCAGCCCCGTTCGGTCATGTCGCCGGGCAGCGTGGCGATGTTACAACTCGGAATGACGGCCTCTTCCCCGGTTAGATACATGTGCTTATCCCGTTCGGGAATACACTCGTTACACTTCATCTTGACGGGTGACATGGCTCTCCTCCTTCTAGATCGCGTCTTGGCCGGCCTCACCCGTCCGCACCCGGACGACCTCCTCAACCGGGCAGACGAATATGCGGCCGTCCCCGATCTGACCGGTACGGTTTATCTTGGTGATCACCGCCACCACCAGGGGTACGTCGGCGTCATCCACGGTCAGGTAGACGAGGCGCTTGGGTACGTACTTCATGCCGCCGTCCGAATTATGGTCCGAAAGCACCCCGGGGAAACAGACTTCCCCCTGGATGCCTTTTTGCTTACCCCGTCCGGTGACCTTCCAGGCGGTCATACCGGGAAAGCCGAGGACCCCCAGGGCTTCCTTGGTGGCGTTGATTTTGTTGGGCCGGATGATGGCGTAAATCTCCTTCACAATGCGCCCCCCCTACAATCCGCTGGAGCCGGTACGAACGGTAAACGCCCCTTCGACGGGGGTAATGAAGATCTTCCCGTCACCGAAGTTGCCGGTATAGGCTGTCTTTTTCACGATCTCCACTACTTTGGCCACCTGGTCATCCTCGGTCACCAGGAGGAACATCACCTTGGGCAGTTCGTCGTAATAAACGGAGCCTACATGGATGCCTTTCTGCTTGCCCCGGCCCACCACGTCGATCTTGGTCAGGGCGTTGATACCGCCCTCGGCCAGGGCGTCGGCGACTTCCTCGCTCTTGTCCGGCCTCACAATCGCCCGGATCATTTTCATCGGTGCATCCTCCTTACCTTTCTTGCCCTTCTTCCGCCAAGACCGTTTTTCAATCAGGCAGGCCGTACTTCACTACCAGGTTCTCCAACTCGTCCATGCTCATCGGCTGAGGAATGACCAGGTTATCCTTGCCTGTATCAAGGATGCGGGAAGCCAATTCCCTGTAGGCTCCAGCCTGTCCGGACGCCTCGTCGAACTCGGCGACGGTCTTCCGGTTGAACTCGGCCTTCTGCACGATGTTGTCCCGGGGGACGAACATGATCATCCGGGTACCCAGGAGGTCGCAGAAATCAGCCAGAAGTTCCTTTTCACCGTCCACGTTGCGGCTGTTGCAGATGATGCCGCCAAGGCGCACGCCGCTCTGCTCGGCATACTTGACCATGCCGCGGCAGATGTTGTTGGCCGCATACAGGGCCATCATTTCACCCGACGCCACGATATAGATCTCCTGCGCCTTGCCCTCGCGCACCGGCATGGCAAACCCGCCGCAAACCACATCGCCCAGAACATCGAAGAAGATCATGTCCAACTCCGGCGAGTAACCACCCAACTCCTCCAAAAGGTTAATGGCCGTGATCACGCCGCGGCCGGCGCAGCCCACCCCGGGCTCGGGCCCGCCCGATTCCACACAGCGGATGCCGCCGTAACCGGTTTGACAGACCCGGTCCAGGGTAACGGCTTCCTCGCCCTGTTCCCGCAGAGTATCCAGAACGGTAACCTGCATCTTCCCGCCCAGAATCAGCCGCGTCGAGTCGGCCTTGGGGTCGCAGCCGTGGATCATCACCTTCTTGTCGAAAAAGTGACTCAGGGCCGCTGCCGTGTTCTGGGTGGTGGTGGACTTGCCGATGCCACCCTTGCCGTAGATAGCTATCTTCCTGGTCATAAAACTACTCCTCCCCTGTTTTAGAAATACAAAGGCCCCGGGGAGAAAGGACATTCCCTTCCCCCGGGGCCACGGTGCCCGTTGTTTTACGCCGGTGTGTCCTGCCCGCGGACGATCCCGGGACAACCCGCCCGTCGCGGCGCCGGCATCAACGCCGACTGAAAAAGGCACCTCTCCCGGACTCGGAAGAGCCGGGGAAAGCGCCTTTGCCTTAATTCCCACGTTGGAAATGTCACCGCAAAATACAAAAAGCCCTTGCAGGGATTAACCCCCAAAGGCTTCATTGCCCTAATTGCAACGACATCGTAATCTGCGATTGATAAGAGTATAACCGGGGCCGAGGATATTGTCAATACTCTCAGCCCATATTCAGACTTTTCCGCCCACACCAGTTCAAACCGGTGTCCGCGGGCAGACGATACGAAGGCTGGGAATGATCGCCGGGGTTGAAAAGAGCGCGCCCATGAAAAGGAACATCTTGCCCTTGGCAAAGCGTGGACAACTCGCTTTCTGCGAGGATTAGGGAGCAAAAGGGGACAAACCATCCGGTACAACGAGTATTGCTCACAGCTGCATTTTCGGATAAGATGGACTGAGAAAAAACCGGTACCAGCAAAGGAGACACGGTTATGTGGAAGGAATTCAAGGAATTCGCCATGCGGGGCAGCGTAATCGATCTGGCGGTGGGTATCATCATCGGCGGCGCTTTCGGCCGAATCGTCACCTCGTTGGTCAACGACCTGGTCATGCCGCCCATCGGCCTCGTATTGGGGAAAGTAGACTTCTCTAACTTATTCATAAACTTGTCCGGCCGGCACTACTCCTCCCTGGCGGCGGCCAAGGCCGCCGGGGCGGCCACCATCAATTACGGCCTCTTCATAAACAACGTGATCGACTTCCTTATCGTTTCCTTTGTCATCTTCCTGGTCATCCGGCAGGTCAACCGGATGAAGCGCACCGACCCTCAGCCGGAACCGGCTACCAAAGAATGCCCCTTTTGTTTTTCGACCATTCCCGCCAGAGCCGTCCGCTGCCCCAACTGTACCTCCGACCTGCCGGCAGCGTGAGATTTCGGCCGGGTGACCCCACCGGGAAAAAGGCAGACCCTACGGCTGTTTGCTGACGCAGGGTCTGCCTTTTGCTAAAACCAGCAACTGTCTTTTCTATTCCGGCAGGGGCAGGCTCTTCGTCTCCAGCGCCAGGGGAATAACCGCCAGCCCGATGATGAGGGCCACGGCAATCCAGGCCACCGGGGTGCCCAAAGTGCCCCATCGCTTTGACCAGAGCACAAATCAAAAAAGTACCCTCCGTGCCGATCAACCGGCCGGAAGAAGACATAACCGGCCGTCGTTCAACCATCCCCCGCCACCGTGCTCTTCAAGACCTGCTTTTGCACTTTGCCCATCGTGTTTCTGGGCAACTCAGAAACGAAAAACACTTCCTTGGGACACTTGTAGCCCACCAGGTATTGCTTGCAATGGGCAACCAGTTTGCTGGCCGTGATTTCTTCCCCGCTTCTAAGTACAACGGCGGCCACCACTTTTTCGCCCAGGTCCTCGTCCTCCAGCCCGATGACCGCCGCTTCCAGGACCGCGTCATGGCCTTCGAGGACATTTTCCACTTCTTTGGGGTACACGTTGAAACCGCCGGATATGACCAGTTCCTTGGCCCTTCCTACCAAGTAGAGCCTTCCCCGGTCACCCGGATCCTGGTATCCCAGATCCCCGGTCTTGAGCCACCGGCCGGCAAAACACCGGGCCGTTTCACCGGGCATCTGCCAGTAGCCCTTGAAGACATTATCACCGACGACCCAGACTTCCCCTATTCCCCCCGGTTGAACCTCCTCTCCAGTTTCGCCGGCAACCCGGATAATAACCCCGGGGAGAGGATAACCGACACTGCCGGGGATTCTCCCCTCCGGGTCGTAGGGATTGGAGGCGATCATTTGGGCCTCGGTCATGCCATAGCGTTCCAAAATCCGAGAACCGGTGAGCTCTTCAAAATGCTTGAAGAGACTTTCTCCCAGGGGAGCGGAGCCGGAGATGAAAACCCGCATCGAGCCCAGGTCGGGCCTTTGGCCGGCCAACTCTTTGCACAGGCGCTGATAGATCGTCGGCACGGCCATGAACATGGTGCATTTCTCTTCCGCGATGGCCTGCCAGACCCTGGCCGGGTCAAACCTTTCATGCATGAGGGTGGTCGAGCCGGCGTAGAGACTGCCATGCAGGGCGACGCCAAGGCCATGGACATGAAAGAGGGGCAGCACGTGTAACAGCACATCCCGGTCCGTCCACTGCCAGACCTTGTGCAGCGCGACGGTGTTGGACACCAGGTTCCGATGGGTGATCACGGCCCCTTTAGGTTTACCGGTGGTACCCGAAGTGTAGCAGATCATCGCCGCGTCCGCCGCCCGGGTCGGGTAATCCGGGGTAAACACCGCTCCCTCTACGGCTGCTGCCCGCAACAGCCCGGCATAATGGCCCGGACCGGTGTCATCGATCAATACGGTTGGGATCTTTCCCGCCTGAGTACTCCGTACCCGGCCGGATCCCGACCGGTCGGTGAAAAAGAGCGAACTGCCTGAATCGGAGAGAAAATAGTCAATCTCCTGAATCGGTGTAGGCAGGATTGAGCGGGAGAGTTATCGCCCCCAGGGACAGGACCGCCAGGTGCAGATAAATGAATTCCATGCCTTTAGGTAGTTGGAGAGCCACCCGGTCCCCCTTCCTCACTCCCAGGTGCGACAACAGGGCAGCATGTTCTTTAACCGACTGGGAGAGGTGCCCATAGGAATAACTGCGGTCCGCAAAGACAACCGCCGGTTTTTCGGCATAGATCCGCGCCTTATCCATCAGCAATTCGGTTAGATTCAAACCGCCGGCCCGGTTTACGACGGGCAGTCGCTACCGCGCCACCCCACCGCGCCTTTCCCCCCCCACCTATGTTATCAATCCAGATCGAAAGCGAGCCGTACAAGACAAAGAAAACCTTTTCGCAAGGCCTCACGCAACTAAGCGCTTCCAGAACCAGCTAAGTCCACCAAACAGTTGGGTTCCACATCCACCAGGCCCAGATCGGTCAGTTTGAGAAGGGGAATGACCGGCAAAGCCAGAGAACTGAGGGCCATAAACGGATCGCCGCCCCGGGGGCACACCCAGGCCGGCCGCCAACTCGTGGAGCCGGGCCACTTCGGCACCCACCGCCGGAAACCCATCAAGGCTCAACAACCCGCCCAGGGGCAGCGGCAACAGGCCGAGCACCTCACCACTGCGGACCACCGCCAGTCCCCCGCCACAGCCGGCAAGTCCCGGGATCATCCGGCACGCCAAGGCACTCTCCTTAGCGCCCGCCCCTCACTCCCGTCCGGCCATAAAATGTAGCAGGGCCTCCAGAACCGCGCCTCCCACCGCCAGGGCCTTGTCACTCATGGTGAAACAGTTCTCCCGCCGGCCCCGCGGATCCACGTCGCCGATCTTCAAACCGCGGCTAACCGCCAATCCCCCGTGCAGGAGGCCGCGCACCACTCCGCTGATAGCCGCCGGCACCGGCTCGGCACCAACGTGGCCGACCACCTGACCGGCCGCCACCGGATCGCCGATAGTCAAAGCGGGGGTAAATATGCCGGCGCCAGGAGCCCGCAGGACCCGCTCATGAGTGTATCCGCGCACCGCCTCCGGCTCTCCGGTGTTGGGCTGCGCCGCCCCGTCGAGGATTACCCGGCCCAGATCGTGGCCCCGCTGGGTCTCCACCACCGCATGGACATCCTGGCCGGCCGTGAAACCGGGTCCCAGTCCGATCACCCACCGGGCATCCGCCCGGCTGACCCCCGTGTTGCGTTTGGCCAGCGTAGCCTCGATCAGCACTGTTGGCGATAATTTCGGCAGCGTGTCACCGGCCGGGTCGACAAGCACCGGCACCAGTCCCCGGGCCAACATCCCTTTTGCTTCGGCCAGGTCCTGCGCCCGCGCGGCGGTCACCCCTTCTACATCGATGCGGCCCTCGTAGACCGCCTCGGAAAAGGAGACACCCCGTCGCACCGTGAGCGGCTGGGCCAGTTCGGTCAGCACCGGGCGGAAGCCGGCCCGGTGGAGACGGTGCGCTACCCCGGTGGCCAGGTCGCCCGCCCCTTTGATCAGAATACTGATGTCGAAATCCAACATACCTTTTACCTGCCTCCCCGCCCGAAGCCGCAGTGGGGAAAACGGCATTCCGGACAATTACGGCACAGACCGCCGTGCCCCATCCGGTTGATGTCCCGGCGGGTCAAATGTTCCCCGGTCAGAAGACGCGGCAGCACCAGATCCAGGACGGTGGTTTGAAAGTAGATGGCGGAGGCCGGTACCCCCAGCACCGGAATATCCTCCAGGTAGGCCAGAAGAAACATGGCCCCCGGCAGCACCGGGGCCCCGTATTTCTCGATTGAAGCCCCGCTCAGCCGGATCCCCTGCGGGGTCACGTCATCCGGATCCACCGACATGCCGCCGCTGACCAGGATCAACCCGGCGCCCAGATCAGCAGTCTCCCGGATGGCGGCAGCTATCCGGGAGGCATCGTCGCCGGTAAAGACGGTTTTGGCGAGGCGTGACCCGTACAGGGCAGCCTTTTGCGCCATCAGCGGCTGGAACCGGTCGATGATCCGGCCCTGGTAAACCTCATGGCCGGTAACCACGAGGCCGATCTCCGTGGGCTTATAGGGAACCACGCTGACCACGCCGTCCGTGGCAATCCCTTCCGCGGCCTCCAGAACCTCCGCCCGGACCACCAGCGGAATCACCTTGGTACCGCCCACCATCTCGCCTTCCCGGACCGCGGTGTTATTGGGCAGGGTGGCCAGCACCACCTCGGGCAGGTCATTTACCTCTTCCAAGGCATTGACGTCCACCTTAAGTAAGCCGGTTACTGCGGCCACCAGGTTGACCCGGCTCTCCCGCGGCGGGGTACAGGCAATACCACGTCCGGCCACCGCCTGTCCCAGCCGTATTCCGGCCTCGTCCTCATGCACCTCGCCCGCTTCCAACTCCAGGACGTAAATGTGCTCCTTGCCCATGTCGCGCAAGAGATCGACATCCCCGGGCCGTATGACGTGCCCCTTTTTGAAGGCCGGCCCCTTGAACTCACCGGGAACGATCCTGGTTAGATCGTGGCTGAGCACCAAACCCACGGCATCCCCGACCGCCACGATACGTGTGTCCATGTTCCCCGCTCCCCGCATTAATCATCCTTTGGGTACGGCAGACCTACCAGACTTCGCCGGTCTGCATATTGAGGAGGATTTCCTCCACCTTGTGCTGGTGGCCCTTTTCCATGGCCGCCATCTGCTCCAGGCTCCGCCGGATATGGCCCGGCGGATACTCGGCCGCCATGGCCGAATAAAGCTGATAGGCCGCAGTCTCCCGCTCGACGGCGGCCGCCAGGGCATCCCTGGCTTCGGCAACCCGGCCAGGATTGCCGGCCTCCTCGGCCGCCGTCAGGTGACCCAGTCCGGCCGGCATCTCCCCGTCCTGGTTACCCATGATCATAACCAGCAGGCCCCGGTGCTGCTCCTCGTCTGCGGCCAGGGAATGCAGCACTTGCCGGGTATTGTAGGAGGGCGCTTTTTCGGCCATAGCCGTGTAAAAACGGAAGCTTTCCTCTTCCGACCTAATAGCGTAGGCAAACACCTCGGCCGGGCTGGCAAACGTCATTGCTGTTGACCCCCTTATAGTTTTCGCTCCTGGCAGGCCGCGAACCGGCTCCTGAGCACCCGTGTCCGTCCAAGGCGTGTCATCGTCAAACGCAGTTCGGCCGATCCGCCCTTTTCTCCGGGGAAAGATCTGTCTTTACTCTTTCCACGTATTTTCGCCAGGATGTCCCGATGTCCTGCCCCGAGTTTTCCGAATCAACAGACAAACAGATACGGAAATAAGCCTGTCCCCCCGGGAAACAGTCAAGGCCGGCCGGCAAACCTCTTGCCCGGCCGGCCTGATCCTTTCCCGCGCTGCACGTAATCCTTGTCAGCCCCGCGCCCCGTAAACCAGGCTCATTTCCCCGGCTAATCCAGCCACTCCCGTTCCACAAAGCGACGTTCGGCAGCCAGGCGGGCAAACTCATCCCGCCGGCCCCGGTCGAGAGCGGCATCGATCCGGACCATGTTGACCGCCAGCATTTTCTTCTTGCTCAGCACGGGAGCCTCGATCAGGTTCTTCACCAGCTGCCGGTTAAAATACTTTTCCGGGATGAGACCCTCAATGATCTGGCCGCCCTCGTCCCTGGAAGGGCCGGCACACTCCTTAAACACCTTCCATATCTCCCTTTCTCCCCGCTGCTCCCGGGGTGTCGATCGATTGCTTTGCCAACTAGCTCAGTATATTTGGTATAATCGCCCCTAAGTACCACCACAGGTCATCAGGGAGTACGGAGCGACCCCGATACCGCATGCGCTGACCGCAGGCCACGGTTGGCTAAAACTTATCGTACAATTCCGGCTTACTCCTGGCGATCTTCAGACTCTTGCCGATTAGTTCTAGTACATCGATGTTAGTGTCGTAGATCGCCCTGTTTACATACGGCAACTTGATTATACCCAATAGCTTATCATAATCATCGTTGGTGAAATTATTCAGGGCCAGTCTGGACAGATAGCTCTGGTATACTCTCTTTACGAGAAACCTTATCTTCTCTTCGTAGGACGACCCCTCATAAATGGATTCTGCGGCGAGAACGCCGCTAATTATAGAATAGTAGATGCCGAACCCCAGCATGTAATCCAAAAGTCCGCCGGCGTTGCCGACAAAAATGATGTTTCCACACTGCCTTGGAAAGCAAATACCGGCGTTGTGCCCCAGGAGAAAACTCTCTGTTTCCCGGTAGGAAATTTTTTCCGTATCCAAAAACATCCGCCATCTGGAACTCCACCTCTTCTTCCCGGACGTCGGACACTATCAGTATCAGCGATGCCTTTTCCGCATTAAAGGCACCCAGATAGCCATACCCGTTATTAGCGTACGCCTTATTGAACCATACTACCATGGCGGTCGGGTCGAACCGGCCTTCTACCACTGCTCCTCTGGCCCAGGCACGGAAGATATCGGACCAGTAACCCCGGTCCATAGCGAAAAAGCCGCTACCGGTAGCTACCACAACCCGGTCGTAATCACCGGCCAATTCCTCGCAGCCGACCATGGTGTTAAACCGCACCCTCGTCGCCGTGAGTTTGCCGTACAACTGGCTCTCCAGGGAATGGGCGGAGGCACCCCGCGCGTAGGAATAACCGAGCCAGCCTCTCGCCGCGGCGACATTCCCCGGGCTGACCATAACGATTTTATTTATCAGGTTGAGGGGCGTGATTTTTATGCCATAGCGCTTCGCCAGGTCGATGGCCGGATCGGGGACCGGCCTCTGCATCAATTGAAGGAGAGCCCCGTGGAAAGGCACCCGCCCCCCCGACTGGCCGAGTTGTTCGAATACGTCGGGTACAATTCCGTTCTTCTCCAAGGTGATGGCGCAGGCGAGACCGGAAACTCCGGCCCCGATAATCGCAACTTTCAAATATGACGCACCCGCTTCTTATAATCTACCAGCCAAGGCCACTTGTTCCCGCGGGGTGGAGCGGGCAAGCAGAAAGGTGACGCCGGAAGGCATCCATGAGCTATTTTATCCATCCTGCGGAAGTTTACCCTGTCCCTGGTGCTATGAAAGACAAGAAAGGAGCCGGGTTCTCTGCCCGGCTCCTTTCTTGTCTTTCGCTGACCGGCTCCTGCCCCTTCCCAGCGCAGCACTGGATTAGGACCGTGTGGTCAAGACCACCTGCCCGGAGGCCGTGGGGATCCCGGCCGTGATAACCCCGGTCGGCACATTGCCGCCAGGTACCGGTTCCTGCGCTTCCGACAGCGTAACCTGCAGCCCCTTAGGCGTAATCGTTTCCACCTTGGCACCCGGCGGCACCTGGAACTGAAATTCGGCAGGCGGTATGGCCGGATTGACCTGCAGGTTATCGAACTCCCAGGAGAACTGGTTGCCTCCAATCACCGAAGTCACCTTCACCGGCAACCAGACCCGGGCATCCACCCACAGCTTCATCTGGGAAGCTACGAGCCCACTGATACCGGATTTAGGCTTCAGGTCAAGCACGTAGGTCGACTGCCCCGCGACAGTGTCCCGGCCTGCCAGAGTCATATTATAGTCTTGCAGGGCTCTCTGCACCATGCCGGTAAGCAGGGGCGCCTCCATAAAGCCGGAACCCCGCCCGGGAGCTGTCCGGCCGCCGGTTTGCCCTTTGCCGGAAGAAGGAGCGGGCGTCCGGCTACTTGGCCCTCCTTCCGGGGACGGAACGGGCACCTCCCACACCTGGTTGTTTGCCTGGTTGTATGTATAGATAGTTTTGCCGTCCAATACGGTAAGTACCGTATCCCCGTTGACGGTAATTTCCGCCCGGAAAAGATCCGGTTTCTGGACCCATTCCTGACCCGTTACGGTCCGGGATTTCCCCCCGAACATCGTGGTTCCCGTAACGTCAGCGGTATAGCTGGTCAACTTGTTGCCGGCCGCCTGCATCCGGGCGGCGATCGTAGCCGCGGTCGGTGCGCTGGTCTGTCCTCCGGCACAGCCCGCCAGTAACAACGGAGCCGCGGCCGCCAAAACCAGCCAAATTTTTCGCATCAAGCGATTACCACCTTTCCGGAGTTCAAAGAAGTGCCCTCGGGCATTCCAAGGGGACCGCCCGATTCAGCCCCCGCCTTGCCCAGTTCTTCCTCAACCATATATATTTTACCAGCTCTATATCTCCATATTGTTAACAAGACATTACCAAAAAGAAAACGTTCCCCTTCGCGATAGCCGGCATGTGAAGGACCGGTTCCGAAGGAACGGGCAGGTATCTGTGAATCCTGTCTCCGCTGACTGGAGCGGCCCAGGCACGGGCGGTTCTTGCGGCACAGATATAGGGTTTTGACAATGCTTGTCGAAATGGTTCCAGGCATGCAATCGAGTTACCCACCGTGTTGAGAGATAGGGTTCAGTGGTCTGGAGAAGATCGCCCGTGAAAACCAACCCGGTGGGTTGTCGAAGGACGGGACACCGTCCATGATCGCGGCAAGGTATTGCCATGTTTTCTATTCTATGGTATAGTGGTAGCATGGAAGGGCCTATAAACCATTGCTAATAATATTAACTATAGGATTGAGTTACTCATCAAGAAATTACGCAGATCCCTATTAACTTTGAATATGATCTTGATGATAACCATTCCCATCTATTTTTCTTCTCAAAATGGTCCTTTTAAGGTGGTTAACATTGAATGAGCGGGATGATGCGTTATGGAAACGAAATTTGAACAATATCGAAAACATTGGACAAATAGATTCAAAGAGTATGAATTAAGGAAGGAGGAAAGGTTTGTTGAGCTAAGTCAAATCTCCTATAAGTTGGCAGAGTTTTTGTACAATGAGTATAATGTGGATAAGGTATATCTATTTGGCTCCCTGGTTAACAATAATACATTTGGACTCGATTCTGATATCGATTTGGCCGTTCAAGGCCTACCAGAAAATCTCCTTTACAGGGTACATGGTTTGCTGTCATCGATAGCTTTGCCCTATAAAGTTGATTTAATTCTAATCGAAGAATGTCATGATTACATTAAAGATAGAATCACGAAAGGAGGAAAACTGATTGCTAAACAAAGATGAGATTAAGATAATAATTTCCGAGATCAATTTTATTCAAGATGTATGCGATCATTTAGATAAGAATATTAATGAAAGAATTTTAGCTATAAATAGGAAGCATTCATCATACTCGGAATTAGAAGGATTGGCTGCACTTATACTCAGCCATAGAGAGTATTTTTGAGAGGATAGCCAAGCACATAGATGGTAGTTTACCCAAAGGCCAGGATTGGATCAAGAATTACTGGATAGAATGAGTAAAGATATCATCGAAACCAGATGTCCGGTAATATCTATACAAACCCTTGAGAGACTCCGAGACTTTAAATCTTTTAGACATAAATCATACAAAAATTTTAATATAACATACCAATGGGACAAAATGAAAGATTTGGCATATTCAACAAATCAAACACTTGACATGTTTAATAAAGATATCAACAACTTTAAGGATTTCTTGGTGGATATGTTGAATTACTGCCAATAACCAATAGTGAACTTTGCGCCAGCAGCACGCATCAGGGTGCTAATTGTAGATGGAACGGATCCGGAACAGGGCCCGGTAATAACGAGAAGACCCGAAAAAAGGAAAAAAGCAGCCTGCCGGTCTGCTCCTTTAATGTCCGTCCGCTAGGCCCTGGAACCTTAACGGGCCGTATCGCCCGGGTAGTAATCGCCCGGCCGGGAACATCCCACGGCTAGTTTCTATCCAGCGCTTCTCCCCTTAAGGCCTGGACTTTGCAGATCAGCCCGGCGTAATCTATAGGCTTCGGCAAGTAATGTAGCCTTTCCATGCCCACCAGGCCATCGGGTTCACCGGTGATCACAACGCGGACCCCGGGCCCCACCCGCTGAATATCCTCCACGTCCTGCCTGGTTAAGGCCGGGATATCCAGAACGACTACGACCGGGTGACAGCGCTCCGTCAGAAATACGGCCCCGGCCAAATCCTCTGTTGCTGTTACGCTGAAGCCAGCCGCCCGCAGGGCCTGTTCGGCAGGATAGCGCACCATGTCATCCGAGGCCGCAATCACCACATTCGCCCCGCAAGAGTTTTCCCTGTCCTTGGTTTGAGCCAGGAAGTAAATGGTAAATACGGCGCCGCCGCCCGGGGCATTGGTGCCCGCGATACGTCCGCCGTGATTGTGCACAATGGCCTGGACCACCGGGAGACCAAGGCCTGTACCGCCCACCTTGGTGGTGAAAAACGGCCGGAACATTTTTTGGATAGCTACCGGCGAAAGGCCGGGGCCGTTATCCCGGACCGCCAAGGTCACGCCGTCCGCCGTTTTTTCCAGGGTCAACTGCACCCGGCCAAGGCGTCCGGCTGCCTCAACACCGTTACGGACCAGGTTTAACACCATCTGGGTCAGTTGTCCCGGGTCGGCGGCGACAGCGGGAACCGTTTCCGTCTCCATCAGCAACTCCGCGCCCTGGGCGGCTGCCTCCCCTTCCAGCAACGGCCTCAATTCCTGGAGCAGGACTGCCAAATCGAGGGGCTCGGGGGCTATGTCCGCGGGCCGGCCCAGAAGCAGGAACTCGTTTAAAAGGCGGGAAACCCGGTCCAGTTCCCGGGATATCAGGTCGGCAAAGCCTCTCACTTTATCCGGTTCGCGCTTGCTGCCCAGCAACTGGAGCAGCGCCCTGGCCGCTCCTAACGGGTTCCGGATTTCGTGGGCCAGGGCGCCGACCATGGTGGCCGTCGTGGCCAGGCGGTCGGCCTGCCGGGCCGTCTCCTGCCACCGGTGGTAATCCGTCCGGTCATCGGCCAGGACCAACCACCCCAGAGCGGTTTCCCCATCCCACACGGGACCTATCTGCCAATCCACCCACCGGCACCCGGGATCCTGTCCGAGGGGGTCCAGGCGCCCGTCAACCCGCTCCGCAGGCTTCGCTGCCAGAAACGGGGTCCATGGCCCCGGCACGTATGCCGCAGGCCGTCCAATCATATCCAGGGCCTGGCGGCCCAGAAGATGCTCGGCAGCCCCGTTCGCATAAGTGACGACACCGTGCCGGTCGATTAACAATACGGCGCTGCCCACCGCACCCAGTACCTGGGTCAGGCGGGTGCGCATTACCTGGAACAGGTGGTAGACCTCAAAAACAATCAGACATTCCTGAACCATCAAAGGCAGTAAGGAATCCGCCTGTGTGGCGTCGGCCGGCGCGCACACCCCCAGTTGACCGCTGACATTACCGCTCTTAAGTTCCACAACCACGGCCGGGCCGGCTTTATCGCGCAGATAGAGGTCTACGGCCTCCCGATCCCCTTTAATCAAAAGGTTCGGTCCGGCCCCGTCGGTGTAGGCCAGCCAACTGGCTTTGGCGTCCAACAGGATGACCAAGGCGCTGAGGATGAGATCGAAGGAGCGTCCCATGGCCTCATCTTCGCCCTGGAAGAGAGAAAGGATAATGTGATTCATCTGGTGGATGGTTAAAAGCTCAACCGCCCGCCGGCCACCGATATTACCTTCGCTCAAGGCAGCCTGGAAGCTGGTGAGAAGTTTCTGAGCGATGCCGGCGCGGTCCTGCAGCGGCGGATACCGGCCTGACTTCGCGATACAGGGGCAGTCACGGGCCACCACGAACAGGCCGTCCTGCAGCGGCATGGCCACACCGGCTGCGCCATCCTCCGTGCAAAACGGGGCCGGCCCGGTGGAAGGCGTGTTCAGGGCCTTCGCCGCGTCCTCCGGGGTCAGGTCGGCGCAAACCCTTCGGCAGGCCGGACAGGTCGCAGGCGCATGGATTTGGGAAACGCCCTCCGGCAACAGGAAAGTCAGGCTCAGGTGGAGCCCCACAGCCGTGCTCTCCAGAAAACCAGCCCAGCGGTCCGAAGTCAGCAGCCACGTCATCCTGGCGGCACCTTCCATCAGGACATCTATCCTTCTTTCTGTCGCCGTCCTAAAGAACGGGGGTTTCGCCCAGGCTCAGTCCGTGATTACCGATCCGCAGTTCCCGTAATAAGGTGGAATGATTACTGCCGCGCATTTTCAGCACCCGCAGAAAACGTTTCACCTCCGCACCCTGTTCCAGGTAGAACAGGAGCAACAGATTATCGGCGACAAAGCTGATGCCGTGCTTGGTCAATACGGATACACTCGTCACCTCGTGCATCTCGTGGGTAAGCAGGACGTTTACCCCCTGGGTTTTAAAGAAGTCGGTCAGAGCCCAGATATAGTCGGTGTACTTCTCCTTGTCACCCATACCTACCTCGAAGGAAGAGATGGAGTCAATTATCAGGCGGCCGGCATAGGTATCCCGGACCGTTTTTTGAATGCGGAAGACATGCTCGTCCACCTCCAGCTCAATGGGGGAGATGTGAATCAGGTGCAGGTGGCCGGACTCTATATAGGGCCGCAGGTCTATCCCCAGAACCATGGCATTCCCGACGAACTGCGACGGGTTTTCTTCAAAGGTAACAAACACGGTGGTTTCACCGGCCAACAACCCGGCCAGACCATAATGCAGGGCCAGCATGGTTTTACCCGTGCCCGAGGAGCCGCTAACGAGTGTGGTGTTGCCCCGGGGGATACCACCGTCCATCAGTTCGTCCAGACCGGGAACGCCGGTGGAAATCCGTCCCGTGAATTGTATATATTCTTGGTTTCTTACGACCGGGTGGAGGCGGGGAAAGATATTGATTCCCTCTTCCGTGATGCGAAAAACAGTTTCACCACTGGCGTAACCGGTCCCCCGCATCTTTAGAATCCGCAAGTATCGCTTCTGGTGTTTTTTCTCTTCCGTCCCGTACAGGAGGATGATTCCGTCGACGATGGTGCTTTCCGCCCGGTCTTCAATCTCCTCTTCGGAATATTCGCCGAGGAGCAGGGCCGTGCATCCCCAGGTGGCCAGCCGTAGCGACAGATCCAGAAGGAACTCCCGGTAGTCCGTAGGAGAGGGCATCATGTCAGCCAGGCTTTTCATCGCATCAAGGATGAACAGGCGGGGCTGGTGTTGCTTCAGCACTTCGTCGATCACCGCCAGGGCCTGGCTTGGCCCACCCTTGCGCAGGGCACTGCCCAGATCGTGGTAAATCACAGCCTGCTGAAATTTGCTTCGATCAAAATAACTGAATTCCTGCTGGAATTTCAGGACCTTTACCTGGGGTTCGGCCAGGGTTGTCATGTAAATCACTTTGTTTTCGGGTGAGGCATTATGAAACATCATCTGTTGGGCCATGATGGTCTTGCCCGATCCGGGCCGGCCGACAACCAGGACCGTCGCTCCCTCGGGGATTCCCCCGCCCAGAATAGCATCCAGTGCATTTATCCCGGTTGAAACTTTTTGCACGTTACTTATTCCTCCCCGTCGAGTAGATCGTTTAGCAGTTGCTCCGTCAACTGACGGGCGAGTTGAGCGCCTATCAGGCGCTCTAGCGTGGCCACGATGGATGCTACGAATTCAAGGATTACAAGCTTAGCATTCTCCGGTTCCAGTTGAGCGAGTCCCTCAAGAAAAATGCCTTCTTCCGAATAGCGGACCAGAGCGGCCTCCTCGCACTTTTGCCGGGTTTTCCACAGGGCATGCTCCACCACCAGGAGCATGACATGGATGCCGATGGTCTGCCCAACGGAGAGGAACATCTGGTCAACGGTCTCCTTGAAGCTGTCTAACTTCTCGTAGCTCATATTGCCCCCCCTGGATGCAGCAGTAATGACTCGCCTAATTTCTACATCAAGGCCGATTATTCCTGCTGTTCACTCTGGAATATGTAATTGTTTGCCGAACACTGTCTGCATCTAGAGAAAAAGGGAAGATTTTTTTACTTTGTCTACTCCATGGCTCGACAAATTTCTCATAGAACATGTGGTATAATGCCTCATGTGAGTTTTCATGGCAGTTCCTAAGTCGATTATCCGCTGGAGGCATCGTAGTGGCTCGCATCTTGGTTGTTGAAGATGAACAAACCATTGCCCTCGTTCTTAAAATAGCATTGGGTGATGTTGGACACGAGGTGAGCACCGCACCAAACGGCCAGGCCGGTCTGGCGCATCTCGGACAGTCGCCGGCGCCTGACCTATTGATCACCGACCTTAAACTGCCGGATATCAGTGGACGGGTCTTGGTTGAAACCATGTCCGTCAGCCCCAGACTAAAGGACATCCCTGTCTTGATAATAACCGGTTCCCTCCCGGGTCCACAGGATGTTCCACCCCGGGGCAGTTACCAAGCCCTGGTCAATAAACCCTTCGATTTAGAGCACATCAAAAACCTAGTGGCGTTATTGACCAATCCGGCCGCAGGTGTGCCAGCTGGCCGGTCCGCTTCCGTAAAAACGGCAGAATGATATTTATTTCAACGGTCTTCGCTGCAAGATGGTGTCCAACCAAACCGTCAAAACCTAGTCCCCCCCCCGGGGCGCGGTTCCCGCCCGCCAAGGGTGCTGAAAGAAAAGCCGCTCGCGGTTCCCCTCTGACGGGGCAAACCGCGAGCGGCCCTTCGTTGTGCTTTCTTACGCCGGGTAAAACACGCTGGACTCCTTGGCCAGGTTCAAGTCCACCTGGATCTTCCTGGCCATGCGTTCCTGCAGGAACTGGGGCGCCACCTGCGGGAAGATGGCTACCGAAAGGACGTCTTCTTCCTTTTCCATGTAGGGAGCGGCCATGGCCCGGGCCTCCTCGAGGCCGGGCGGTAACAAGTCGGCCGGACGGCAGGTGATGGGCTTCTCGTCGCCGATGATCTTCTTGCGGGCCTCTTCACTTACGGGCGCCGGCGGGCGGCCGTAATAACCGCGCATGTACTGCTTGCTCTCGCTGGTGGCCATTTTATAGCGGTCACCGGCCAAAACGTTCATTACCGCCTGGGTACCCACGATCTGGCTGGTGGGTGTCACCAGCGGCGGGTAACCGAAGTCCTCGCGTACCCGCGGCACTTCGGTCAGCACCTCGTTCAATTTGTGCAGGGCGCCGGCCTGGGAGAGCTGGGACATGAAGTTGGAGATCATGCCGCCGGGTATCTGGTTGATCAACACGTCCACGTCCACGTTGAGGGCGGCCATATCGAAGGTGGCGTAATCCTTGCGGACTTCCCTGAAGTACTCGGCAATGTCCTTGAGCAGGGGAATATCGAGACCGGTGTCGTAGGGAGTGCCTCTGAGCGAGGCCACCATGGTCTCGATGGACGGCTGGGAAGTCTGCAGGGCCATGGTGGAAATGGCGCAGTCGATGACATCCACACCCGCCTCGATGGCTTTCAGGTAGGACATGGCCGCCATACCGCTGGTATAGTGGCAGTGCAACTGGATCGGTATCTTGACTGCCTCTTTTATCGCCTTGATAATGTCATAGGCCGCACCGGGCGCCAGAATGCCGGCCATGTCCTTCAGGCAGATGGAGTCAACGCCCAGGTCGGCCAGGGTTTTGGCCATCTGGACGTAGAACTCCAGGTTGTGCACCGGGCTGATGGTGTAGACCACGGTGCCCTGCGCGTGGGCACCTTCCGCCTTGGTGACCTCGATGGCCTTCTCCATATTGCGGACGTCGTTCAAGGCATCGAAGATGCGGAAGATATCCAGCCCGTTATAGACCGTCTTCTTGATGAATTCCACCAGGATATCGTCGGGGTAATGCTTGTAACCCACGACGTTTTGCCCCCGTAGGAGCATCTGGAGCGGTGTCTTGTAGTGGCGGCGCAGAACCCGCAGGCGCTCCCAGGGATCCTCACCGAGAAAACGCATGCAGCTGTCGAAGGTGGCTCCGCCCCAGACCTCCAGGGAGTGGAACCCCACGCTGTCCAGCTTCTCGGCAATCGGCAGCATGTGCGCCGTCTTCATGCGGGTGGCCAGAAGGGACTGGTGGCCGTCGCGCATGGTGGTATCCGTGATTTTTACCTTGCGTATTTCCGTTTTCTCCTGCATACGCGGGAAGCACCCCTCTCCTCGTTTACGAACCCGCTACCTGGGATAACAGCTTCCGCACGGAAACGACGGACTTCCCGAGCATTTCCTTCTCCCCGGCGTTGAGTTCGATTTCGATGACCTTTTCCACGCCGCCGGCCCCGATGACGGCCGGTACACCCAGATAGAGGTCCTTTTCCCCGTATTCCCCGTTTAAGTAAGCTGCCACTGGCAGGATCCGTTTTTTGTCCTTCAGGATGGCTTCGGCCATTTGAATGACCGAAGCGCCGGGAGCGTAAAAAGCGCTGGCAGTCTTCAGGTAGTTGACGATTTCCGCCCCGCCCTGCCTGGTCCGCTGAACCAGGGCCTCGATTTTGTCCGCCGGCAGCAGCTGGCTGATGGGGATTCCTCCGGCGTAGGTGTACCGTACCAGGGGCACCATGTCGTCGCCGTGGCCGCCCATCACGAAGGAACTGACGTCCTCGAAGGAAACCCCGAGTTCCCGGGCCACAAAGGTCCGGAAGCGCCCGGCGTCCAACACCCCGGACATGCCCATGACGCGGTTGGCCGGGAAGCCTGATTTCTTCCAGGCGGTATAAGCCATCACATCCAACGGATTACTGACCACGATCAAAATGGCCTCCGGCGAGAACTCGGCGATTTTAGCCGCCACTTCGCCGACTATCTTGTTGTTGATGGCCAGCAGGTCGTCGCGGGACATGCCCGGCTTCCTGGCTATGCCGGCCGTAATGACGGCCACATCCGAACCTGCCGTGTCCTTATAATCGTTGGTCCCGGTAATCACGCAGTCGAACCCTTCTACCGGCGCGGCCTCCATGAGGTCGAGCGCCTTACCCTGCGGGACTCCTTCCACAACGTCGATCAGGACAACGTCACCCAGTTCCTTGGCCACGGCCCAGTGGGCACAGGTAGCCCCGACATTACCCGCCCCGACGACGGTTATCTTTTTACGCGGCATCAGCGTGATCTCCTTCCCATTTATATCCTAGCCGATCACTACCAGGGTATCCCCGGAGTTGACACTCTGCCCGGCCGACACCTTGACCTGCTTCACCTTCCCGGCGGCCGGCGCCGGTATTTCGTTCTCCATCTTCATGGCCTCCAGAATGAGCAGCACATCCCCCGCCTTAACATCGTCCCCCTCTTTGACCTTCAGGGAGTTGATGACCCCCGGCATGGGGGCTGTCACCGCGCCGGCCCCTGCAGGGGCCACCGGTTTGGCCTGGTACCCACCAGAGGGGGGTGGGGCAGCCGGGGCTGCCACAACCGGGGTGGGCGCCGGAGTCGGCGCTACAAACACCGACGGCGCCGCCGCGGGTCTTACCGGTTGCCCGCCCTGTCTGACCTCTTCGACTTGCACCTCAAAGCTCTGTCCGTTAACCGTAACCCTGAATTTTTTCATGCTGTTACCTCCAGCCACTGACCTTCCCGGCCGTGTTTCAGATGAAATCCTTAATCTCGACGCCCGCGTTCATAAGTTCCGCGATGGCAGCCCGCTTCCACAGCGGCATACCCTTGGACCCGGCCGGAATCCCGGCCGGCCGGGATTCGTCAATGGTGGCAAGGCAGGCGGCCACCACGGCCACCGTTGCACTATCCACCCGGCCGCTCCCGAAATCCCCCGTGAGATTTTCACCGGTCATTTCCCCGGTGGGCACCAGAAACCGATCCAACCAGACTCCCTCCCTCCCTCTCTCGCCGAAGCGCCAACAGGTGGTTAAAGGGGGATGTTGCCGTGTTTCTTGCGCGGCCGGGATTCCCGCTTGGCCGCGAAGTTCGACAGGGCTCCCGCTACCACGTTCCTGGTCTCGCGCGGGTCGATAACGTCCAATACGTAGCCCCGGGCCGCCGCCACATAGGGGTTGGCAAAACGGTCGCGGTACTCCCCGGTAAGTTTGGTCCGCATGGCCGGCGGATTTTCCGCTTCGGCTATCTCCCGGCGGTAGATGATATTCACGGCACCCTCCGGCCCCATCACGGCGATTTCGGCCGTAGGCCAGGCATATACACCGTCGGCGCCCAGCGAACTGGAGCACATGGCCAGATAGGCGCCACCGTAAGCCTTGCGGAGGATGACCGTTATCTTCGGTACCGTGGCCTCGGAATAGGCGTAGAGCATCTTGGCCCCGTGCCGGATGATCCCCCCGTATTCCTGTCCCGTGCCCGGCAAAAAGCCCGGTACGTCCATAAAGGTAACTATCGGCAGATTGAAGCAATCGCAAAAGCGGACGAAGCGGCTGATCTTGTCCGAAGCGTCGATATCCAGGCACCCTGCCAGGTAGTTGGGCTGGTTGGCCACGATGCCCACGGACTGCCCCTGGATGCGGGCGAACCCGACCACGGCGTTCCGGGCGTAGTGAGCCTGTACCTCGAAGAGGTCGCCCCCGTCGACTACGTAGCTGATGACCTGCCGCACATCATAGCCCTTATTGGCATCCACCGGCACCACATCCAGAATCGCGTCCCTCTGGCCGGCCGGCTCCACCGGTTCAAACGCCGGCGGCTCCTCGAGATTGTTCGAGGGCAGATAGCTGAGCAACTGGCGCACCTGCCCCAAGCAGTCTTCTTCGCTGCCGGCCAGGAAGTGGGCCACGCCGCTGACCTGGTTGTGGGTGGACGCGCCGCCGAGGGCTTCCATGGATACATCTTCACCGGTGGTGGCCTTGATCACCTGGGGGCCGGTGATGAACATCTGGCCCGAGCCGGAAGTCATGAAGATGAAGTCGGTCAGCGCGGGTGAATAAACAGCCCCGCCGGCACACGGTCCCAGGATTACGGAGATCTGGGGAACCACGCCGGAGGCTATGGTGTTGCGGAAGAAGATCTGGCCGTAGCCGTTCAGCGCGTCGACGCCCTCCTGGATCCGGGCCCCGCCCGAATCGTTCAGGCCGATCACCGGCGCGCCCACCTTGACGGCCATGTCCAGGACCTTGCAGATCTTGGCCGCGTGAATCCGGCCCAGAGAGCCGCCGGTCACGGTGAAGTCCTGGGCAAAGACGAATACCTTGCGGCCGTCCACGTTGCCGTAGCCGGTCACCACGCCTTCGCCCGGACTGCTGAGCTTTTCCAGGTCCTCCTCGCCGGCGAAGACATCCACCTCCACGAAGCTGCCGGGATCAAAGAAGAATTCGATTCTCTCCCGGGCGGTCTTCTTGCCGGCCTCGTGCTGCTTTTGCACCCTCCCCGCCCCGCCGCCGACGGCCAGCTTGGTCCGGTAGGCAGCCAGTTGTTCCAGCTTTTCACGCATATCCACGAAAAAATGCCTCCTTGCTACTCGCGCTCACACAGCTCTATTAATACGCCTCCGGTGGCCTTGGGATGCAAAAAGGCTATGCGGGCACCACCTGCGCCGTAGCGCGGCGTTTCATCGATCAGGCGAACCCCGCGTTCCTTCAACCCTGCCAGCACCCCCTCCAGGTCGTCCACCCGGAAAGCCACGTGCTGGACGCCCTCGCCGTTCTTCTCGATAAAGCGGGCGATGGCGCCGTCCGGGGAGGTGGACTCTAAAAGCTCCACTTCACTTTCCCCGACCGGCAGAAAGGCCACCCGGACTTTCTGGTCGGCCACCTCTTCTACGCCGGTGGACTTCAGTCCCAAAACACCCTCGTAGACGGCCAAGGCCTGGTCGATGCTCTTTACCGCGATACCGATATGGTCTATCTTCTTCATTCCCGGCACTCCTTTCATCCGGCCAGGCCGCGGACAAAATCCACCACCTGCGTCGTAGACGTCCCGGGGGTGAAGACTTCGGCCACCCCGGCCGCTTTCAATTCCACGACATCCTCCTCCGGAATGACGCCGCCGCCCACCACCTTGATGTCCAGCGCTCCCTTTTCCTTGAGAAGGTCCAGTACCGCCTTGAACAGGGTCAGATGGGCTCCGGAAAGGCTGGAAAGTCCTATTACCTGAACATCTTCCTGAACGGCGGCGTTAACGATCTGGGCGGGCGTCTGCCTTAGGCCCGTGTAGACCACTTCCATTCCGGCATCCCGGAGGGCCTGGGCAATGACCTTGGCGCCGCGGTCGTGGCCGTCCAGGCCCGGTTTGGCGATTAAAACCCGGATTTTTTCCGGCATGTCAAACCACTCCTAAAACATTACCTGCTGACGGTATTCCCCGAAAATCTCGCGCAGGACGCCGCAGGTCTCGCCCAACGTGGCGTAAACCCGCGCGCAACCTATAAAGTGGGGCATGAGGTTTTCACCGGTGGTCGCCGCCGCTTTGAGGGCCACGAGGGCTTCTTCCACCGCGCCGTTGTCCCGCCGCGCGCGAAGCACCGCCAGCTTGGCGTTCTCTCTCTCCTGCACGGCCGGATCCACCCGCAAGAGTCCTGTCACGGGAACGGCCGGCATGGTGAACTTGTTCAAGCCCACTACTATCTTATCCTCTGATTCGATATCCTTCTGGTAGCGGTAGGCGGCCTGATGGATCTCCTTCTGCATGTATTCGATAGCGCCGGTGGACCCGCCCAGCGCGTCGATCTTTTCGATGTAGCCGCGCGCCTTTTCCTCGAGCTGGTCGGTCAGGCTCTCCACGTAGTAGGAGCCGCCCAGCGGGTCCACTGTGTCGGCCGCGCCGGTCTCGTAGGCGATGACCTGCTGGGTACGCAGGGCGATCAGCACCGACTGTTCGCTGGGTAGCGCCAGCGCTTCATCGCGGGAGTTGGTGTGCAGCGACTGCGTGCCGCCCATGACCGCCGAGAGGGCCTGGAAGGCCACGCGCATGATGTTGGTGTCCGGCTGCTGGGCTGTGAGGGTGCACCCGGCCGTCTGGGTGTGGAAACGCAGCATCAGGGAACGGGGATCCTTGGCACCGAAGCGTTCTTGCATAATCCGGGCCCAGAGGCGCCGGGCGGCCCGGAACTTGGCCACTTCTTCAAAGAAGTTTACATGGGCGTTGAAGAAGAACGAAAGCCGCGGGGCGAATTTGTCCACGGGCAGCCCGCACGCTCGAGCCGCCTCCACGTAGGCGATGCCGTTGGCCAGGGTGAAGGCGATCTCCTGGGCCGCCGTGGAACCGGCCTCCCGGATATGGTAGCCGCTGATGGAGATAGTGTTCCAGTTGGGCAGCTCCTGGCTGCAGAACGAGAAGATATCTGTAATCAGCCGCATGCTGGGGGTGGGAGGAAATATATAGGTACCCCGGGCCACGTATTCCTTGAGAATGTCGTTTTGAATGGTGCCGTTCAACTTGGCGGGCCCCACACCCTGCTTTTCGCCCACCGCGATATACATGGCCAGGAGAACCGCCGCCGGGGAGTTGATGGTCATGGAGGTGCTGACCTGGTCCAGCGGAATACCGTCGAACAAGGTTTCCATGTCCGCCAGGGAATCGATGGCCACGCCCACCTTGCCTACCTCGCCGGCCGCCAGGGGATGGTCGGAATCGTAGCCGATCTGGGTGGGCAGGTCGAAGGCTACCGACAAACCGGTCTGCCCCTGCCCCAACAGGTATTTGAAGCGCTTGTTGGTTTCGGCCGCCGAACCGAAGCCCGCGTACTGGCGCATGGTCCAGAGGCGCCCCCGGTACATGTTGGGCTGGACCCCCCGGGTGAAGGGGAATTCGCCCGGCAGGGCGAGGTCCGCCAGATAGTCTTGCCCCTCCTGCGCCAGCGGGGTATAGACGGTGTCCACATCGATGCCGGAGTCGGTATTAAACTGCTTTCTGCGCTCAGGGCGCTTTTGTAGGCTGCTTTGCAACCTGGCCCGCCAGGCCTCGTACCGCTCAAGGATCTCCGCATCAGAACTCAAGGTAAATACCACCTTTTGCTTAGACGTATCCTACAACACGTTCCTGACGAGCCCGGGCACTTCGTTGGGCAACGAAGCCACCTGGACACCGGCCTTTTGCAGGGCCTCCACCTTGCCCGCAAAGGTCCCCTTGCCCCTTTCGATGATAGCCCCGGCGTGTCCCATCCGTTTGCCCGGCGGTGCGCTCTTACCGGCTATGTAGCCGACTACCGGTTTGGACATGCCGGCGGCGATATACCGGGCCGCCTCCTCCTCGGCGTTGCCGCCGATTTCGCCGATCAGCACCACGGCCTTGGTGGCCGGGTCGGCCTCGAACATGGCCAGGACCTCGACGAAGGAAAGCCCCACGGCACGGTCCCCGCCCAGGCCTACGACGGTGCTCTGACCCAGACCGCTGGTCATAAGGTTACCCGCTATCTCGTAGGTGAGGGTTCCGCTGCGGGCCACCACCCCGACCGGCCCGGGAACGAAGAAGTGGTTGGAGGGAATGCCGATCTTGCACTTACCGGAACTGACGATGCCGAAGGTATTAGGCCCGATCACCGTAACCCCTTTTTGCCGGGCGTAGGCGACCAGGTCGATTTCGTCGCTTACCGGGATATGTTCGGTAATGATCACCAGGATCTTGATCCCGGCGTCCATCGCCTCGAAGGCTCCGTCCTTGGCTCCGGCCGCCGGGATGAAGATGACGGACGCGTCGGCTCCTGTGGCCCGCACCGCCTGGTCCACGGTATCGTAGACCGGTACGTCGTCCACCGTCTGCCCGCCTTTGCCTGGCGCTGTACCCCCCACCACCTTGGTGCCGAAGGCCAGCATCTGGCGGGTGTGAAAGGCCCCCTGGCGCCCGGTGATGTTCTGGACGATCACCCTGGTGTTTTCATCTATTATTATGGCCACTAAAAACGCTCCTTTTCGTGGGACTAGCGGGCCAGGGCCACGGCTTCGGCGGCGGCCTCCGCCATCACCCGGTGGGCTGAAATGCCGGCCTCCTGTAAAATCCGGAGGCCCTCTTCCTCGTTGGTGCCGACCATCCGGATAACCAGGGGCACGTTTACCTCCCTGGTGCTCGTAAACTGCACGACCGCCCGGGCCACATCGTCACAGCGGGTTATGCCGCCGAAAATGTTGATGAAGATGACCCTTGGTTTGATGCTGAGCAACAGGTCCAGAGCCTTAGCGGTACCCTCGGTGCCCGTGCCGCCGCCGGCATCCAGAAAGTTGGCCGGCGCGCCTCCCAGGTGGGACAGGGTATCCAAAGTAGCCATGGTAATGCCCGCCCCGTTCGCCATGACGGCAATATTGCCGTCCAACTGGACGAAGGCGAGTCCCAAATCGGCGGCCGTCTTTTCGACCGCCGTCTTCTCTTCCACCCTCGGTATATCCGGCTGCCGGAAAAGCGCGTCATCGTCGATCGTCACCTTGGCATCAGCGGCGATGAACTCCTCTCCGGTCCAAACCAGCGGGTTTATTTCGCAGAGCTCGGCATCCTTGGCCTGGTAGGCCCGGTATAACTTCACCACCAGACCGGCGAATTGTTTGAGCGGCTCGCCGGTAAGTCCCAGGCGCCCCGCCACCTCCCGGCCCAGGTAAGGCATCACGCCTACCGCCGGATCGATGTGCCGAGTTACAATGTCTTCCTCGGCAACTTCCTCGATATCCATGCCGCCGCTGGCCGAAGCGATCAGAACAGCTCTTTTTGCCGCTCCGTCCACCGTCAGGGCCAAGTAATATTCCTTGACAATGGTGATTTTTTCCTCTACCAGTAGTTTATCCACTTTCTGCCCGCCGAACTCCATAGCCAGGATGGCTGTTGCCGCGTCGGCCACCTCTAAGGACGATCCGGCGAAGCGGATCCCTCCGGCTTTGCCCCGCTTGCCGGTCAGAACCTGCGGTTTGATCACCACCGGGCGACCAACGGCCTGCCAGGCGGTAACGGCCTCTTGAGGATTTCCGGCTACCTGTCCCTCGGGCACCTTGATTCCGTATGCACGGAACAGGTCCTTACCCATGTACTCGAAAAGCTTCAAGCTCTTCCTCTCCCCACCACAAAAATCATTTAGATCTACCTGACATCATGTGTGCCGGGCATCCCCCCTTACCGGTGGTTATGGCAAGTGGATTTACCCCCGCTTTAGCCGGCCAGGGCCAGCTTGTGCAAAAGGGGCAAAGGATCCACGAGGTGTTTTCTCAACCAATCCTGGCTGCCCGGCAGCTGGAACGCCAGACCCATCAACTCGGTAAAGAAAAAGACTGGTGGTCCGCCACTTTCCCGGCGCCGCGTCTCCAGGTTGGCCTGGCAAACGGGGCAGGAGGTGACCACGGCCTCGGCCCCGGTCTCGGCGGCCCGCTCCAGAAGGTTGCCCACCAGGTCGGTTACGGTGCCGGCCCGGGACATGGTCAGGGCTGCTCCGCAACAGTCCGTTTTGTAGGACCAGTCGAGGACGTCGGCCCCCAGGGTGGCCATCAGTTTATCCATGGATACCGGGTTTTCCGGATCGTCAAAGCTGCAGACCTCCAGGGGACGGACCAAAAGGCAACCGTAATAGCTGACCAGCTTGAGTCCGGCCAGCGGTTTGGTCACCGCCGCCTTGACCTTGGGCAGGCCGGCTTTGGTCACCACAGCCTCGAGAAGGGAAAGTACCGCCGACTCCCCGGTGAAGGAAAAACCGGCTGCCTCCTCGATCTTCTCCCTTTCCTCCCGGTCGTGGCGTAGCGTGTAGTCGGCGAATTTCAGCCGGTTGTAACAGGCCGAACAGGGAGCGACGATGTCCAGCCCGGCCTCCTGGGCCAGTTTGAGGTTGCGGGCCGGCAGGGCCAGGGACAGCAGATGGCTGGTGCCGTGCGCGGAAGAGGCTCCGCAGCAGCTCCAATCGGGCAGTTCCACCAGGTCCAGGCCCACGGCCTGGCACACCGCGCGGCTGGAAAGATCGTACTCGACGGCCGATGACTCCAGGGAACAGCCGGGATAGTAGGCCACTTTCATCTATTGGTCCCCCCACTCGAGTGTTTTTTCTCCTGGACGCGGCGGAAAATGTCGCGTACCGCGCCGGCACCCTTGATCCGATGAGGCATGAGCTTAAGCTTGCCTTTGAGGAACATGTGCCGGCCGATATCCAGGTCCTGGAAAAGATTCCCGGACTGCAACTTATACTTGGTGAGCATGCCGAGTTCGTGCACCCGTCCGTAACGCCGAACGGAATCCAGGAAAGCGCGGTGAAAGAGCTGAGTGTTGCGCTCCGCGGCTACCTTACCATTGCTGCCGGCCATTTCCTTGAGCGTGTCTACCACCGCGGCGGTACGGATACCGTTGGGACAGCGGGCGCCGCAGGTCTCGCAACCGGAGCAAAGCCAGATGAAGGAACTGTCCAGCGCCTGGTCTTTGAGGCCAAACTGCACGGTCCGCAGCAACTGGCTCGGATGCAGGTCGGCATACTGGGCAACCGGACACCCACTGGAGCATTTCTGACACTGAAAACAAAGTCCCACCTTCTGCCCGGAAAGCCGGCTGACTTCCGCCAGGAAGTCTCCCGCTTCCACCGGTAATCGCAAGGCTGTCTCTCCCATATCTCTACCCCCTCCAGACTTTTCAGATCTCCGTCTTTTCAGGCGCCTGGTCCCGGAACCGGTAAGCACGAAACTTTTCGTGAATGATCTTCAGGGCCGTAATGATGGCCTTCTGGGCGCTGCCCTGGTAGCGCCGCTCAATCTCCTCTATCAGGCCCGGCAGCCCCGTATCGATGTTCCACCCCACCACCAGCCGGGAAAAGAAGCTTTTCCCGACCCCCGTGGCCAGCGTGCACTCCGCGGCGACTATCCTGCCGGTAGGGGCCTCAACTTCCAACCCCACCGCCACCACGTTGAACATGGCACTGGCCGTGATGCCGGCGGGCAGTTTGGCATAGCCCGAAAAGAAAATGGTTTCCTCGCGTAAGGGGCCACCCCCGCCCGAACTATCAAGAGTTGCAGGCATAGGCCCGGCGTCCGGCGGCGTATTGGTCACCACCCCGGCAATCGTTGATAACCGTCAGGGGGAAATCCTCCACGTAGAGCTCGAATATGGCCTCGGGCCCCAGTTCGGGGTAGGCGATCACGCGCGCTTTCTTGATGCAGCGTGAGATCAGGGCGGCCGCCCCGCCAACGGCGCCGAAATAGACGGCTTTGTGCTGCTGCATGGCCTCTACAACTTCTTTGCTGCGCAGGCCCTTGCCGATGGTACCCTTCAGGCCTAGGGCGAAAAGGGCCGGGGCATAGGCATCCATCCGGCCGCTGGTAGTCGGTCCCGCGGACCCGATGACGCGCCCCGGCTTGGCCGGGGTGGGCCCGACGTAGTAAATCACCTGGCCCTTCAATTCGAACGGCAACGGTTGACCCTTGGCGATAAGGTCGGCCAGCCGCTTGTGGGCCGCATCCCGCCCGGTGTAAATCGTACCCGTCAGCAACACCCGCTCACCGCTGGTCAGGCTCTCCACCAGCGCGTCGTCGAAAAGCGTCGTCAGCCTTCTTTCTTCCATGTAGATCCGCTCCTTATCAACCTTACCCGGCCGCGCAAAAAAACCGCCTACAATGCCGCTGAGACGTGCCGGGCGGCATGGCAGTTGATGTTTACCGCCACCGGCAGACTGGCGATATGGGCGGCATAAACCTCCACGTGCACGGCCAGGGCGGTCTTATTGCCCCCCAGGCCGGCCGGCCCGATGCCGAGGCAGTTGATTTCCTGCAGTAACTCTTTTTCCAACCCGGCCGCCGCCTCATCAGGCGAAGGCTTCCCCAGGTCGCGCAGAAGGGCCTGTTTGGCCAGATACGCTGCCTTCTCAAAGGTGCCCCCGATGCCCACTCCCACCACGATCGGCGGACAGGGGTTCGGCCCGGCGTTGGCCACGGTTTCCACGACAAACTTCTTAACCCCGGCCACACCTTCGGCAGGCTTGAGCATGCGAATGGCACTCATGTTTTCACTGCCGCCGCCCTTGGGGGCCACCGTGATCTTCAAGCCGTCACCGGGAACGATGCTGGTGTGAATGACCGCCGGGGTGTTGTCACCCGTATTGACCCGTTCCAACGGGTGGCCCACGATGGACTTGCGCAAAAACCCTTCCTTGTATCCTTGCCGGACCCCCTGATTGACGGCCTCGTAGAGATCGCCCCCGGTTAGGTGCACATCCTGCCCCAGTTCCAGAAACACGACCGCAAAGCCGGTATCCTGGCAAATCGGCACCTCTTCCGAACCGGCGATGCGGGCGTTTTCCATGAGCTGTGCGAAAACGTCCCTTCCCGTGGCGGATGTCTCCCCCGCCATGGCCTCTTCAAAAGAGCGACAAACATCCTGCGGCAGATGGAAGTTGGCTTCCTGGCACAACCGGGCCACCGTGGCGGTAATCTGCTGTGCGTCGATTGTCCTGCTCAAAGTATACCCCCTGCTGATCTCCAAGATATTCAGTTTCAATTATACACCGGCCGCCGCAGACAGACCATCTTTTTTACTATTTTGTTATCTGGTATAAATATCACGAAGAGTCGACCTCTGGAACGGCGCAACCGAAGACCATCCTCATCCTTTTCGGCATGCCGTGTTTTTGTACGGGCACAGCCCGGGTGTGGGTGCCGCCGGAAAACCGGCGGCTATACCATTATGGCGTACTATTCCCGCCCCTCACTGGATAGTGCAGGCAACTTGTGATCCAAGTTATCTGCCAGACCGCCGCACTTCCCCTATCGAGGGAGACCCGGTCACGATGCAACTTGGCCGCCCCTTTAGCCTGGCATCAACAACGGACAGCCCTTAAAACGTTTCGACATGGACCGACCATACGCTTTGTGATAGTATGGCGAGATAATAGGAATCAGTATGCGGGCCGATACTCCCCGTCAGCTGTCCGGGGGAAATGTCCCGCCGGGAAGGAGTTTCTTCCCATGTCAATGGAGCTGAAAAAAGAAACCCTATCCTACATGGAGTCCCATCACGTAGTGACCCTGGCAACCACCGGGCCGGATGGGCCGTGGGCAACAGCCGTTTTTTACGTCAATGACGGGTTTACCCTGTTTTTCCTGACCGAAACCCACACCCGCCACGGACGAAACCTGACCGCCAATCCGCAGGTGGCCATGGCTATCCACGAGGATTACAACGACTGGCACTTAATCGCAGGCATTCAAATCCTGGGCGAGGCCATGCCTTTATCGACGTGGGAGAAGGCCAAAGTAGTACCTGCCTTTTTCACCAAATTTCCTTCCGTAAGTGTTTTCAATTCCGATCCCCGGTATATGGGTATCCTGGCTCGTTCCCTTGTTTACCGGGTTCAGCCGCGTGAGATTTGGTACCTGGACAACAAGAAAGGATTTTCCCGCCGGGAAAGGATTATCCTCTAGAAAGCCCGTCTCTGTCGCCTCCCGCCACTGGCCCCTTGCCTACATTAAAAGTCCACCCTTGCAACATTGTAACAATTTGTCGATATTAATCGAACAACAGCTCATTAACTCGATGTTGCCTTAATCCATATGCTATAGAAAAAATTTGGAAAAGCCGTTTTAAAGTCAAAACCAGTTGTGCTATAATGAAAAATAATATCCTGCAAAGGCTGGTGCATTTTATGGGGGTCGCCCTCAATATCCGGGAGAAAGCTGTTCTCACGGCCATTATGACAAGTATCCGGTCCAGGGGGTATCCACCCTCGGTCCGGGAAATCGGCCAGGAAGTCGGCCTTCTCTCCAGTTCCACGGTGCATGGTTACCTCAAGCGCCTGCAGGACAAGGGCTACCTGCGCCGGGATGAATCAAAGCCGCGGGCCATGGAAGTCATCAATCCGCCCGACCCCTTTACCACTCCCGCAACGGTGGAACTGCCCGTCTTCGGCCGTCTGGATGCGGCGAAGCCCCCGTGGGCCGATGAAAACCGCCGCGGAACCTTTGTCCTGCCCAAGCACTTTCTGGGAGAGGGAAGTTTTTTTATCCTTGACGTCGAAGAGGAATCCCCGATCGGGGTTGGGTTTCTGCCCGGTGACATGGTCATCGTCCGGGAACAGTCCTCGGCCCAGGAAGGCGATGTGGTTGTGGCGAGTGATGGTGAGACCACATGCGTAATATGCGCCTACCGCGAAAACACCAATGCCGGCCTCTTCCCCGACCGCGAATCTATCCCGCCGGAAGAGATGAACCTTGCCGGCAAACTAGTGGCCCTGGTCCGCAGGATCGGCTGACAAGGACCCTTTGACGCGTCGGTCCTTTCGCTTTAGCCCCTGGTCGCCACCTGGAAGGGCAGCCCCAAAGGAGCCAAGACATGAACGGTACGGTTCGAACAAGTCGAAGGTTGCACATGCTTATCGAGAGCGGTACCATCTATAATGGGGATGGCAATTCACCACGAAAAGCCAATATCGGAATTAAAGATGATAAGATAGTGTTTATAGGAAACGAAAAGCCTGAGGCTGATGTCTCAGTCTGCGCGGAAAATCTATTTGTAGCTCCGGGCTTTATTGACATACATAACCATACAGATGTTGAGATTGGAAAGATTATTGCAAGCGGCAAATCATATGAGCAACTGGATCGCAGAGAGAGAAGTTGTCATAATTACATAGCGCAGGGAGTCACTACAATCTTCACCGGCAACTGTGGAGGCGGTTTTACCAGTGCAGATAATTTGAGCGGGTTCCTTGGAGACCACGGATTTGGAACCAATCTTGGCCATTTCATTCCCTACGGGAGCTTAAGGGAAGAACTCTTAGCCCAACTTTCGGCTGATCGGGCCAAATTACCCTAATAATTGGGATTTTTGCGCCCAAAAACCTTGATATTACTGGACCGTCCTTTGAAAATGTGAAAGTAGTGACCTAAAATTTACGCTCACTTTCAAAAAGCTATTGATTTTCAATCGGGATCCCGGTATAATTAAACCATGTTCATTCGCGAATACGTCACGTATAACAAGAAAACGGATGCTCGGTATATTACACACCGCTTGGTCGAAGCTTTTAAGACCCCGAAGGGGCCACGGCAGAGGATTGTCATGCACCTCGGTACGCTTTCCCTTCCAAAACCTGAATGGCGCAAGCTGGCTAAAGTTTTGGAATCCCGGTTATCAGGCCAGTTGTCCATAATCGAAGAAGGAGCCCCAACGATTATCGAGGCTGCTGACAAGGCATTCGATCATTATCGGTTCATCGAGTCGCAACGTAAGGAACGTGCTTCACGAGAGGAAAATCGCGAGATTGTCCAAGTGGATGTTCAAAGTATTGGCACTGGGCATTCTCGCTCGCTGGGGCCTGAAATGGTAGCCAACGCATTCTGGGACCGTTTGGGCTTCGACGAAATCCTTACGTTCAGTGGCTTTAATTTGAAACAACTGTCGTTGGCGAAAGCCGTGATTATCGCACGTCTTGTGGCACCGGGCAGTGATTGCGGGACATGGCGTTGGTTTTGCCAAAGGACAGCATTAGCCGAAATGGTTCCCTTTGATCTGACTGTCGGTAAAGACGCTTTCTATGAGATCACTGATGATCTCTATCTTCGCAAGGATCAACTGGAAAAGGGTTTGCGTGATCGCGAGATAACGCTGTTTTCGATTAACACTACCCTATTTCTTTTTGACCTTACTAACACCTATTTTGAGGGTAGCTGTCTAAAGAATAACTTGGCTGCACGAGGCAAATCCAAGGAAAAGCGCTCCGATTGTCCGTTGGTCACTCTTGCTTTGGTGGTAGACCAACTAGGTTTTCCGGTTTTTAGCCAGATCTATGATGGAAACCAATCAGAACCAAAAACCTTGACTGATATTTTGGATGAAGTTTATCGAGAAAGTGAACCTCTATTTAAGGTGATCCGACCCACCATTGTAATGGATCGGGGAATCGCTACCAAAGCTAATATTGATTTATTGAAGACAAAAGAGTATCCATACATCGTAATCGAAAGGCGCGCGGTTGAAAAGGACTACATCAACGAATTTGAATCGGTCCGGGAGACTTTCGAACGGATTGATCTTTGTCACAAAAAGGACAATGGTGAATCAGTGAAAGCAACTAGTGATTTTCAAGAAGCCCAAGCAGTATACGCAAAGAAACTTCCCTTTGAAGACGGATGCCGCGTTCTGTGTTACAGTGAAGGGCGAGAGCGAAAGGAACGGGCTATTAATTCACTTCAGGAAAAACGTTTTCTCGAGGCGTTTGATCAGTTGCAAAAATCAGTAGCCAAGGGAAACATCCGCCGGGTTGAAAAGGTTGCTGTTCGGGTGGGGCGCTTGCAGGAACGATATCCTGGAGCGGCTGGCCGCTTTGATATAATTGCCACTACGGACGATACGGAGAATAAGCTGCAAAGTCTAACAATCACAAAGAAACCGATAGAAGAGGCAAGGGTCACCATAAACGGATGCTATGTGATTGAAACCAGTCACAAGGATATGACCGCAACAGAGATTTGGCGATACTACATGACTCTCACCGAAGTGGAAGGAGCGTTCAGGTCAATCA
>DATKUX010000103.1:0-8194 GCA_035530395.1 Spirochaetia bacterium
TGGCGCTGGGTTCCGCGAATTATCCCTACTCGGAAAAGGTGATGAGCGGCACCGTGGCCTCGGCCCTTGGTTTGCGCCCGAACATTGTTTGCGTGGAAGCGGGCGGCTCCACCCTCGCCGGAACACAGGCGTTGCTCATGGCGCTGGAACTGTTAGAGAAGAAAGAACGGCGGCTGGCCCTGGTCCTGGTGGCCGACAATCCCGCCGCGCAGCCCGCGGACGACATTGAGCACGGCTTGGGCGCAGCCTCCTGCGCATTCTTGTTGGGTAAGGAGAACGTTGCCGTGCGGGTGGAGGGTTGGACCAGCCAGGTCCGGGAAAGTCTCGGTACGCGGTTTCGCAGGAGCGGCGAGGCCTCCGTGCGGGACCTGGGCATCAAAACCCTTTCGAGTGACGCCTACGCCGGTACGATAGGTCCGGCGGTCAAGGAGTTGACCTCCGGCCTCGGCACGGATCCCGGCCAATACCGGCATGTTGTGTTCAGCCAGCCCGGCGCGCGGCTGACCCTTTCTTTGGGGCGTTCCTTAGGGTTTTCCCCCGAGCAGATGGAAACGGGCCTCCTGTACAAAGAGACAGGTGACACCGGTGCCTGTTCGGCGTTACTGGGCCTTTGCGCAGTGTTGGACCAGGTAGAGGCAGGGGAGCGGATTCTCCTGGCCGGCTTCGGGGCCGGTGCCGGCGCTCAGGCCGCCAGTCTCGTGGTCGGCGGTAAGCCCCAAGGGTCCGGGCCAACGATAAGGCAGTGCCTGGATAGAAAGACGTACATCGATTACGTCCAGTACCTGAAAATAAGGGGCCACATCCTTTAGGGCGTCATGGGCCGATGGTTGAAGGGAAACAGCCGGCAATAATACATGAGGCGAGGTAAGAACATGGGAGCCCACATCTCCATTCCTATGTACCAGCGTTCGCTGCCCCAACGATACCGTTTGGTCGCCCTGAAATGCAAGAATTGCGGGGGGGTGAATTTTCCACCCAAGGGCGTCTGCAAGCATTGTCTGCAGGGGACTGCGTTCGAAGAGGTTCCGTTAAGCGGCAAGGGTAGCATTTACTCGTTCACCCTCATCTCGGGTGGCGGGGCGCCCCCTGAATTCAGCGCGGAAGCCGCTTGCAAGGGCCGTTACCCGGTCGTCCTGGTACAATTGGCGGAGGGCCCCCGGATTATCGGTCAGATGGTACCCCCGTATGATGAAGAGTTGCGGATCAATACACCGGTGGAGATGGTCATCAGGCGAATCTATGAAGAAGAAGGAGTGATCAGGTACGGGTTCAAATTCAGGGCGGTCACTTGATTAACAGGTTCCCGGTTGGGGAGTCTTGCGGTGCCGGTGCCGGCTTAAACCGAAGGATGAAGTTTAAAATGCAAGACTCTCCCTGTGGTCTATTTTTTCCGTATCCAAAAAACTTTCGCCACGCTGGCTCCATCTCCTCTTCGCGGAGGTTGGACACGTCCAGGACAAGAGAGGCCTTTTGCGAACTGAAAGGAGCCAGGTAGGCGAACCCGTTATTGGCATACAACTGATGGACGGTAGAGATCTTCATGGCCAAGCCGCGTCCCTTCCCCCGCAGTCCGGCCAATCCCTAAGTCCGGAAGGTTAAAAGGTAACAGCAAAACACCGCGCATGGAAATCGAGACTAGGTAAATGATAACCAAAAATCCTGAAGATTTTGTTCTATAAAGCGATTAACCGACCATGCAATAGGGGGATGGACCTTTGGCGTGGGTTATGCTGTTTCTCGTCGCCTGGCTATTTGTTTTAGTCCTGGTGCCGGTAAGGGAATGGAAAAGGTTATGGCCAGCGGGAATAATTGGTCTAGTGGTTGTGTACGTTATCGATTCAACCTTCGTAGGACTAGGGGCTTTTAGTTTCACTAAGATCTACCCGGGTTTGTCCGGCCTGCCGATATTCTATATTTTAAGCATTGTTGCCGGTTCTATCCTCTCAGCTCACTTTTACCCCGATAAAGATTGGAAGCAAATGCTCTTTGTCATGCTGATGGCCCTGGGTTTGTTGTTGATTGAAGTTGCGATGATCAGATTGAACTATTTCCATCACCTGTCATGGTCTCTGGCCCGCTCTTACGCACTCAATATAGGCGGCTTCATCGTAGTTCTGTGGCTGGCGCAAAGGGCAGGCGCAGTAGGCAAAGGACCCTGTTGTAACCAGTAGTCTTCCCGCCCGTCTCCGGCTTGGCATCGGCGCCGGTGCAGCGGAGAGGTGGAAGGCAAAGGTACGGTGCAGTGACGGAGTACGACGGAGAGATATGCCGCTGGTCCTGCCGGCGTCAGGGAAGCATCCTCGCTCAAAAAAACTTCCCTCCTTCCAGCTGAAACCCCTTGACAACCATTCTAACTTGTCTTATCATTTCACGTATAGTAACGTTAGGTAATGCTATGTTATCTCCATCCGGTGTCATGGGCCGGTCTGCCTTGTGGGTAATGTGTAGGTACGTTTAGTTGCTTCTGGTTATGTTTTCCCCGTCATGTTTTTTTGGTCTCAGCCAGTCCACCAAAACCGCGGGGATGCGCAAGCGGGTCTGGACAAGGGAGTCCTGCAGGCCGGGGCTCCCTTGTCGCTAGGGGAGGTGAAAACGAAGGGCCCCGGGTGCTCCGGGTGGTCTGACCGGAATACATAGCTCATTTGTTCAACAGGAGGTATAATAATGCCGAGATCCAAGTTATCCTCAGTCCTTATTGCGGCTGTCGTCCTCGGTTTGCTGGTCACCGGCTGCGGCCCGGCCGCCCAACAGTCGTCCACCAAACAAACGGCCAATGTCGCCTACGCCGGCTCGCTTCAACTGGTCAATGACAATTACGTCAGCCCGGCGTTTACCAAGGTCACCGGTCTGGCCTACACAGGCCGGGGCGGCGGTTCTTTCGGGGTGGCCAACCTGATCAGTTCCGGGGAGATTCAACCCAACGTCTTTGAAAGCGTCGGTAACGCTCCCATAGCCGGTCTGGAACCTAAATTTACCAGTTGGTCGGTGGGTTTTGCGGCCACGCCGCTGGTGCTGGCCTATTCACCCCAGAGTCCTTTCGCTTCCCGGTTGAAGGCTATTGCGGACGGCCAAAAACCAATGACCGACCTGTTTTCCCTGATGGCCCAACCGGGTTTTCACCTGGGCCGCACCAATCCCGAAACCGACCCTCAGGGTCAGGCCTTCATCATCATGCTGAAGCTGGCAGCCCAGAAATATAACCTGCCGGCGGGGACGGTGGACAAGATTATCGGGTCCGTGGACAATCCAAACCAGATTTTTGCCGAAACAGCTCTCATATCCCGCCTGGAGGCAGGACAGCTTGATGCGTCTTCCGCCTTCCTGCCGCAGGCTGTTCAGCGCAAATTGGCATACATCACGCTGCCGGACGAAATCAACCAGGGCAACCCGGCCTTGGCCGCCTCCTACGCCACCCAGAGCGTGACTTTGAAGAACGGCAAATCGGTCAAGGGTACTCCACTGGTCCTGTACATCACCACCCTAGGAGGCACGCCGGATCCACAGGCCGGGGTTTCCTTCGTGAAATACCTTCTGTCGCCCGCGGGACTGAAACTCTACCATGATCAGGGATACGTTTTGTTACCCAAAGCAGTAATAAACGGTGATAACAATGCCATTCCACCGGATATCAAATCCGAACTCCAGTAGCCGGGAACCCTCTTACGGGCATATTCTGATTGCCATCCTGGCCGTCTGTACGGCCGGGTTTCTTCTTTTGCCGGCGGTTGTGCTGATCTCCCGTACGGGATGGCCGCAACTGGCGGCCGACTGGCAGAGCTGGGGTGCGGCTCCCCTGGTCCTGTCCGTGGCAACCACCTCGGTTGCCATGGTGGTATTGATGGGTGTGGGAACCCCTCTGGCCTGGCGTCTTTCCCAGGATCCGGGAGGGTTTTTCCGCTATGTGGAGTATATTTTGGTGATACCCCTGTTGATGCCGCCCCTGGTGATCGGTCTTTTGCTGGTGTATCTCTACGGACCTTACAGCTTTTTCGGCCACCTGCTGGCTATCTTTGGGATTTCGGGCTCCAACTCCTTCTTTGCCGTGGTACTGGCCGAGGTCTACGAAGCCGCCCCCTATTACGTGCTGGCCGCTCTGGCGGCCTTCGACGGGGTGGACCGGGCCCTGGTCCATACCTCCTATAGCCTGGGTCTGCCCCCGGGTCGCACCTTTTTCCGGGTGACCCTGCCCCTGGCCTCGCCGGGACTGGCCGTGGCCCTTTCCATGGCCTGGGCGCGGGCCATCGGCGCCTTCGGGGCCGTCATCGTGGTCGCCTACTATCCCCACGGATTGCCAGTGGCTATCTGGGTAGCCCTGCAGGAAAGGGGACTAGGCTATGCCCTGCCCCTGGCCCTGATTCTGGTGCTGGTTTCCCTGCCTCTGCCCCTTTTAACCGTCCTGTGGAGGAAAAACCATGTTGTCTATCCAAATTGAGCACCCGCGCCGCTCCTTTACCGTCCGGGTGCGCTTGGAAGTGCCCGAGGGCCGGGTTTACTGTCTTTTCGGCCCCTCCGGAGCGGGCAAGACCACCATTTTGTCCGTTACGGGCGGCTTTGAACTGCTCCAAAAGGGCCGCATCGTCCTGAACGGCACCCTGCTGGCTGAAAGTCAAGGATCCAGGCGGTTTCACCTGCCGGCCTGGCGCCGGCAGCTGGGCTACCTGGCTCAGAGCACCCACCTTTTCCCCCACCTTGATGTTGCGCGAAACATCGTGTTCGCCCTGCCGGGAAACAGCATGGACGATTACACCCTGGGTTTGATCAGGACCCTGGAACTGCGGGACTATCTGTCCGCTGGCGCTAATACCCTTTCCGGCGGGCAAAAGCAGAGGGTGGCGCTGGCCCGGGCCCTGGCCGCCCGGCCCCGGGCCCTGCTTTTAGATGAACCGTTTTCGGCTTTGGACCAGCCGGCCCGGCAGGAAATGCAGGAGTTGCTCCTGCGGCTACAGGACGAGTACCGGCTGACGATACTCCTGGTCACCCACCAGCTCACGGAGGCCCAGCGACTGGCCCACACGATCGGGGTGCTGGATGAAGGAGAGATTTTGCAGGAGGCCGCGCCGGCTGACCTGATGACCGCACCGGGCTCGGTCAAGGTGGCTCTCCTGGCCGGCTACAGAGCCTTCCTGCCGGCGGCGGTCTTCGGCATGGGTGAAGGGCTGGTGGCCTTACATCCGGACCGCGTTCTGCCCGGTTCCTTCCCCGCCCTCGGGCCGGTCGGCCGGGCCCAGGTGGAAAGCTGTTTTCCCTACGAGGGCCGCTGGCGACTGGGTCTGCGGATGAGCCAGGGGCCGGCCCTGGAAGCGACGGTTGCTCACGGCGAGGAATGCCGGGTGGGCGAGGAAGTGTCTTTTACCCTGCTCTCACCGCCGGTTCTGGCCGGTTAGGCCGCAAGCGTTTCACCCCAAACCCGGGAACAGGCCTTTGATTCCCATCGCTATCATCTGGACGGCTACCGTGGTCAGGATAAGACCCATCATCCGCGCGAGCAGGTTGATGGCGGTTTGGCTGATGCGGGCCCGAACCCGGTCCGCGTTGTAGAAGAGGAGGAAGGTCGCCAGGACGACCACGGCCGCGGCGGCTATGATCAGCAGCGCGCTGATCCAGGAAACCCCGTTGCCTGCGCCGTCCATGGCCATCACCGTGGCGATGGTGCCGGGACCGGCCAGGATGGGGGTGGCCAGCGGCACAACGGCGATGTCGTCCTTGGCCAGACTCTCGGTGTTTTCGGCGGGGCTCGGGCTATGGACCTGCGAAGAACGGCCCTGCAGAAGATTGAAAGCGATGAGGAAAAGAAGGATGCCGCCGCCGACCCGGAAGGCGTCGAGGGTGATACCGAAAAGTTGCAGGATGCCCTGTCCCAGCAGGGCAAAAAACAGGATGATCAAAAAGGCAAAAATAGCCGACCGGCGGGCCAGGGCCACCCGGTCAGCCGGGAGCTGGTTGGCGGTCAGGGCCAAGAAGATAGGGACGTTGCCCAGTGGGTTCATGACGGCAAAGACGGCTACCAGGGCGTGAAGCCAGAAAACAAGCATATGTTTTCCCCCGTTGGTCATGAGGTCGGTTAGCCAACCAGAAAGGATCTTGAGAAGCGCAAAGGAGTCGTTGCCGACTCTTTTTAGGCCGAGCCATGGTTTCTCTTTTGTGGAATGTCTACATTTCCGTAGCGATTTGCCAACGGACGCCGAAGGGGTCCACAAGCATGCCGTGCATGCTGCCCCAGAACTGCTTCTCCAAAGGCAAAGTCACCTGTCCGCCTTGGGCAAGCCCCTCAAAAGCCTTCCTCGCTTCTTCCTCGGTTTGGAATTCCAGGATCAGATGCAGGCCGTTGCCCCGTTGCACCGGCTCGTTCACCGAATCGCACATGTAGAGGATCTGTCCAGCCGCTTTCAAGCGCAGGTGCATGACCTTGTCCTTGATTTCTTCACTGGCCTGGGGCATTTCAGCGAAAGTTCTAAGCACAAGGATTTCGCCGTTTAGGGCCTTAACATAGAATTCGGCCTGCTTCCTGGCGTCATCAGAGAAAATGTACGGGTGCAGGTCGGGCATTTGATTTTTCTCCTTTCGTAGTACGGTCATGCTGTTCGCCACTGCTGGCGGAGCTATCCGGTAAGGCTTCCCCGGCCCGCGGAACCGGAAAAACTACGCGCCAATTAACTCCGGCTTGATACATTGCACTAATGGGATACTCTCATGGTACAGGACATCCGGATCCAATGTTGCTCCATCAGGCCACTCGATAGTCCTGCCACTTACGAAAACCTGTTTAAACAGCTCACGGTTTGTCGCGATGGTCTGGAAAACAGGAAAGGAGAAAAATATCTTCATGTCGATGATCCTGTAATCAGACTTATCGAATTCAAGTAGAATTACGTGGTCATTCAATGGTAGTGCCTTTTGAACCCGGTGCCACAACTGGTTTTCGTCAAGAGTATAGGAAACCATATATTTGCCTCCTCTCTCAAATAGGCAAAGGGTACTGACCCTGTTTGACAAGCTTCCAGTTATACAAAAGCTTCTGTTGATGCAATTTCGCCCACTCTAAGACCCTGCTTAATACCTTGGGCGGCAATGATCCTGCCCGTAATGTCAGGTTGGCGATATCTATAACCGCTTCATATTCACCATATTCGACATGAAAATGTGGCGGCAAATGGTTAAGAGGATACATTTTAATAATTACCCCGTCGAACCTGGAGACTATAGAACTACCCATATAGTATCACCCCATTAACTCTATCACAAAACCGTGAACGTGTGAATAAGTTTTTCGTCTGGTTTTCCTGGGTGCCGGATCCTGGGGGTACCTGCCGCCCGGGATGGTTCCGGCGGGGAGGGCAACCGTGGACATCGCTGATCAGGCCTCTCGATGGATCGGCGCCGGTGGAGTTGCCTGGTCAGGGTTCCCCGGCCCGTGGAACCAGGTGGTCGTTACTGTTTCCGGGACGGCTGCGGTATCGGGAGGGCGACATGATCCGGACCAGGTCCCCGGTTCGGGCGGCAGGAATAGATCGGATCCTGGCGAACATTATGCCAATAAGTCAGCCGTAAAAAGGTGCGGGAAACCGCACCGGCGGGCAGCGGGTGCGAACCGGGGATCTATGCTTTAAGCACCAACACGGTCGAAGTGTAAAATGATACCAGGGAGGGCTTCCGGTGAAAAGTGTGATGTCATATTATAAAATTTTAGAAAAAGACCAAACGGTTAAACCAATGGTTGTAAAACTCATCGATGGGGAGAGAATCTTGATCGATGAGGCCTATTGTTCTAACCCTACTTGCCCCTGTACCGATGTTCTATTACGATTTTATAAGATTGACGAAGATAATCAAGATATGAACAAGCTGTTTTCCTTCAGCTTGGATGTCAGGACATGGAAGATATCGGACAAGAAGATATATAATAAGGAAATCAAGGCTAAACAGATAATCGACGAATTTGTGGATTATCATTTGGATGATGAATTAAAGAACCGGTTCGGGCTCCACTGGGCGCAATCGAAAGAATATGGCCAAAACCATTATTTGGATTACCTGTCCAAGAGTACAATAGATGAACTTGAGAGTTGAAAGTTCTCGAGCGCTTGAGCACTTGGTCCTTGATAGCAGAATATTATATCTCCGAAATTAATTTTAGCGTCAAAGTCTATTTGAGGCATTAATTGTACGGCGTTACAAATATTGACTGGCTTTTTTC
>DATKUX010000104.1:0-30348 GCA_035530395.1 Spirochaetia bacterium
TGGGGAAGAGGGATGGGGACGCCGCCAAGCGAGCCGGGTGAGGTGGAAGCCGGCCGGCGGGAAGCATCCGGGCCACCCCTGAACTGCGGGCGGAAACCGGTTTCGGCCGGGAGTATGACCCGCCGGAGCGCCCACCGTTAAGAGGGCTGTGAGCGGGCAAAAGAGCGCGGGCTCTTTGGACTAATTTGGGTGGTACCGCGAGGAGCAGACCTCGTCCCTTAGTGGCGGGGTTTTTTTGTTTGATTTGACTTGCGCGAGGAAAGGGGACGGATGTCGTGAACGGTACGGAGGCCAGGTCCATCCTGGAACTGCTGGAGTCCAACGCGAGGTTGACCCCGGAGCAAGTGGCCGGTATGCTGGGGTTGGAGGTTGAGGAAGTCGAGAACAAGATCAGGGAGATGGAGGAGCGCAAGGTCATCATAAAGTACCAGGCCCTGGTCAACTGGGAGAAGTTTGGCGATGAGAAGGTGTCCGCCCTCATTGAGGTCAGGGTAGCACCCCAGCGGGACGTGGGCTTCGATGCCGTGGCCGAGAGGATTTACCGTTATCCCGAGGTTACCGGGGTGCGCCTGATGTCCGGCGCCTATGACCTGGCGGTCTTCGTAGAGGGGGAGAGCCTGAAGGAAGTGTCTCTGTTCGTGGCCACCAAGCTTTCTACACTGGAAGACGTGCTCAGTACCACCACCCACTTCGTCCTGAAGTCCTACAAGCATGAAGGGGTCATCATGGAAGACGGTGAGGCCGACCGCAGGCTGGTGGTAGCACCGTGAAAAACGACGACTGGCGGGGGTACTTGAACCCGGTGGTGCGGGACATGCCGCCTTCCGGTATCCGGCGTTTTTTTGACCTGGCCAACGAAATGGCCGGCGTGATTTCGCTGGGGGTGGGCGAACCGGATTTTGTCACGCCCTGGCGTGTCCGGGAAGCCTGCATTTGGGCCCTGGAGAAGGGTTATACCATGTACACTTGCAACCAGGGCCTGCTGGAGTTGCGCAACGAGATTTCATTTAAGATCGAGAACCGCTACGGCTTGCACTATGAACCCAAAACGGAGATACTGATAACGGTAGGTTCCAGCGAAGCCCTCGACCTGGCCTTGCGGGCGGTCCTCACGCCCGGCGACGAGGTAATCATTCCGGAACCATGCTATGTGTCTTACGGGCCGACTACCTTGTTTTCCGGCGGCGTACCGGTGTATGTGGCCACCTCGGTAAAGGACGGCTTTCAGGTTACCGCCGCCCAGGTGGAAAAGGTGCTTTCACCCCGTTCCAAGGTGCTTTTGCTCTGCTACCCCAACAACCCCACCGGTGCGGTTATGGAGGAAAAAAACCTGGCGGAACTGGCCGAACTGGCTGTGGCCCGCGACTTGATCATCATCAGCGACGAGATTTATGACAACCTGGTATACGGGGTGACCCACATTCCGCTGGCCACCCTGCCTGGTCTCAAAGACCGCACCATTCTGATCAACGGGCTTTCCAAGGCCTATGCCATGACCGGCTGGCGCCTGGGATACGCGGCGGGGCACCCCGCCTTCATTGAGGCTATGACCAAGATTCACCAGTATACCATGCTGTGCGCCCCCATTACCGCCCAGATGGCCGCCATTGAGGCCCTCCGGAGCGGGGGGGCGGCGGTGGCCCGCATGGTGGAGCAGTATGACCGGCGTCGCCGCCTGGTGGTGCGCTCGTTCAATGAAATGGGTCTCTATTGTTTCGAGCCCAAAGGCGCCTTTTACGCCTTTCCTGATGTATCAGCGACAGGACTGGACAGCGAGGAATTCGCTGAGACACTTCTCCGGGAAGAGAAGGTCGCAGTGGTGCCGGGCGGCGCTTTCGGGCCCTCGGGGCAGGGTTTTGTACGGTGCGCCTACGCGGCATCCATGGAGGACCTTAGCGAGGCTCTCAAACGGATCGGACGCTTCGTGCGGCGGGCGTCCGGCGGGCGTCCGGCCGGCCAGACGGCAGTCGCCGAAAGGTGAGGATTCTGCCTGGGGTTTGGGGACGTGCCTGGCGCTGTAAAGGATGCCCGGAAGTGCGGTTGGTGTAAAAAGGAAGTGGAGGTTTTTTGGTGACCGGGGGTATCGTGGAAAGAACCAGAGAACAACTGGCTAAGGCTCTGAGAGAAGCGTACGAAATGGCCGCAGGAGAGGGGCTTCTCCCTGCGCTTGACCTCCCGCCCTTCATGGTGGAGGTGCCGCGGGAGCGTGATCACGGGGATTTTGCCGCCAATTTGGCTCTGTTGCTAGCGGGTGCGGCGCGTAAATCACCCCGCGTTATTGCGCAACTTTTGGCCGACCGCCTCCAGGCAGGGCCCCTTCCCATTCAGGCGGTGGAGGTGGCCGGGCCTGGCTTTATCAACTTCCACCTGCGACCGGGTTGGGTGCTGGAGACCCTTCCCCAGGCCCTCGACCTGGGACCGGCGTACGGCCGGGTCGAGTTGGGCGGCGGTCAAAAGATACAGGTGGAATTCGTCAGTGCCAACCCTACCGGGCTGTTGCATATGGGCAACGCGCGCGGGGCAGCCCTGGGGGACTGCTTGGCTTCTCTGCTGGATTTTGCCGGGTACACAGTGGAGCGGGAATTTTACATCAACGATACCGGTCATCAGATTGAAAACCTGGCGCTGTCCCTGGAGGCCCGCTATCGCCAGGCCCTGGGCCACCCGGCCGAGGTGCCGGCGGACGGCTACTTTGGCTCGGACCTGGTGGAAACGGCCCGGGGGTTCGTTGACCGGTTTGGCGGCGATTTGCTGGCAGCGTCGGACGCCGAGCGGCGGGAGACCCTGACCACGTTTGCGCTGGCCGAGAAATTGGCGGCCATTAAAACGACGCTGGGCGAGTTCGGCGTTCACTATGACCGCTGGTTTGCCGAAAGCGAGTTGCACGATTCGGGTCAGGTACCGGCCGCCATCGCCAGCCTGACCGATAAAGGCTTTACTTACCACAAGGATGGTGCCTTGTGGTTTCGCGCCACCGCCGCCGGTCTGGAAAAGGACGAGGTTTTGCTGCGGCAAAACGGCTTACCCACCTATTTTGCTGCCGACATCGCCTATCACGTCAACAAGCTGGCCCGGGGGTTTACCAGGATCATCGACATCTGGGGGGCCGACCACCACGGGCATGTGGCCCGGCTGCATGCGGCACTAAAGGCCCTGGATCTGGATGATTCCTCCTTGACGGTGATCATTATGCAACTGGTGCGCCTGTTCCAGAACGGTGAAATCGTACGCATGTCCAAGCGCACCGGTAATTTCGTCACCCTGGAGGAACTGGTGGAGGATGTCGGCCAGGACGCCGCCCGCTATTTTTTCGTACTGCGCAGCGCGGAGAGCCATCTGGACTTCGATCTGGACCTGGCCCGTCAGGCGACGAACGACAACCCGGTGTATTACATTCAATACGCCCACGCCCGCATCTGCAGTATCTTCCGCCAGTGGGCCGAGCAGGGCGGGAGTTTGCCCACTCCCGCAGATGCCGACCTGTCTCTCCTGCGGGAGGAGGCGGAACTGGCCCTGGCCAGGCAGATCGCCTGGTTTCCCGAGGAGATAGTGCTGGCGGCCCAAGGTTTGGCGCCGCATCGTTTGGCCCGTTATACCCATGAACTGGCGGGGCTCCTGCACAGTTTTTACAACAGCCACCGGGTGATAACCGGGGAGGCTGACCTTACAGCCGCCCGCCTGTGTCTTGTAGGGGCGACCAGAGTGGTGCTGCAAAACGCCTGCCGCATTATGGGGATAAGCGCTCCGGAAAGGATGTAGGGAGTTTAGCCGGTGACGTATTGACAGGGGTAAAAGATGGCGGATAGAATAGGGTAGGTTGATCGGGAGAATGCAACAAGTTTAATCCGGGAGGTATTCATGAGACCCAAGTACATCTTTGTCACCGGTGGGGTGGTCTCTTCCCTGGGTAAGGGAATTACCGCGGCTTCGATGGGACGTCTCCTGAAGGCCAGGGGGCTGAAGGTAGCCATTCAGAAGCTGGATCCCTATATCAATGTGGATCCCGGTACCATGAGTCCCTACCAGCATGGGGAGGTTTTCGTCACCGAGGATGGGGCCGAGACAGACCTGGACCTGGGTCACTATGAACGGTTCGTGGATGAGAACTTGAGCCGCAACAGTAATGTCACCAGCGGGGGCATATACTGGTCAGTTATAAATAAGGAGCGGCGGGGTGACTACCTGGGGGGTACCGTCCAGGTCATTCCCCATATTACTAATGAAATCAAGGAGAGAGTACTCAAGATAGGCTCGGAGCTTTCGCCCGACGTGGTCATAACGGAGATCGGGGGAACTGTGGGCGACATCGAATCGCAACCTTTTCTGGAGGCCATCCGGCAGCTGAGGAGCGATCTGGGACGGGAGAACGTGCTTTACGTTCATGTAACACTCGTCCCTTTTTTGCGGGCAGCCAACGAACTCAAGACGAAGCCGACCCAGCACAGTGTCAAGGAACTGAGAGCGATCGGCATCCAGCCGGATGTAATTGTCTGCCGTACCGAGCGGACTTTGTCCCGGGATATGGTGGAAAAGCTGGCGCTTTTCTGTGATATTCGCCCGCAGGCGGTGATCCAGGCATGTGACGCTTCTTCCATTTACGAAGTGCCCCTGATGCTGGAGAAAGAGGGTCTGGGCCGTTTGCTTGTTGAGCGGCTGGCCTTGCAATGCGGGCCGCCCGACCTTGCCGAGTGGCAGGCGATGGTGGAAGGGATGAAGCACCTGGAAGGGAACGTTACTATTGCCCTTGTGGGTAAGTACGTTTCCCTGCAGGACGCCTATTTCAGCGTAGCCGAAAGTTTGCGGCACGCCGGACTTTACCACGGGGCCGAGGTTAACATCCGGTGGATAAACTCCGAGGATCTCGAATGCGGCGGCGTTGAAGAGCGGCTTGACGGGGCCCACGGTATTTTGGTACCGGGCGGCTTCGGGGACCGTGGGATCGAGGGCAAGATTGCAGCCATCCATTATGCCCGCCTGAAGAGAGTTCCTTTTTTGGGCATTTGTCTGGGCATGCAATTAGCGGTGGTCGAATTTGCCCGCAACCAACTGGGTTGGGCCGGGGCTAACAGTTCCGAGTTCGACCCCAGTACACCCTACCCCGTAATAGACCTTTTGCCGGGCCAACGGGAACTGGACCGTAAGGGTGGTACCATGCGCCTCGGGAGTTATCCGTGCAAACTGTTACCTGGTAGCGCGGCATTCCGGGCTTATGGAGAAGAGATGATCAGGGAAAGGCACCGCCACCGCTACGAGTTGAATAATCTGTTCCGGGCTACCCTGGCCGAGAAGGGGCTCTTGTTCAGCGGTACGCTGCCGGACGGTTACCTGGTCGAGATACTGGAGATGCCGGACCACCCCTGGTTTGTAGCGACGCAGTTTCACCCGGAGTTTAAGTCGAGGCCGAATCGTACCCACCCCCTTTTCCGCGATTTCATAGGGGCATGCTGCAACCGGAGGGTGTAGCGCGCCTGGCTCCATGCATTAACCGCCCGCTTTTTCTAAAGACTATGGGAAAAGAACGAAAGAGGGAGTCGCGGTTTGAACAGGTGGGCGGGCCGGATTCTGGGCGGGCTGGGCGTCCTTGTTCTGGTGGGCGGGGCCGGGCTGGTAGCCAGCCGGGTTTGGGGCGACCGGGTGGCAGTGGTACGCATTGATGGCGTGATTACCGAGGGCAGGGCACCGTCCTTTTGGAATGAAGGCAGCGGGGCGGCCGAGAGCCTGGCCGAACTCAGCTCCATCAGGGACAAACGGCAGGTCAAGGCGGTGGTTCTACGCTTGAACAGCCCCGGGGGGAGCGCCGCTGCCAGCCAGGAGATTGCCCGCGAGGTAGAGGGGCTTCGGGCGGCCGGGAAAAAAGTTGTCGCGTCTATGGGAGATGTCTCGGCTTCGGGTGCGTACTGGATAGCCTGCTCCGCGGACCGGATCGTGGCGGATCCGGCGACCGTTACGGGCAGCATCGGCGTAATCACGCGGGTTCCCCAGTTGGGTTCTCTCTACCGGCGGATGGGCATCGAGGAAGAGGTCGTCAAGAGCGGCAAATACAAGGACATGGGATCGCCGGGGCGGCCCCTGACGGGTGACGAGCGGCGGATATTCGAGGCCATGGTGGGTGACGTTTACGGGCAATTTGTAGACCAGGTTGCCGGCTCCAGGCACCTCCCGGCGACAAGGGTGCGGGAACTTGCGGATGGACGAATATTCACCGGACGGCAAGGGGTAGAGGCAGGGCTGGTTGATTCTTTGGGCACCATGGGGGATGCCGTGCGGATGGCCGGTTCTTTGGCCGGCATCAAAGGTAAGCCGCAAGTGGTTGAAGTGAGGCAGGGGGGGTGGTGGCCGCGAGGCGATAAGGGACAGGAGCGGCCCGCCGGCGGGGAAAGCACCTGGCGCTTGCCCGGTGGGGTTATGCTGATGATGGTACCGGTCACAGGTTAAATTGGTCTTAAGGGGAGGGGCTGGCCCGAGAGGAAATTAATGGTCCACGGCGAATAGAGAAGCAAGGGATAGCTGTCGATTGGGAGGCTCGTTGGTGGAGAAGCCTTTGGTTATGGTAGTGGATGATCAACCGGGGGTCCGGCGGCTGCTTTACGAAGCTTTTCTTGATGATGGATTCGATGTGGAGCTGGCCTCGGGTGGTGCGGAAGCCTTACGGAAAGTGCAGTACCTGTGTCCACAGGTAATTCTGCTCGACCTCCGGATGCCGGGTCTGTCCGGGCTGGATACTCTGAGGGAGTTGCAAGGCATAAAGCCGGGGCTCAATGTGATCATCATGACCGCTTACGGCGAGATGGATATGGTACGCGAGGCCAAAAAAATAGGTGCCCAATGGTACATAACCAAGCCGTTCGACCTGGTTGAATTGCGGTGTATGGTTAAAACGGTGATTGCAGGGGCTCCGGATGGCGGTGCGGCCCGGTCGGGGCTGATAGCCGCCACCTAGGATCATTTTGTCAGTGATAGCGTGGAAGGGGGTATTGGCGCGATTTATCCCCTGCGCCGAGCAGGGGCCGGGTGCGCCGGACTTATTTGAAAATCTTTCTTGATACGGCGAACGTGGAAGAGATCAAGGAGGCCCACCGGCTGGGAGTAATTTCGGGGGTTACCACCAATCCGTCGCTGATAGCGCGGGAAGGCCGCGACTTTCTCGCGGTGGTACGGGAGATCACCGCTATTGTTGAGGGACCGGTGAGCGCCGAGGCGGTGCGTAAGGATGCTGCCGGGATCGTGGAGGAGGCGGTTGCCCTTTCGGCCATCCATCCCAGCGTGGTCGTGAAGATACCTATTACCGGGCAGGGGCTGGAGGCAGTGAGTGAGCTGACCCGGCGGGGAGTCCGGACCAATGTGACGTTGGTGTTCTCCGCCAATCAGGCCTTGCTGGCGGCGCTGGCCGGGGCCACGTTTGTCAGTCCGTTTGTGGGCCGGATAGATGATATGGGCCAGGACGGCATGCGGGTATTGGAAGAGACACTGGAGATTTTTGATACGTACCGTTTTTCCACCGAGGTTATCGCGGCCAGCATTCGTCACCCGCTGCATGTAACCCAGGCAGCCCTTCTGGGGTCGCACATAGCTACGGTGCCTTTTGCGGTATTGAAGCAGATGATGGGTCATCCGTTGACGGAAAAGGGCATTGCTAAGTTCGACGAGGACTGGGCCAAGGTCACCAGAAGGTAGACCGGGTGGGGTGTTCGGACGGCGTTGGAACAGTAAACTTCTCCCAAATACTCACATCACCATTAAGTTAACTTTCCATGGTTTCGCTGCCCCCGTAGTATGCTATCAAGCGGGTTTTAACGGAGCGCGGCAATTCCGAAGATGCTTAATATTTGGTAGCTGGGGCCGGCCGCGGGGCAGGGCTGTTCGGGGGAACCCATGTAAGGGGGTCCCTCCCGCTACCGTGTGTGCTCCGGTCTTTACTGCTTTTGGGTAAGATGGTGGAGGGTGCTGGGCAGAAGTAGGTTTAGCAAGTAATAACGGAAGGAAGATGGGTTTGAATCAGGGTGAACTGGAAGGAAAGACCCTGGCGGAACTGTATAAGATCGCACGGGACATGGAGATTATTGGATACTCGAAGCTGAGGAAAAAAGAACTGGTCTTTGAAATCATGAAGACCCTGGGGGAAAAGGCCGGCCAGATTTATGCCCAGGGAGTACTGGAGATTCTCCCCGAGGGTTATGGTTTTCTGCGCCCATTTCAGTATACTCCGAGTAATGACGACATCTACGTTTCGTCTTCCCAAATCAGGCGTTTTGATCTCCGGACGGGTGACAATGTGGGGGGGCAGGTACGCCGCCCCAAGGATAATGAGCGCTATCTGGCCCTGCTCAGGGTGGAGCAGGTTAACGGGGTGGACCCGGAAGTAGCCGCCAACCGCGTCCATTTTGACGGGCTGACCCCCTTGTATCCACAAAAAAGGATCGATCTGGAGACCGGCTCGGACCACTATGCCACGCGCATCATCAACGTCATCGCTCCCATCGGCAAAGGGCAGCGGGGCCTGATCGTTTCGCCCCCCAAGGCTGGCAAGACCACCCTTCTCAAGGAGGTCGCCAACAGTATCACGAAGAACCACCCGGAGATAATGATTATTGTGCTTCTGATCGATGAGCGCCCGGAGGAAGTTACCGACATTGAGCGGTCGGTTAAGGGTGAAGTGGTCAGCTCCACTTTTGACGAACCGCCGGAGAATCACGTCAAGGTGGCAGAGATGGTTCTAGAGCGTGCTAAACGCCTCGTAGAACACGGGCAGGATGTAGCTATTCTCATGGACAGCATTACCCGCCTGGCGCGCGCTCATAACCTGGTGGTGCCCCCCAGTGGCCGTACTTTGTCCGGGGGCGTTGATCCGGCCGCATTGCACAAACCCAAACGGTTTTTTGGGGCCGCCCGTAATATCGAGGAGGGAGGCAGTCTGACCATCCTGGCTACGGCACTCGTCGAGACTGGAAGCCGCATGGATGACGTTATTTTTGAGGAATTCAAGGGTACCGGCAATATGGAGCTGATTCTGGATCGCCGACTGGCCGACCGGCGAGTTTTTCCGGCGATAGACATTCAACGCTCGGGTACTCGCAAAGAGGAACTCCTTCTTACACGTGACGAACTGGACGTTATGTGGTATTTCCGCAAGGCAGTGAACTCCATGAGTCCTTGGGAGGCCATGGAGCTCATCATGGATCGCATGCGCCGCACCAAGTGTAACGCCGAGTTGCAAATGTGGTTCAAACAGCAGGGACGTTCCGGGGCTCTTAACGGGGAGAACCGCCGCACGGTCTAATTCATTTTGTGTTTCACGTGAAACCACATCCACCGGCATTGTATAACCGTTGTGCCTCCCGGCCATAATGGTAGGGAGAAGGCCGCTTGATTCGGCCCTCACTACCTTACTTACTAGGGAGGATAACGGTGCAAAAGGAAAGAATTCTGACCGGAGTGGCGGGGATGGTGTTTCTCCTTCTCAGCCTGGTCATGTTGCCGGTGGCTATCCAGGCCAACTACCTTCAGCCGGCCGGCAAGACCGTTCACACTGCACAACCGTTTATCACGGTGACGCCGGGTTCCATGGCTGTCCGGAAATCGCCCGGCGCATTGTCCTATGCCATCAAGCAGGGGGATACACTGAGTGAAATCGCCGGGCAGTACGGCGTTATGGTTAATGACCTGGTCCAAGCCAACCACCTGACCAACCCGGACAGCCTGGCGGCCGGTGAAGACCTGGTCATTCCGGTATCCGCCCCAGTGCCAGGCAACCCTCTGGCCATCGGCAGCTCTGCCCGCACCTTGCCCTGGCCGGTCACGGGACCCATCAGTTCACCCTTCGGCGAGCGGGAGATCTTCGGACATCAGGAATTCCATACGGGCATCGACATTGCCGGTCCTCTGGGGACGCCTATCAGGGTGCCTTTGGCCGGCCGGGTGGTCTTTGCCGGACCACTGGGCGCCTATGGGTTGGCCGTAATCATCGACCACGGGGACGGCTTCAACACCCTTTACGCCCACGCCAGCCAGTTGCTGGTCAACCCAGGCCAGAGCGTGACGGCCGGGCAGACAATTGCCCAAATAGGCCAAACCGGTGATGCCACCGGTCCCCACCTCCACTTCGAGACGCGGGTGGACGGACAACCGCGGGACCCCATGACCTTTCTCATGGAGCGGTAAGGCCGCCGCTAGGTGCGTCGAAATAAATTGAAGAACCGTGTGCCTTCATTCGTTCCTAAAAGCCACTGGAACGCGGGGGCTGCATAATATATAATGGCAACAGGAGGTGGCGATGATCGTGCCCATTCTTACTGCCTTCACGGAAGCTGCTATGCAGGAGGCAAAGTACAAGATTCTCGAGGATGGCTCATTTTTCGCCGAGATTCCGTCCTGTCCCGGAGTATGGGCCAATGATAAGACGCTGGAACGATGCCGGGACGTGCTGCACGAAGTCCTGGAAGAATGGCTTATCCTTAAACTTCGGGACGGCGACCCCCTTCCAGAGGTTGGAGGCGTAGACCTTAACAAGTTAGTGGCCGAAGCATGAACCCGGTAAGTAGACGCGAGTTGATCCAGCGCTTGCGGCAGTTTGACTTTGAAGGTCCTTTTTCTGGCGGCCGCCACCCTTTCATGAAGCGCGGCCGGCTAAAGCTGCACGTTCCCAATCCCCACGAAGGCAACATAGGTGTCCCGTTATTGAGAGAAATACTTAAACAGGCCGGCATATCCGAGAGCGAGTGGGATAAGTGAGGCAAGTCCTTGCTCTAAAGGGGTATTCGGCCCCTACCCCATAACTCCAGCCCGAAGCCAGCACCGCGCCACATCTATCGCGGTAAACGAAGGGGGCAGCTCTCAGGCCTTGTACCATACGCTATACGCAACTCCCGATGGACGAATGTATGACCACCCGCATCTGCCCGCGGCCGGCCGGGCCGGCCGGAACACTTTCCCCCTGCAAGACATAGATCTGATACCCCTGCCGGAAGGAGCATCCCTGGTCCTGCTGCCGGACAGCACACCTGTCGGCTGCCGCCAGGGTCTGGAAAAGCCCTTTCCCCGGACCGCGGACGGGAAACCGGCCTTAGCGGTTGCCGCCTGTCTTCCCCAGGGCTTCACCCGCACGTTTCTACCGGCTTTTCGGCGGCGCACCGAAAAGCCTTTGCCCATCATGGGCTATACCGCGGTGGCCTGGCGCGAGGGGAGGATCTACGCGGCGGCGCTGCCGACCGATGATCCAGCTCGCTGGAGTCCGGCCAACTACAACACCCCTGAACTGTCCCAACTGGTGGAGGAGCGTCTGTCCACCTCACCGGATAACAAGGTCCTGTCCGGCCTGGCCAAGTGTGCCCTGGAATACCGCTGCTTTACAGCCCAGAACATCTTTTACCGCCGTTGGGAGGGCGGTCTGCCTACCACCCCTGCCTGCAACGCCCGCTGTCTGGGCTGCCTCTCCCTCCAGGATGCCGGCGGTCCGCCTTCACCGCAAAACCGCGTGGCCTGCGTGCCCCAGCTGGACGATGTGGTATCCGTGGGCGTGGAGCATCTGGTCAGCGCTCCGGATGCCATAATAAGTTTCGGCCAGGGCTGCGAGGGGGAACCTCTCCTGTCAGCCCCCATACTGGCTGAAGCGATTCGGGCCCTGCGCATTAAAACCGCCCGAGGCACCATCAATCTGAACTCCAATGCGGGAAACACGAAGGGTCTCTCCCAGTTAGCGGCCGCCGGCCTGGACAGCCTGCGGGTCAGCCTGATCAGCGCCACCCCGGCCGTCTACACGGCTTACCACCGGCCCTCTTACAGTCTGGTGGACGTGCATAACTCACTCCAACTTGCGGTTCAGGCCGGCGTCTATACATCCCTGAACCTGCTCGTGTTTCCGGGTCTCACAGACTGTCCAACCGAGCTAGCCGCTCTTTTGAACTTAATCCGGGAAACCGGCCTCCATATGGTGCAATTGCGCAACCTGAACATCGACCCGGCGGTCATGGCGCCCCTGCTGCCCAAGGAGACCCCAATGGGCATTGCCGCCCTCATTGACCAGTTGCAAAAGATACCGGGGCTGGCGGTGGGGAATTTCACCCGGCCCCGGGAGTAGTACAACGGGCCGGAAAAACCGCGGGCGATGAGACCACCAATCGCCTGTAACAGGACGCCGAATCCTGCCGAACGGAGCTGGAAAGATGTACTTGCCTTGGATGGGTGTTCATGGGATAATATTGTTGCGAGTTCGTCCCCGTTACCCTAAGCGGGTATACCGTGCCTTGCTCCTGCGGATGTCGTGTGGCTTATTACCCGCGTGAGCCGCCTCGCCGGTGTTTTGGCGGGGCGACAGGTTCATCAGCCATCCGGGGGGAAGGGAGACGATGCCTGTGACCGAAGCAGAATTTATCGCCGCCATGCGTTCCGTGGTCAGGCAGGAACTGCACCCGGTAAACGAGCGGCTGGACAGAATGGACGGGTGCTTTGATGGTGTGGACATGCGTCTGGGTGCCATGGACAAGCGCTTTGATGCAGGGGACAGCAGAATGGACCGAATGGAAAATCACATGGAGACGCTCTTAGAGGATATGGAAATATTAAAGACAGATATGACAACACGTAAAGAGGACGTTTCCACCATCAAGACCGAATTACGCTTTGCCTGGGAAGATACGGCTGACCACGCAGGAACAAAGGGCAGCCCGGTAGTTAACCGGGCTTTTTTGCATCTACGTATCCTCTTCAACCCCTTGTGGCGCGGGGAAAACCCGACCCTGCCCCCCGAACCGGGATAGATTCCAAGTTGGCTGATGTTTCCACCCCGGTAGTGCGTTCGAGGGACTTAAGGATCACACCTAGAGGCATGCAACTGGTTACCGGGCTGTCATTCGACCTCGGATCAGTCCCTTACCGTATTTATGGTGGCAGGGTTATGGGAAAAACTAGGGAGTGCTCAATGTGTATTTTACCAATAACCATAGATTTAAGGATAATTACAACCCAAAAGAATTGAGGTATCTTTTGGCAACCGCTAAAAGAATGTTGCCCGAATACATATTTGACAACGCCAAGCTCGAAGGCAACCCCATGACTTTTCCAGAGGTCAAGACGCTATTGGACGGAATAACGGTCGGGGGGCACAAATTAAGCGATGAAAGGCAAGTTCTTAATTTAAGAAAGAGTTGGCATTTACTAATTGACTACGTTGGGCGCGGGGCGTTTGAGCTGAGTAGTACTATAATGAATAGCATCAATTCGAAAGTCGCGGAAGAGGAAGCCCTTGAATGGGGCTCGTTTCGAGAGGGACCCGTTTTTATCAGTGGAACAAAGAAATACCGGTGCCCGCCCGCAGGGCAATTAAATACAATATTCGCTAATGACATTGCAAAGATCAAGGCGATGAAAAATCCCGTAGAAAGGGCAATAACATTTTTCTTATGGGGGAGTCTAAATCAGTTCTATTATGACGGGAACAAGAGAACTTCGAGGCTAATGGCCAATGGTATCATGCTCAGTGAATGTATCGGCGTGTTTAATACGCCTGCATCGCTCATGGTTCCATATAATGAGCTGATGGTCGAATTCTATGATACAAAGGACGCTACCGAGATATCCGGTTTTTTTGAGGAATCCTGCCTAGTGACCTTTGATTACATCTGAGAGATAACGGGACTCACCAGACACCCACTATCTGCAGCACTCTTACCCGGCTGTACCTATGCCGTCACCCGGCAACAGGCCCGGTTGCCGCACGGTTATTGTCCGCCTCGGTGGATCTTTTCGTTAAGGGCCGCGGTCTGGCTCTCCGGCCGGGCGTCGTATTGACCGGCCAGAGTCGCAGCCGGTTGGCTGTACATGGACAAGGCTTGTTTCCTGTTCCCGGACTGCCACAGGATCTCCATGGCCAGCCTGACGACCGGCTCGGCGACCGGTTCGGACGCCAGGTAACGGCGACAGGTCTGCAGCGCCGCCGCCCAGTTGCCTTTGGCCTGATAGACCCGGGCCAGTTGGAACAGGACCTCCAGGTGCAGGTCGCGCAAGGGGCAGCGGATACTCGTGGTCCAGTCCTCATAGATATCTTCCGGCAGGAATTCCCCGGCGTAAGAGCCGGCCGCCTGCTCTAAAGCGGCGGCGGCATAGGGACTGTTGGCCTTCGGGAAAGAGATCGGGGACGCCAGGCGGGCACTCCTGCAAAGGCTCGTCCGAAAAAATCTGTTGGTTAAAGTAGGGAGAGGCCGGTACGAGGTGTACCACCGTTTATTCGGCGACTCGTCCGGGGCCGGGAAAACTGACCCCGCGATCATGGTTGCCGTAAACCCCTTATTGCCCCTGCGGCCATATTATGCTATAATACCCTGCGTAAGTTTTCGGTGAGACTAGAAACGAGGTGATCGGCGTGAAGAAGGACATTCATCCCAACTACGGAGCGGCGAAAGTAACGTGCATTTGCGGGGAATCGTTCGAAACCTGCTCGACCAAAAAGGAAATCCGGGTAGAGATATGTTCCAAGTGCCACCCCTTCTACACCGGCTCCCAGCGCAACGTGGAGACCGGCGGCAGGGCCGACAAGTTCCGCAAGAAATACGGCTTGAAGTAAGGGGTAGAAGGGCCGGGGCCCCCGCTACCCGTCGTGATGACCGGTTTCCGTATACGGCCGACCCGGCAGACGAAGCTGCTTTCCAGACGTCCGGAGGAGTGATCCGGTACGCCTAAAGGCAGCTTGCTTTGTGGGCGGGGCCATCGGCACCCGTAATACCGGTTCACCATCAACTAATCCCCGGAAGGGAGGGAGGGCCGCGCGCAGGGAAACCGCGCCGGCTAACTCTATGGCCGATTTTGTCTACGGTGGCCAGGCTGTTATCGAGGGCGTCATGATGCGGGGTCCGAAGGACTGGGCGGTGGCAGTGCGCCGGCCCGACCAGAGTATCGCCGTCGAGCGCCGGGCCAACGGTTCTTATGAAAGCCGCTACCCATGGTTGCGGTGGCCACTGTTGCGCGGCGTGGTCGCGTTGGTGGAAGCCCTGGTCGTCGGCATACAGGCCCTCACCTACTCGGCCTCCCAGGCCGCGGCGGAAGAGGAAGTTCACTTAAGCCAGAGGGACATCATCCTTACCCTGGTGGTGGCTTTAGCCCTGGCGGCTGGCCTGTTCGTGCTCCTGCCGGCCCTTCTGGCCAATTTTCTGGCCGCGCGGGCGGCCGGCGGCCTGGAACGCAACCTGATCGAAGGGCTTATCCGCATGACCTTTTTGGGCGTCTATGTGGTTGCCATCGGCCGGGTGGGCGACATAAAGAGAGTTTTTCAGTATCACGGCGCGGAGCATAAGGTCATCAACGCCCTGGAAGCGGGTGATGATTTGTCCGTGGACGCCGTGCAAAAGCATTCGTGTCACCACCCCCGCTGCGGGACCAGTTTCCTGTTGTGGGTAGTCCTCGTGGCCGTGCTGGTGTTCTCCCTGCTGGGCCGTCAAAACATCGGGGCCGCTTTGGTCTACCGTCTTTTGTTAACGCCCGTGGTAGCCGCCATCTCCTACGAGTGGCTGCGCCTCACCGGCCGGTACCAGCGGTATGCCTTTTGGCGTCTTCTAGCGGCACCGGGTCGCTGGCTGCAGGGCCTGACCACCCGGCAGCCCGACGATCACCAGGTGGAGGTGGCCATTTCCGCCCTGCGGGCAGTGTTCAAGAAGGGTGAATCTATTGTTCAATAAGCTTAAGGATATAGAGACCCGTTACGAGGAACTGGGCGCCCTGATGGCCGAACCGGAGGTCATGGCCGACCGGGTCCAGTGGCAGCAGTATGTGAAGCAGCATGCCGACTTGACCGACCTGGTCGCCGCCTTTAGGGAGTACAACAAGACGGCCAAAGACCTGGCTTCGGCGCGTGAGTTGATGGCTGACAATTCCGAACCGGAACTGCAGGAGATGGCCGAACAGGAGGCCGGGGAACTCATCGACCGGCTGGCCGGCCTGGAAGACCGGCTCAAGGTCATGCTCCTGCCCCACGACCCCAACGATGAGAAAAACGTGATCGTGGAAATCCGGGCCGGCACCGGCGGCGAGGAGGCGGCTCTTTTCGCCGCCGACCTGTTCCGCATGTACAGCCGCTACGCGGAGCGGCAAGGCTGGCGCAGCGAGATCCTGAACACCAACTTCACCGATATCGGCGGCGTCAAGGAAGTAATCGTCACCATCGAGGGGAAGGGCGCATACAGCCGTCTGAAGTTTGAGAGCGGTGTCCACCGCGTCCAGCGCGTCCCCGCCACCGAATCGAGCGGGCGCATTCACACCTCGGCCGCCACCGTGGCTGTATTGGCCGAGGCGGAGGATGTCGAGGTGGAAATCAATCCGGCCGACCTGCGCATCGACGTCTTTTGTTCCACCGGCCCCGGCGGCCAGTCGGTGAATACTACTCAGTCGGCCGTGCGCATCACCCACCTACCTACCGGCATTGTGGTCTCCTGTCAGGACGAGAAGTCCCAGCACAAGAACAAGGACAAGGGCATGCGGGTGATGCGGGCCCGGCTGAAAGCCCGGGCCGAGGAGGAACAGCGGGCCAGCGTGGAATCCACCCGCCGTTCCTTGGTGGGTAGCGGCGACCGCAGCGAGCGCATCCGCACCTACAATTTCCCCCAAAACCGCATTACCGACCACAGGATCGCCCTGACCACCCACCGGCTGGAAGAAGTGCTGCAAGGTGCACTGGACGACATACTCGACGCCCTCGTCACCAGTGACCAAGCCGAACGCCTGCGGAGCGAGTAGGTTGACGGCCGGCGAGCTGGTCCATGAGGCGGCGGGCCGCCTCATGGCGCGTGACCCTGGTGCCGCCCGCCTGGAGGCGGAGCTCCTGCTGTCCTTCGTTCTGGGACTGGACCGGCCGGGGCTCTACTGCCGCTGGGATGAGGTTCCCGCTCCCGGGCTACGGAACACCTTTCAACTGCTGGTCGAACGCCGCCTGGACGGCGAGCCGCTGGCCTACCTGACCGGCGAGCGGGAGTTTATGGGGTTGGCCTTTACCGTGACGCCCGACGTCCTGGTGCCGCGTCCGGAAACGGAACTTCTGGTCGAAACCGCGCTGGCCTTCCTGCGGGAGAGCCGCTCTCCCCTGGTGGTGGACGTGGGCACGGGGAGCGGCGCCATTGCCGTGAGCCTGGCCGTCAATCTGCCCACCGCCCGGCTTATTGCGGTTGACCTATCGGAGGCGGCGCTGGTTGTCGCCCGGGGCAACGCCCGCCGGCACGGTGTCGGGGAGCGGATCTCCTTCCGCCGCCGCGACCTTTTGACCGGTATCGAAGGGCCGGTCGACCTCATAGCAGCCAACCTGCCGTACATACCTACCGGAGAACTGGACGGGCTGCCGGACGAGGTGCGCCGCGAGCCCCGTTTGGCCCTGAACGGCGGGCCGGACGGCCTGGATATCTACCGGTGCCTGGTTCCCCCGGCGGCTGGTTTACTCAAGCCCGGTGGCTACCTCTTGGCCGAGCTGGGTCCGGGAGAGGAGACGGGTCTTCTCGCCTTGGTACAACCGCCGGTCTGGCAGGCCCGGGTGGAGAAGGATTGGGCGGTCCTGCCGCGGCTCCTGGTGGCCAGACGGATGGAATCACTTGACACCTGCCGGGTCACCAACATATAATCTTACTAAACTGGTTTAGTAGTCTGGTCTGAGCGGGGGGGGGTGATCCGGCATGTTAACTGTCGGTGCGTTCCAAGCCAAGACGAACTTGGCCCAATTGCTGGACAGGGTTCTGGAAGGGGAAACCGTTGTCATCACCCGCCGCGGCGTTCCCGTCGCTACAATCAATCCCATTGCCGAAAAGCAGTTGCGGGATAAAGTGGAAACCATACAAGCTATCAGGACCTTTCGCAAAGGCAACCGGTTGAACGGGTTGCCTTTGCGCGAGTTGGTGGAGGAGGGGCGACGGTTCTAATGGCCTTTGTGTTGGACTGTTCGATTACCCTCACCTGGTTTTTCGAGGATGAAGACAATCCCTACGCCATGTTGGTGCTGGATTCCCTGGCCGAGACAGAGGCTGTAGTCCCTGTCATTTGGACGTTGGAAGTTCCCAACGGATTATTGACGGCCGAACGCCGGGGGCGATTGACGGCTGACAAGGCTAACCAAGCCATAGAACTTCTGAAAAAGTTAAGTATTCGGGTTGATGTCCTGGAAAACGGGATGCAGCCCCTACTCGCTCTGGCCAGGGACTGTAAACTGACGACATACGATGCCGCCTACCTTGAATTGGCCAAACGCTGCCAGCTGCCCCTTGCCACAAGCGATCAAGCGTTGGCTAAGGCAGCGAGACTGTCGAATGTCCAACTGGCCGACTTCCATCCCACCCCATAGTGTTGCCCGTCTGCCGGGAGGCCCGGCTGGCTGGGCGGAACTCTGGTGAAAATGCGGTATGGCAATGGCAAAATCCCGACGGGGTGCTCGTGGAGGCAAAACGCACTGGAAACGTTGCACCTAAAGGTCGACGCCCTATGTCCGGCCCCGGAAGCCATTGAGGCGGCCGCGGCTCTTTTGCGCCGGGGCGCCCTGGTGGCCTTTCCCACCGAGACGGTCTACGGTCTGGGTGCCAGCGCCCTGGACGACCGGGCGGTGGCCCGGATCTTCACGGCCAAGGGACGCCCCGCCGACAATCCCCTCATCGTTCATGTGGCCGACCCCGGGGAAGTGCCGCGGGTAGCCGCGGACCTGCCGGAGCCGGCCCGGGTTCTTATGGAGGCCTTCTGGCCGGGCCCGCTGACCCTGGTCTTGCCCCGCCGCGAGGATGTCTCCTCCCTGGTCGCGGCCGGGTTGCCCACGGTGGCCGTACGCATGCCGGACCACCCGGTGGCCCTGGCCCTGATCCGGGCGGCCGGGGTGCCCGTGGCGGCTCCAAGCGCCAATCTTTCCGGCCGCCCCAGCCCGACCAGCGGGGCCCACGTCCTGGCCGACCTGGCCGGGCGCATCGAAGCCCTTTTGGATGCCGGTGCCTGCGCTCTGGGCGTCGAATCCACCGTCCTGGACCTGACGGAAGATATCCCGGCCATTCTCCGGCCCGGCGGCGTTACGGCGGAAGAGCTGGCCGAAGTGCTGGGTGGCGTCCCCCGGACGGAGTCCCCGGGCGCCGCGGGAAAATCGCCCGGTACACGCCACCGCCACTACGCTCCCGCCATCCCGGTCTACCTGGTGGAGGGGGAAAGGGAGCGGGTGCGGGACGCCGCCGCGAAGCTGGTGGGCGAACTGAAGGCCCGGGGCCTCTCGCCCGGGGTGCTCTGCGCGGCGGAGCACGCGACCTTGTACGGGGTGCCCGCGGTGACCTACGGCCGTTGGAACGATGCAGCCGGGCTGGGCCGGCGCCTTTACGGCGCCCTGCGGGAACTGGAGGAGCGTGGGGCCGGGGCCATCGTGGCCGAAGGGGTGACTGACTTGGGTCTGGGCCGGGCCGTGATGGACCGGCTACGCCGAGCGGCGCACGGACGGATCATCCTGGTCTAGCCGGCCGTGGGGGCAGAATATAGTTGGACACAAGGAAACATTTGGAACAACGGGGTAAGGAAAGTTGACCAACCTCGTGTTGTTGGCGGTGGCCCTGGGCAGCGATGCCTTCTCGCTCTGCCTGGGCCTCTCTATGGCCCGGATGCGGGCGTGGAAGGCGGGCCTTTTTATTTTGATCGTGGCCGCGTTGCACGTCATGTTACCGTTAGCCGGTTGGTACATGGGCCAGACTTTGAGCCTGATCCTGGAGCGATATACGGTCTATTTGGCGGCCGGGGTGCTCTTTTTCCTGGCCTACAAGCTGGTGGAGCAGGCTTTGGGCTCCCACGGCCAGGCTCCGGCTATTCCAACCGGGCCAGCGGCCATGCTGCTCCTAGGGGCATCGGTCAGCCTGGATTCGCTGCCTGCCGGCCTGGTGTTGAGCAGCCAGAGCTATGCGCTTGTTCCGGCCATTTCCCTGTTCGGCCTCACAGCCGGCCTGATGACGGCCCTGGGTCTCGTTCTGGGCCGCTACCTCGGCCTGTGGGCCGGTTCCAGGGCGCAGCTCCTGGGGGGGCTGGTATTATTTCTCCTGGGGGTAAAACTACTACTGCGTTTCTAGATCGTGGAGAGGAAGGGGACTGGGTTTGGCCACCATTCTTTTTATCTGCTCCGGTAATACCTGCCGCAGCCCCATGGCCGCGGCCATGGCCGGCAGGTATTTGGCCCTGGCCGGCTCACCGGTCCCGGTGGCTTCGGCCGGCGTCGACGCCTGCGCGGGCCGGGCGGCCTCCGCCTTGGCGGTGACGGTAATGGAGCAGATGGGGCTTTCCCTGGCCGGCCACCGGGCCTGCCGGGTGACGCCGGGCGACCTCCGGCAGGCGGATCTTGTACTGGCTATGGAAGGGTGGCAGTTGGGCGTTCTGGCTGCCCTGGATCCTTCGGCAGCCCGCCGTAGCTTCACCCTCACCGCTTTCACCGGCGAGCCGGGGGACGTGTCCGACCCCTTCGGTGGGGATCTGGCGGTCTACCGGCAGTGTGCCCGGGAACTGGACAGGCTCGTGGGCAAAGCTCTGACGCGCTACCTGGACGGGCCGGATTTCTCCCTGTCCGGCAGGGAATAGCAGCCGCTGTGTAGAATGTGACAGATACAGCGAAAATAGTTCCTAAAATAAGGCGTCAAAGAGCGCGAAGGAGTCTGGCCATATTGAACGTAGCGTTGGGAGCCGACCACGGCGGCTTCCGGCTCAAGGAAGAAATTGCCGTCCTGCTGCAGGGGATGGGGGTGGCCTACCAGGATTTCGGAACCTGTTCGGAGGAATCGGTCGACTACCCCGACTTTGCCCGGGTGGTGGCGGAAAAGGTGGCGGCCGGGGTATGTGACCTGGGCATCATCTGCTGCGGTACCGGCATCGGGGTGGCCATCACCGCCAACAAGGTGCCCGGGGTCCGGGCGGCGGTTTGTCACGACACCTACTCGGCCCGGATGTCACGGGAGCACAACAATGCCAACGTCCTGACCCTGGGCGGGCGGGTTGTCGGGCCGGGACTGGCCGGGGACATCGTCCGGACCTGGCTCTCGGCCGGCTTTGCCGGAGGGCGGCATCAGCGCAGGCTGGAAAAGATAGAGAGGATGGAGCAGGAATACGCCCCGTCCCGGAGATTAAGGGGCAGTTGCGTATTCTGACGGGGGGAGCGGGCATGCTTTTTTCACGGAGCCTTATTGAGACCGATCCGGAGGTGGCCCGGGCGCTCGAGTTGGAGCTGGCCCGGCAGCGAAACACCATCGAACTGATCGCGTCGGAAAACCTGGTTAGCCGGGCCGTAATGGAGGCCCAGGCTTCGGTTTTGACGAACAAATACGCGGAGGGTTATCCCGGGCACCGCTACTATGGCGGCTGCCAGTACGTGGACGTGGTGGAGAACATGGCCCGGGACCGGTTAAAGATGCTGTTCGGGGCCGAATACGTCAACGTGCAGCCCCATTCCGGCAGTCAGGCCAATACCGCCGTCTATTTCGCCCTCCTGGATCCGGGAGACGTGATCCTGGGGATGAACCTGGCCCACGGCGGCCACCTGACCCACGGTCACCCCCTGAACATATCCGGCAAGTACTTTCGCATCGCCTCTTACGGCGTGGAAAGGGAAACCGGGCGGATAGACTACGAGCGGCTGCGGGAGCAGGCCAGGCAGGTTAAACCGCGCCTGATTGTCGCCGGGGCCTCCGCCTACCCCCGGACCATCGATTTTGCCATGATGGGGGCGATCGCCCGCGAAACGGGCGCCTACCTGATGGTGGACATGGCCCACATAGCAGGCCTGGTGGCCGCGGGGCTGCACATGAGCCCCCTGCCGTACGCCGACGCGGTTACCTCGACCACCCACAAGACCCTGCGGGGACCGCGGGGCGGCTTGATTCTGGCGCGGGAGAAGTACGGGACGGCCATTGACAAGGCCGTCTTTCCGGGGATCCAGGGCGGTCCGCTCATGCACGTCATCGCGGCCAAGGCGGTAGCCCTTGGCGAGGCCCTGCAGCCTTCCTTCCGGGTGTACCAAAAGCAGGTGGTGCAAAATGCCCGGGCCCTGGCCGCGGCCCTTGGGGGGCGTGGTTTCCGGCTGGTTTCCGGCGGAACCGACAACCACCTCATGCTGGTCGACCTGCACAATAAGAACATCACCGGGCGGGACGCCGAACTGGCCCTGGACCGCGTGGGCATAACCGTCAACAAGAACGCCATCCCCTTCGACGACAAGCCGCCCACGGTAACCAGCGGCATCCGCCTGGGGACTCCGGCCGTTACCACGCGGGGCATGGACGAGGCCGACATGCAGGTGATAGCGGAGATTATCGACCTGGTCCTCACCGGCGGCGACCAAAGGGCCGGAATTAAGAGGGCCGGCCAGTTGGTGAAGGGCCTTTGCGAACGTTACCCGGTCTACTGACCGGGCCGGCAGGGGGAAGAATGTATAAACTACTGGTAGTGTTTGGGACCCGGCCAGAGGCTATCAAGATGGCGCCGCTCATTAGTGAACTTTCCCGCTACCCGGAAGAATTCGATGTACAGGTAGCGGTAACGGCCCAGCACAGGGAAATGTTGGACCAGGTTCTACACCTTTTCCGGATCAACCCCGACTACGATCTGGACATCATGCAGCCGGGGCAGAACCTCTTCGACATTACCGTCCACGTACTAAAGGGGCTGCAATCCATTCTGGAAGGTGAGTCCTGGGACTTGGTGCTGGTGCACGGCGACACCACGACGACCCTGGTGTCCACCCTGGCCGCCTACTACAAGCAGATCCCTGTGGGTCATGTAGAGGCCGGGCTGCGTACCTTCCGGAAGTATTCCCCCTTCCCGGAAGAGATCAACCGCCACCTGGTCGGCGTCATGGCCGACCAGCATTTCGCTCCCACCGCGACAAGCAGGGCCAACCTGCTGGCGGAGGGTGTGCCGACGGAAAATATATTTGTCACCGGCAATACGGTGATCGACGCCCTAAAGACCACGGTGGACCCGGCCTGGTCCTTTGCCGGGGGTCCGCTCGGCGACATCGATTTTGACCACAAACGGGTACTTCTGGTCACCACCCACCGGCGGGAGAACCTGGGGGAGCCGCTGCGCGAGGTCTACCGGGCGCTGGCGGCCGTGGTGAAAAGGACTCCCGACGTGGAGATCATCTTTCCGGTGCACCTGAACCCGGCGGTGCGTCAGTGCGCGGATGAGGAACTGGGCGGCCTGGAGCGGGTACACCTGGTGCAGCCGCTCGATTACCAGCCCCATGTGAATCTGATGGCACGCTCATACCTGGTTCTCACCGATTCCGGGGGGATGCAGGAGGAGGCGCCGGCGCTGGGCAAGCCGGTGCTGGTCCTGCGGGAAACCACCGAGCGCCCGGAGGCCGTAACGGCCGGCACCGTTCGCATGGTCGGAACGGACAGGGAAAAAATATACCAGGAGACAACCCGCCTTTTAACCGATGCGGCGGCATACCGTTCCATGGCCGAGGCAGTGAACCCTTACGGAGACGGCCGGGCGGCATCGCGCATCGTGGCCGCGCTACGCTACCGATTCGGCTTCATCCCCGAGCCGCCACAAGAATTTAAGCCCGGCGTGTAAAAAAATATTTCGCCCGGTCCCGAAAAAACCCTGGGCAGCCTGGAGGAATACCAGCATTTTTGTAGAAATAAAAACGTGTGTGAAAAAGGGTACTTGCCGGCGGACCCCGGTTGGGAGGCACACCGATGGCCGGGAATAACCAGAAAAAGAACGGCTCCGGGCCTTGGCGGGCCATGGCCGTGGCAACCTCCGTCAGCACCGAAATGGCTGTCACGGTGATCCTCGGGGTTTACGGCGGCCGCTGGCTGGACGGCCGGTTGCACACATCAGGGCCGTGGTTCATGCTGGCCGGATTGCTTCTGGGTTTGGCGGCGGGCATCCTCGGCATCGTCAAGACGCTGGAATCTTTCTTCGGCACGGGGGGGAAATAGGCTTGGACATTGATATGCTGGTGGCCCGGACCTTGCGTAACGCGACCGTCGCGCTTTTCCTGTCCGGCCTGTTTCTGTTTCTGGGCCAACCGGCCGCGCTGGTCGGGGGCTTTATGGCCGGGATAGCGGTCGGCATGTGGAACGCCTACTTCCTGGTGCAACGCTTCAACCGCGTCATCGGTCTGCCGGTCAAAAAAGGCAAGGGTATCATGTACGGCGGCATCATGATGCGGTTGTCCCTGATCTTCGGCCTCCTTCTGCTGGCCTACCGCCTGCCGCAGTATCTTAACCTGCTGGCGTGCGCCGCGGGTCTCATGGTGGTACCGTTCATCACGCTGACCATCGGCCTGGGGCATCACTTGCGGGAGCGGACCGGCCGGAGCCCGGTATAAAGACCACGGGAGAGTCGCTCCAGGGAATTGGTATTAAAATTGGGGGGTGGGAACGCAGGAGGTGTAGTGACCGAACCACGGGCTCCGGCCCGGAGAGAATGAGAGAAATCCGGTGACCGGTGTGAAAGGGGGGAGATATGAAGGATTATGTTAACCGTTGATCAAGTGGAACAGCTTCTTAATGTCTGGCACTTTCCTATCGTACCCGGTTCCCTGCTCCCGGGGCCCTGGCACTGGGGCCAGATCGGTGGTTTTTCTATCGACGTGGACGCCAAGACCATGGTCATGACCTGGATCGTCATGGTTCTTATTGCCGTCTTCGGCGTCGCCGCGACGCGCAACATGAACGAGAGGAAGCCGCGCGGGTTGCAGAACGTGATGGAAATGATTTACGACGGCATGCTCAACCTGATCCACCAGAGCATGGATCCGGTGAAGGCGGCGCCGTTCATCGGTACCGTGGTCACCTTCTTCCTGTTCATTTTCTTCTCCAACCTGCTAGGGCTCATACCAACCCTCAGTTCGCCAACGGCAGACTACCAAACCACCCTGGCTCTGGGCCTGATCACATTTGTTCTGATCTACGTCTTCGGTTTCCGGTATACAGGCGGTAAATTCCTGCGTCACTTCCTGACGCCGTTTATGCCTCTGACCATTATCGAGGAACTGGCTAAACCGATAACCCTGGCTTTCCGGCTCTACGGCAACATTTTCGCCGGGGAGATGCTGATCGTGGTGCTCCTGGGCCTCCTGGGCGGCTGGACTCACGTCTTCGGCGGATTCATCGCCTCGGTGGTCTGGCTGGCCTTCAGCATTTTTATAGGCTTCATCCAGACCTTCATCTTTGTTATGCTGAGTATCGCATACGTGTCAAACGTCGTAGCCGAACATCACTAATTTGAAACTATGGAAGGGAGGGGAAAAAATGGATATACATGCTGCAGCAGCAATCGGTTTTGCCCTGGCCGCCGGCTTGGGCGCGCAGGGTGCGGCTATCGGTGACGGCCTCATGTTCTCGAAGGCTATTGAGGGCATAGCCCGCCAGCCGGAGGCCCGGAGCAACATCATGACCACGATGTTTCTCGCACTGGGTATGATCGAGGCCCTACCCATTATCGCCATCGTTGTTGGTTTCATTCTGATGGGCAAGATGTAGTCATTCATCCTGTTCGGGCAACTGGAGCGGGGTAGCAGGTACTCTAGCTGCCTGCTACCAACCCTTTTGTCCGGGTAGCATGGCGTAGTGAGGAGGGGAAATTGGTTTGCAATTTAACGCCACACTTCTAGCGCAGATAGTGGACTTTCTCATACTGCTCACATTCCTCCGCCTGGTCGCTTACAAGCCCATGGCCAAGATCCTGGCCGACCGGCGCAAGCATATCGCCGAAACCTTCGCCGCGGCCGAGGAAGACCGCAAGTCAGCGACCGAGCTGAAAACCGGCCTGGAAGCCGACATCAAGAAGATGCGCGAGGAAGCACAGGCCATGATGGCGCATGCCATCAAGTCGGGCGAGGAGGCGGCACAGGAAATAATCGCCGCCGCCAAGGCCGAAACCCAGAGGATTAAAGAGGATGCCCGCGTTGAGATACAGCGGGAAAGGGAGAAAGCAGTGGCCGAACTGCGCAATTCGGTGGCTTCGCTTTCCATTCTGGTGGCGGAAAAGATTATCAACCGGTCACTGGATGACCGCGTGCAGCGCCAGATGGTGGACGAATTCATCAATGAGGCAGGCGGACTGCCATGCTGAAAGGTGCGGTAGCCAGCCGTTACGCCCAGGCCCTGTTCGACATCGCCTGCGAACAGGACCTGGTGGATAAGTGGCAGGCGGAACTGGAGGGAGTGGCCGAGACCGTAGGGAGCGTTCGCGAACTACAGCGGGCCCTCTACCATCCCCGCATAACCACAGCCGAAAAGCACAACCTGTTGGCGGGTGTCTTTGCCTCCCAGGTATCCAAGATTACGCTCAATTTTCTCTTCTTTCTGGTCGACCGGCACCGTGAAGTCTTTGTGGGCGATATCGTAGAGACTTACGTCAAGCTGGCTGATGCCAGGAGGGGCCTCGTGGAAGCCCGGGTGGACTCCGCCCTGGAACTTTCCGCGGCGGAAAGGGACCGCCTGAACGTCATTATGGAAAAGGTCACCTGCAAGAAGGTTCGGGCGAGGTACCGGGTGGAACCTTCCCTGATGGGCGGCGTGGTGGTCAGGATCGGGGACCGCGTGCTGGACGGCAGCCTGCGCACCCGTATGGCCGCGCTGGCCGACCAGCTGAAGGCCACCAGTTAAGCTAGCATGATAGGGGTGAACCAGTAGATGAATTTGCGCCCGGAAGAGATCAGTTCCATCATTCGGCAGCAAATTGAGAAATATGAAGCCCAGATTGAAATGACCGATGTGGGAACGGTGATCCAGGTAGGCGACGGTATCGCCCGCGTCTACGGCCTGGAAAAGGCCATGGCCTCGGAACTGCTGGAGTTTCCCGGCGGCGTCTTCGGCATGGCCCTCAATCTGGAGGAAGACAACATCGGTTGCGTTATCCTGGGCCCGTACCGGCACATCAAAGAGGGCGACACGGTCAAGCGCACCGGCCGCATTGTGTCCGTACCGGTGGGCGACGGTCTGATCGGCCGGGTGGTCAACCCGCTGGGCCAGCCGCTGGACGGTCTGGGCCCGATCAAGAGTGACAAGTTCCGCCCGGTGGAGCGCATCGCCCCCGGCGTCATCACCCGCAAGTCGGTGCACGAGCCCCTGCAGACCGGCCTCAAGGCCATCGACGGAATGGTGCCCATCGGCCGCGGTCAGCGCGAGTTGATCCTGGGTGACCGCCAGACCGGCAAAACGGCCATCGCCGTGGACGCCATGATCAACCAAAAAGGCCAGAACGTCATCTGCATCTACGTTGCCATCGGCCAGAAGAATTCCACGGTGGCCAACGTCGTGCAGACCCTCAAAGACCACGGCGCCATGGACTACAGCATCATCGTTTCGGCTACCGCCTCCGATCCGGCACCGCTGCTCTTCATCGCCCCCTTCGCCGGGGCGGCCATTGGGGAGGAGTTCATGGAAAAGGGCGGCCACGTGCTGATCGTTTACGACGATCTTTCCAAGCAGGCGTCGGCCTACCGCGAACTGTCGCTGCTCTTGCGCCGCCCGCCCGGCCGCGAGGCCTACCCGGGCGACGTGTTCAACCTGCATTCCCGGCTTCTGGAGCGGGCCTGCAAACTGAACGACGAACTGGGCGCGGGTTCCATGACCGCCCTGCCCATCATCGAGACCCAGGCCGGTGACGTGTCGGCTTACATCCCGACTAACGTTATCTCCATCACGGACGGCCAGATCTTCCTGGAGCCGGACCTCTTCTACGCCGGCGTCCGTCCCGCCGTAAACGTCGGCATCTCGGTTTCCCGCGTCGGCGGCGCTGCCCAGGTCAAGGCCATGAAGAAATTTGCCGGCAGCCTGCGCATCGACCTGGCCCAGTACCGCGAGCTGGCAGCGTTCGCCCAGTTCGGCTCCGACCTGGACAAGGCTACCCAGGCCCGTCTCACCAGGGGCGAGCGCATGGTGGAACTGCTCAAGCAGGACCAGTACGTGCCCATGCCGGTGGAGGAGCAGGTCATGGTCATCTATGCCGCGGTCAACGGCTACCTGGATGATCTGCCGGTGGAGCGGGTGCGGCCCTTTGAAGCTGACTTTCTGAAGTATATGCGCTCCAACAAGCCCGGTGTGGGTGAGGAAATCGCCAAGACGGGACAGTTGAGCCCCCAGGCGGAAGACCAATTGAAGGCGGCCATCCTCGACTTCAAGAAAATCTTTGCCTAAAGGCTTTCCCCCCGTGGAATGGTGGCAAGGTGGTGATAGAACTAAATGGCGAGTATGCGCGATCTGCGGCGTCGCATTAAAGGCTTCAAGAGCACCAAGCAGATAACCAAGGCCATGAAGGCCGTTTCGGCGGCCGAGATGAGGCGGGCCCAGGAGCATGTGATGGCGGCCCGGCCTTACGCCCGCCGTATCCGCGAGTTGTTGGGCCGGGTGGCTCCTTCGGTCGCTGGTTTCAAGCACCCACTGCTCGAAGTGCGCGAGCCCAAGAAGGTGGCCTACGTGTTGGTTACCGCCGACCGGGGCCTGTGCGGCGGTTTCAACTCCAACGTGATCCGTAAGGTCAGCCAGGAGATCAAGGGCAAGGACAAAGAGAATGTCAGCCTGGTCACGGTGGGGCGGAAAGGACGCGATTTCTTCCGGCGCCGCGGCTACACGATCGCAGCCGAGTATGTCAGGCTGGGCGAGAATATCAAGGTCAGCCAGGCACACCAGATATCCCGGTTCATCGTGGAGAAGTACACCGAGGCCGAGTTTGACGAGGTCTATCTGGTCTACAGCCAGTTTGTCAATGTCCTGGTGCAGAAGCCCACGGTGATCAAACTGTTGCCGGCCGAGCCCCCTGCCGAAGGCGAGCAGAAGAAGGTGGACTACATCTTCGAGCCGTCGGCCGAAGCGGTGTTGACGGACCTTCTGCCCCGCTACCTGGAAACTGCGCTCTTCGCGGCCCTTCTGGAGTCCAAGGCGGGCGAACACAGTGCCCGCATGACGGCCATGGATTCGGCCACCAAGAACGCCGACGATATGATCCAGCGGTATACCCTGACCATGAACCGAATCCGCCAGGCCATGATCACCAAGGAGATCTCGGAGATTGTGGGCGGTTCGGCGGCTCTCGAATAGTACTAGGGACCCTTGCGTAAAGGAGGTTGGTTATCAGGAATGAACGTTGGTGAAGTAGTTCAGGTTATCAGCGTGGTGGTCGACGTCCGCTTTCCTCCCGGGCAGGTGCCCGAGATCTACAACGCGGTCAAGATCACCAGCGACAAAGAAGATATGTTCGGCCGCAAAATTGATCTGACCCTGGAAGTAGCCTCTCATTTGGGTAACAATATGGTGCGGTGCGTGGCCATGTCCACCACCGACGGTCTGGTACGCGGCATGGAGGTCGTCGATACCGGCAAGCCCATCACCGTTCCGGTGGGGCGGTCTGTTCTGGGCCGCGTAATCGACGTGCTGGGTAAGGAGATTGACGGCAAGGGCGAGATCAAGAGCGATCACTATTATCCGATTCACCGTCCCGCTCCGCCCCTGGTCGAGCAGTCCACCCGCGCGGAACCCCTGGAGACCGGTATCAAGGTTATCGATCTCCTCGTACCGTTCCTGAAGGGCGGTAAAGTCGGCATGTTCGGCGGCGCCGGCGTGGGCAAAACGGTTATTGTACAGGAGCTCATCAACAACATCGCCAAGCAGCACGGCGGCCTTTCAGTGTTCGCCGGCGTAGGCGAGCGAACCCGCGAAGGCAACGACCTCTTGCGGGAAATGACGGAGTCGGGCGTTATCGACAAGATGAGCATGGTGTTCGGCCAGATGAACGAGCCGCCGGGTTCCCGACTGCGGGTGGCCCTGACCGGTCTCAGCATGGCGGAGTACTTCCGGGACGAGGAAGGCGCCGATACGCTTCTCTTCATCGACAACATCTTCCGTTTCACCCAGGCTGGTTCCGAGGTTTCAGCCCTCTTGGGCCGCATGCCTTCGGCCGTGGGTTACCAGCCCACCCTGGCCACGGAGATGGGCCAGATGCAGGAGCGCATCACCTCGACCACGAAGGGTTCGGTTACCTCGGTGCAGGCCATTTACGTGCCGGCCGACGACTTGACCGACCCGGCCCCGGCAACCACTTTCGCCCACTTGGACGCCACGGTGGTGCTTTCCCGGGCCATTTCCGAGCTGGGCATCTACCCGGCGGTGGACCCGCTGGATTCCACCTCCCGCATCCTGAACCCGCACGTGATGGGTCCGGACCATTACGCGGTGGCCCGTGGGGTGCAGAAGGTACTGCAGCGCTACAAGGAACTGCAGGACATCATCGCCATCCTGGGCATGGAGGAACTCTCCGACGACGACAAGATCGTGGTGGCGCGGGCCAGGAAGCTGCAGCGGTTCCTATCGCAGCCCTTCCACGTGGCGGAGACCTTCACCGGCTCCCCCGGCGCCTATGTGCCGCTTAAGGAAA
>DATKUX010000105.1:0-4932 GCA_035530395.1 Spirochaetia bacterium
CATGATTTCGCTGCAAAAAGTACGATTTGCCTGAAGGACCACCCAAGTATAGTGGCGCGCATGCACCTGAGTCCCTATATGGGGTATCCGCCGCGTGAGCGAAAGGGTTTTCGCAGTAGAATCATTCATACATGATTTCGCTGCAAAAAGTACGATTTGCCTGAAGGACCACCCAAGTATAGTGGCGCGCATGCACCTGAGTCCCTATATGGGGTATCCGCCGCGTGAGCGAAAGGGTTTTCGCAGTAGAATCATTCATACATTCTCTTGATCAGTTACTCGCGCACACATAACAGGATACTTCTTAAATTCCCTTACCATGTCATTCCGACCTTACGATCTCAACCGATCTCAACCCATCAGCGCTTCGACGACCGTGACTTTTCCCCCGTCCTGGTCAGCCGCTCGTACATCACCCGGTTGGCCAGGTTCTCCAGCCCGTCGTCCAGAGGCGGCAGGGTTTGACCCTCCCCCCGCCGGAGCAGGCACAGTTCCAGCAGGTGATCAGCCAATCGCGGGTTTTTGGGCAGGAGCGGCCCGTGCAGGTAGGAACAAAACACGTTCCGGTAACGGGCGCCTTCCCAACCGTCGGCCCCGTTGTTGCCGTTCCCCGCCACCACCCGGCCCAGAGGCCGGACGCCTTTACCCAGAAAGGTGCGTCCGGAATGGTTCTCGAAACCGACCGCCTGAACCTTACCTTCCGGCAGCTCCAGTTCCACCGCTACGTTGCCGATCATCCGCCGCGGACCGGCCACCGTGTGAAGGTCCAAAAGGGAAAGAGCCGGTATTTCCCGTCCTTCGGCCGTACGGTAAAAGTGGCCCAGCATCTGGTATCCGCCGCAAATGGCCAACACCACCACCCCCGCCTCAATGGCCCGGCCCAGTTCCGCCCGCCGGCTCATCAGGTCCTCCGCCATCAGGCCCTGCTCCCGGTCCGACCCCCCGCCCAGGAACAGGATGTCCATCGCTTCGAAATCGGCCTTTCCCCCCAGAGCGACCTCCGTCACCTCCACCGGCAGGTGACGCCACCGGAGTCGTTGCACCAGGGTGATGACATTGCCCCGGTCCCCGTAAAGGTTGAGCAGGTCCGGATACACGTGGCCTATCCTTATCGTAGCGATCCCCCCCTCTGGCGCAGGCCCGCGACGGATGCTTCATCCCGGGACAGGATCTCCTTCATGATGGCTTGGGAACGCCATAGCGCCGTATAGGTGGAAAAGAGGTACACCGTCGCGCCTGAGCCGGCCAAAGCCGTTTCTATGCCCTGCCGCAGATCCGGCGCCACCCGGATAAGTTCCACCGGCACCCCCGCATATTTCAGGCGCAGGGCCATGTCCGCGGCCCGGATACCGGCGCAGATAAAACTGAGGAAGGAGGACGGGTCCCGTCCCAGAGCCTCGAAGTCCACGTCCCAGAGCCAGGAAATGTCGCGACCGTCGGCATCGTTGTCGTTGATGGCCATGAAGACGTCCCTGCTGCCGCTGGCCGTGAACATCGCCGCCAGGCTCTCGTTGAAGCCGGTGGGGTTCTTGACCAGGTTGAGGTATACCGGCCGGCCCCGGTGCGAAAACCGCTCCATCCGGCCGATGGCCGGCTGAAAACGCGCCAGGCCGTCCACCATGGCCTTCTCCGGCAGGCCGAGGGCCACCCCCACGCTGAAGGCGGCCAGGGCGTTGTAGACGTTGTAGTAACCGGGTAAGTCCAGAACCACAGGCGTTAGTCCGCCGGGCCACCGGACCGTAAAACTCAGGTGATCGCCGCCCTGCACGGCCTGCCCCTCCACCGCCGCAGCCGGGCGGGCAAAGCCGCAGCCCTGGCAGCGGTAGTTGCCCAGCTGGCTGTAATGGTAAAAGAGGTAGGTCAACTCGCGGCCACAAACAGGGCAAAACCTTGATTCCCGGGTCTGGGCCGTAGCCTCCAGGCGCACGCTTTCTCCCAGGCCGAAGAACAGGGTCTGGCGCTCCTCGCCGGCCAACTGGGCCACCAGTGGGTCATCGGCGTTGAGCACCAGCCTGGTGCGAGGATGCTTGCCAATGGCTCTCTTAACCAGTTCAACCGTCCGGTCCAATTCCCCGTAACGGTCCAACTGGTCCCGGAAAAAGTTGGTGACCACCAGGAGATCCGGCACGACATGGCCAACCACCACCGGCAGGGAGGCCTCGTCCACCTCCAGGAGGGCAAAGTCCGCCCGGATCCTTCCCCAGAAGCCGGCCCCTGCCACGAAGCTGGCCGCCACTCCCCAGATGAGGTTGGCCCCCTCCCGATTGGCGATAATACGGTAGCCGGCCTGTGCCAGCACCCCGGCCATCATGTTGTTGGTGGTGGTTTTGCCGTTGGTGCCGGTCACCATGACCACACCCAGACGGACCCGCCGCGCCGCGAGGCGCAGAAAACCGGGGCAGATCCGCAGAGCCACCCTCCCGGGCAGGGTTGAACCACGGGTGCCCCGCGCCCGGCCCAGCCACGCCACCGTTTTACCGGCCCACAGGGCCAAAAGAAACCGGAAAATGAGTCTTCAACCCGCTTTCGTCGTCATTGGCCGCGCTCATCCTGAGCGTGCCGATAGGAGAGAACGCCGCCGTTCTCCCGCCGGACCAGGCGACCCTGCTGTTCCAGCAGGTCCAGATGGCTCATCACTTCCGAGAAGCCCAGGAAAACGTTGAACTCAGACAGCTTGGGATAGACCAGGCCGGTGATTTCGTAAGGGGTGAGCCAGTGGTCGCCGACGAGGGAAAAGATGTCATCCAGACGCCTGGCATGATGCTTCCGGGCGCGGGCGACCACTCCCGCAAGGTCCGTAAACGGGTCGCCGTGACCGGGCCAGACCATCCTTACTCTTAGAGGGGCTACCAGGTCCAGGCTGGCCAGGTATTGCCGCAAGCTCTCGGCCCGCTTACCGCCGTTGCCGGGATCCGGCTCCATGACAGGGTTGGGGGTAATGTCCGGCAAAAGGAAGTCGCCGGCGAAAAAGTCGCCCTGACCCGGCTCGAATAGACCCAGGTGGCCCACGGAGTGTCCGGGCAGGTGCAGCACTTCCAGCCAGCCGTCGCCGGCCGGCAGGCGCTCGCCGCCCCGCAGGGGGGAGATGTCGGCCGGCGAAAGATCCATCGGCGGTATCGGGTCGACCGTGTTGTGCAGGTAATCCAAAACCGTCTCCGGCGTCCCACCCGCCCGGAGGAAGGGATCAACCTCCCGCCAGATGTTGAAACCAGTCAGCTTGCGGTACTCGTAGGGGTGGGCGAAAATTACGGCATTGGTCCGGCTTTTCACCCAGCCCGCCAGGCTGGCGTGGTCGGAATGGGCATGGGTGATGATAATGCGTTCGATATCTTCCAGCTTGACACCGGCTTCGGCCAGCCCGGCTGAAAGCCTTTTCTTCGCTATTTCGGTGTTCGGCCCCGGATCCACCAGGGTATATGGCTTGCTGTTGATGAAGTAACTGTTGACCGGTCCCACCGGGTAAGGTGTCGGCAGCGACAGGCGTATCACAGGTAGCATGCAAGAAAATCCCTTTCCCTGAAAACCTCTTCCCCGGGGAGTATATCACCATCCGGCACCGAACACAACAAGCTTCCCTCGTACGAAGGTGACCCGATCGTCCAGTTCTCCTACCCGGAACCGCACTGGAAACACTGATTCATAAGCAGGGATTTTGCATAGGATGTAGAAACAACCACTTCAGGATATGTGGTAATGCTCCTCAATTGGCATGGTTGGCATGATAAGGTTCATAATATTGGGCATTATGTGGAGGATTGGGATATAAAATGACTTTTGGTCTCTGGATTTCCTTTGTTTTTGCTTCACTGCTCATCATCGCAGCACCCAGGACCAGTCGTAACATTACTGATCACGACAAGCATTAGTCGGGGTAAAAGGGCAGCTTTTTTTATGATTCCCGGCATTTTTTCGGGTGATTTGGCCGCTATGCTAATGTCATTTGCTGGTGTTGGGGCTTTATTCCTAGCTTCTCCAACCCTTTATACCATTGTGAGATTTGTGGGATCGGCCTATCTTATTTACCTTGGCGCTCATATGTGGGCTGGTTCTGGCAAACCTGTACCACCCAAGGGAAAGTCACCCACTGAACAAAGTCAACCCGCACTGAAAGCATTCTGGGTGACTATTTTAAATCCAAAAAGCTTCTTGTTTTTTGTGGCCTTCATGCCTCAATTTGTAAACAAAAGTGAATCGCTTTTGCCTCAGTTTTCTATTTTAGCAGCAACCTATCTTGGTATAGGGTTATTGAATGACATTGCCTATACCTTGCTTTCCAACAAAGTCGCTGGATTTCTGAGTAATCTCTCCCAAAGATTGATATATAGGATTGGTGCGACCAATTTGATCGTTGCCGGAATATTTGTTATTAGTTTGCGACATTCTTAATTTGGGATATCTGGTTAAACCACCTACGATAATCCCACTGTATGAAAATACAAAAAGCTTATTTGCTTGCGATATACAACTTCCACTTTCCGAATTGATCAACTTCATCCCAGATGATTCCGCCTCCAGACGATAATCCCTCCGCGCGAAAAAAGTATTCCGGCCGCTTGTTCAGCGCCGGAATGAGGGGCCCAAACTAGAGGATCAGGGAAGGCACCTGGTTGTCCAAAGAGTCTTATTGTACGTCGACTTCACCCTTCATGAACGGGTGGACGGACTGGTATAATTACCCTATGGAGAGAAAAATCAGTCAGTACGTATATAATATCCACTACCATATAGTGTTCTGTCGGAAATATAGACACAGCGCAATAAGGGGTAGGGTTGAGGAAGTAATTTAGGGGACGATCAAAGAAATCTGCGTCGATTACGGAATATTCTCCCCCCAAATGGAAACCATGCCTGACCATGTACATATTTTCCTTTCGGCTCCTACTGTGATAGCACCACCTGAAATTGTAAGAACAATCAAAAGTATTACAGCCA
>DATKUX010000106.1:0-8738 GCA_035530395.1 Spirochaetia bacterium
GGCCGCCTTGACTCCCTATTAAAATGGGGAGGATGCGGCGGCCTTATCCTCAACGCGGTCTACGGATGAAAAGCCCGCTGGCCGGCAGCGGAACCCGGCGCACATAGGCAGCCAAAAGACCCACCTCCTCCAGACCCAGGCCGCGAACGATCAGGACGAAAACCAAAAGACCCGCAACCCCGGCCAGAGTCAACCCAGCCGCCGCAGACCACAGGCCGGACCCGTTGGTCAGGGCGGCCGTGGCGCCGTAAACGGCGTAGCTGACCGCCCCCATGGGCAGCGCCGCTAAACCCACCCGGAGCAAAAAGCCTAGCAGGGCGTTTTTTAGACCGGCCACCCGCCGGTCCAAAAGCCAGATCAAAAGACCGGTGTTGGCCAGGGCACCCAGGGAATTGGCCAGGGCCAGCCCGCCCAGTTGCATGGGACGGATCAAAACGAGGCTCAAAACCAGGTTGATCAGGACCGCCGCCACCGTAATGTAAACAGGCGTACGGGTGTCCTCCAGGGCGTAAAAGGCCCGCGTCAGCAAAACCACGCCGGCCTGACCGGCCAGACCCACCGCGTAGAAGGCAAGGGCCGTCGCCGTCAGGACGGCCGCATGGGCGTCAAAGGCACCCCGTTCAAAGAGCAGGGTCACCACCGGCCGGGCCAGCACGCCCAAAACAACCGCACTGGGAACGATCACCAGAAAGACCGCGCGCAAAGCGCGCAGCAGGGTATCCCTCAGCTCGTCCATCCTGGCCCTGGCCGCCAGCCGGGTGATGGTGGGGTAGACGGCTGTGCCCAGAGCCGTGACGAAAAGGCCGACCGGTACCAGCATTACCTTCTGGGCGTAGTTGAGCGCCGAAAGACTACCGGCGTTGAGGCCGGAAGCCAGCACCCGGTCGATCACCACGTAGGCCTGGTTGGCCGAAAGGCCGATGGCCACCGGCACCATGAGGACAACCAGTTTGACCAGCCCGGGGTCCCGAAAGTGAAGGCTCCAGCCGAAGCGGAAGCCGGCCCGGAACAAAGGGGGCAATTGAACGAGGGCGGCCGCCGCCATAGCCAGGGCGGTTCCCAGAGCCAGGCCCCGGATGCCGAAACGGCCGGCCAGGAACAGGGCCGCCCCGATTATCACCAGGTTGTTGGCCACTGCGGCGAAGGCCGGCACGCCAAAAATGTTGTTGGCGTTGGACAACCCCGTAAAAAGGTTGGACATGCCCGTAAAGAGCAGCAGGGGGAACATGATATAAGTCAACTGGACGGCCAGGGCGGCTGTGGCCGGGGCGAAGCCCGGGGCCACCAGATGCACGAAAAGGCGCGAGAAGACCATACCTAACAAGGTAAATCCGGCCAGGAGCAAGAATAACCAAGTGGTCACGGACGCAAACACCCGCCAGGCCTTTTCCTCCTCTCCGGCCGCCAGATAGGCGGTAAACACCGGCACCACCACAACGGCCAGCGCCCCGGTGATCATGGAGAAAACCAGAGTCGGGATGGTGCTGGCCACCACATAGGCGTCGGTTAATCCGGTGGCGCCGAACTGATGGGCGATCACCGTATCCCGGACCAGCCCGGTGAGCTTGGACAGGAGGCCCATGACCACGATCAAGGCCGTGGCCCGCACTATTATCCTGCCCGCCGACGAGGTTCCCTTAGGGTCCAACTCTCTTGCTGTAGTCAAATCTGAAGGGAAGCCCGCACCTCCCTCACCATGGCGGCCGATTGCTCACTCGTCGCCGCCTCGACATAGAGGCGGAAAACCGGCTCGGTGCCGGAGGCACGCACCAGGGCCCAACCGCCATCCTGCAGGAGGAACCTGACCCCGTCCATAGTGCTTGTTTCCGCAACCGGCACACCGCCTAAAGAAGCCGGCCTGTATGTGGTCAGACGGTCCAAAACCTTCTGTTTGCCCGCAGCATCCGTGTGCAGGTCAACCCGTGTACTGGTCAGGCTGCCCACTTCCTCCGCCAGCCGGCGGGAGAGTTCACCGAGGGACTGACCGGTTACGGCCACCATCTCCGCAGCCAGGAGCCCGGCCAGGATGCCGTCCTTTTCCGGCACATGGCCCTTTATGGACAGGCCGCCGCTCTCCTCTCCGCCCAGGACGCAACCCTGCTCAAGCAGGTTCTGGCCGATGTACTTGAAGCCCACCGGCGTTTCCAGCACGGTTTGCCCGTATTTGGCGGCCAGGCGGTCCAGCAGGTGGGTCGTGGCCACGCTCCGCGTCGCCGGCCCCTTGATACCGCGATCAACCAGGAGGTAGCGGTACAAAAGGGGTAAAAAGGTATTGGGCGCCACAAAGGTGCCGTCGGCGTCGATCAGGCCAAAGCGGTCGGCATCACCGTCCAGGGCCAGGCCCAGGACGGCGCCGGCAGCCGTCACCCGCTCCCGCAGGGGCCCCAGAAACCCGGCCGTGGGGTCGGGTAGGTGACCTCCGAAGAGGGGATCCCGGTAGCCGTGCAACGTTTCGGTCGGCACCCCGGCCCGGGCCAAGGCTTCCTCCAGGTAGCCGGTGCCGGCCCCGAACATGGGGTCGCAGATGATTTTCCGGCCGGCCCGGCCGACGGCCGGGAGATCGACGAGGGTGCCCAGGTGATCCAGGTAAGCGGCTTTCACGTCCAGTTCCCGCCACAGGCCGGCGGCCTCCGCCTGGTCCAGGTCCCCTTGGCCCGGCACGAAGCCGGGAGCCAGACGCTGGATGTTTTCCTCGATGGCACGGGTTATAGGGGGTAGGGCGGGTCCGGCGTAGTCGGGAATGAACTTTATGCCGTTGTACTCGGGAGGATTATGGCTGGCCGTAAGCATGACGGCCCCGGCCGCCTTAAGGTGCCGGACGGCAAAGGCCGCCACCGGGGTGGGTACCGACGTCGCGGGCATGAACACCGGGATACCCCGTCCGGTCAAAACTTCCGCCACGGCCCGGGCAAAATGTTCGGAAAGAAAACGGTTGTCGTAACCCACCACCATACCGCGCGGCGCCAAGCCACGGGACTCGACATAGCCGGCCACAGCGGCCGCCACTAACTGCAGGCGGTCAAAAACAAAGTCGCGGGCCATTATCCCCCGCCAACCGTCGGTCCCGAAACTGATCGGCTCCATCTGATTCCCCCGTCTACAATCTAGCGATACTTGAAATGACCATTTCTATTCTAGCACGTTCAGGCGGGTAGTCAACCACCCGGCCGGGGGGGCGGAGCCCCGTCCCCTTCTCCGGCATACGATTGCAGAAGCCGCACGTATTGGCGCCCGCCCTGCAATGCATTTACCAGCCTTTCGTCAGCCGTGGTGTCAACAGCTCATTGATTTCTTGGACAAACTATGACATTTAGGACGAGTTGTTTTAGCCGCCCTTTCTCGATCCGGCCTGTCCTTAGTCTCTGCCAGGTGTGGACAGGTTATCGATAAGGTAAAGGTGAGAAGACGACCTGGGCTGAAACTTCCCCCGCCCACCTCAACTATAGCCCCACCACTTTAACGTGTATGCTTATTTGCATACGGGCATTGCGTGCTTCCATCGTCGGGGGTGTCCCTCCGGAAACACTTATCCCACCCGGCTTGTAGCCGGACAGGGCGTTGTCACCGCCTCATTCGACGGCTTTTTTTTGAACTGCCAGTGGAACTCGTTGTAGAAGCTGTGGTGCATATTCACACTGGCGTTGAAGTCGGCATTTACCGTGTATCCGCAGTGCGGACAGTAAAAGAGTTTGCCCCACTTGCACTGCACCCGCTTGCCGCTGACGTACGAGAACCTCTCGCCTTTATGGCCGCAGCGCGAGCAAAATTGGCTGGTCCCGTGGGGATTGACCTCCACCGTCACGATCCCGAGAATATACGCTTTATATTTACTGTACTCAAAAACCTTACCTCTAATTTGGTTGGCCTTTTTCCTGTTCATCCGCCGTGACTTGCTCTGTCCCTTTTTAGGGGTGATTTTGCGCAGACGCTCAAAGACCAGCACGCAACCCGGGTACTTCTCACAAACAGTGACGATGGCCCGGGAGGCCTTGTGAGCGAAGTCATCGTTGGTCCGTTGAATATGTGCCCAAAGATGAACGTCGGAATGCTCGCCCTTAACAGGTTTCCCGGATTGCCACTGATGTGTCGAAATGACTTTCATGTGCCGGTAGCGGTGCTGGTCAAGACCATCATCCGTGACAAAGAGGGTTTCTATGATTGTCCCGTGCCACCTGACGGTAATCACCGCCAGGTTCTTCACGTTTAGATCCACGCCCACGGTAACCAGATCCGGATCTTCTTTCGAATCCTTGATCTTCTTGGCCTCCACCGGTTTCTCCTGGGTTACGTGTAGGCCTATTGTGTGGCTACGCAAGACAAGCTTCGGACTTTTGTTCTCCCAACCCCCGTCGGTCAAACGCCTTTCCTGCCATAAACTGAACTTGACCGGGTAATTCACCCACTCCCATTGGGATCCGTTGTAAACCTTGATGGCAACGAAGCCGTCCCGCCTGTCCAACTTATCCAGTTCCAGCTTGATTGACCCTTTGTAGAGCGTGGGATGGTTGTTCGATCCGGGCAGGCCAGGTTTTCCTTTCTTCTTACCAGATGACTCCCAGTTTTTAAAGTTGGAAAGATGGCTCTTGGCTTTTCCGATGGCGTCCTTAATTACAGACCGGCGGTAGTCTCTGGGCAGATCAGGGAATCTCTTAGTAAAGTTCCAACCATCTAAGACATGAGGATGGCTCTCTGTGGGCATGGTGACCGACTCCGCCCAAGTCAGCAGTTCATCGGCGTTGATCTTCCGCTCGCGGTACTCCTTATGCTTGTCCAAATAATAAGTAATAATCTCATCAAATTTGAACGAGTGGGCAAGAAAGAAGTCAATATAAAATGATCGTGCCTGGTTCAGAATTTCTTTCGTCAGATCAAGATATACCCTTTTCGCGGTGTTAGCACCATTAACAGAACGGTTATCTAAGTTGATATGAATTTTGGTTGTTCTCTTGGCTACACCCATCTTCTATCACCTCACTTTCTTTTATTGCCTGCCTTGCTTTAGGTTGAGATTTTTTACAACGACTGCGTCGACCCTGGGGTTCTCTGCACTGGTGGAAAAACCACATCACCCCGCCAGGGCCGGTCGAGCATGTGTTCCTTGTATGACCAGCAATGTAAATAAAATCCCTATCACAAATATATCATGATCCTGCTTCCATGGCAAGTGCCCCCCCTCCTGACGGCTTTTCTCCCGCATGTTTGCGACCTTGTCCAAGATTGTCTAGCGATGAATGTAGCTCCGGAGCTTGCATTCCTCACCGGTGGCCTCGGCCACCATCTCGGCGACAGCGAGAAAAGCAGCATCGTAAAGGGTGGGCAAGTCATGGGAGCAGCTGACCTGCCAGGCCCGCTCCATGATAGCGTTTCCTCCCAGATACTCCAACCCGCGAAGTTGACAGAAGCGGAGCCAAAAACCCTCTCCTTCGTCTTTGGTCAATCCCCCGCCTGGTTTTTTTCCGTAAGACACTGCTTACTTCGGCCCAGGCAAAAGCAGGTAAAACTATGATCTACGCTTCCCTGTTTAGTTTCTTCAATAGTGCCGCAGCCTTATCACTGCCCTCTTCGGAGATAAGCAATTTGAATACGGAAACACAAACGAACTTACTCAAGGCGGCCCTCCCCGTCCCGGAGGGCTCGGATGAGCGGCGTGGAATCGCTTCCTCTCGGGCAATTTTGTCCGTCAGCTCCAATATGCTTTCTATCGTTTGTTCCCGGCTCTTAATGATGGAATCCAAGTCAGCGGGACGCTGCAACCTGTCGAAGGTATCCGGATCCACCAGATAGCCGGCGGGACGGGAACGCTGCAGGATCACGACGGGCTCCTTTGTTTTAGCTATTTCGGCCAGGATCTTCCTGATGTTGACCCGTACCTCTGTTACGTTTACCATACGCATTAGAACGACCTCCAATGTTAATGTAAAACGTAACATATCACCTAACTCGAAAGAGTTGCAAGCATAAAAAAAGGCCGGCTTGGCCAGCCCGCAGCCGTGCCGCCACGGCTAAAACGGCTGATATTTTCGCGCCGCCAGGAAACCTCCTCAGCCGCGGTAGATCTTGAACACCCGCACGATCTGGCGCATCTTGCCGGACAGGTCGACCAGGGCGGCCGCCTTTTGTCCCGCCGTTTGAGCTTCCTCCCGGGCCTGAGCCGAGAGGGCGGCCATCTGCCGGACCTCCTGCTCCACCTTCCCGGTGGTTTCCACCTCGCCGCCGGCCAGGGCGGCAATCTGCTCGAACTGCCCCATGGTCTCGTTGACCGCTCCGACCACTTGCGCAAAGGACTCCTTCACGCCGGCCGAGGCGATAAGGCACTGCGACAGGGCCTGGCCGGCCTCCTCGCTATACCGGGCGGCGCCGTTGATCAGTTCCTCGATCTCCCGTACCGCCGCCTGCGAGCGCTCGGCCAGGTGCCGCACCTCTTCCGCCACCACGGCAAAACCCCGGCCGTGTGTTCCCGCCCGTGATGCCTCCACGGCGGCATTCAAAGCCAAAAGATCCGTCTGGGAGGCGATGCCTTCGATGATGCGAAGCATCTCCCTGATCTGCACTGCCAGTTGGGACAGTTCTTCGATGCGGGCGCGGATCAACTCCACCCCCCGCGCCACCTCCCCGACGGCGTGGCTGCCGGAGGCCGCGGCCGCATCCGTTTCCCGGGCCAGCGCGGCGGCATTTGCGACGGTGGCGGCGGTCCGGCCGGCCGCCCGCACCAACTCCCCGGTACCATCCAGGAGTACTTTCATTTCCCGCTCCTGAACGGTGGTGCCGGCGACGATCCCTTCCAGGCCGAGGTGAATCCGGCCGACCTCCTTATCCAGGGCATCAACCCGGTTTTCCACCCCGCTCAGGTAGCGGGCAAACCGCAGGGAAATCATTTTCAGACTCCGGGTGATCCCGGCCAGGGGTCCCACCGCCGTCTGCGGGTCGACATCGGTCAGGTCACCCCCGATTACACCATCCGCCACGGACAGGAAACCCGCCGCCGAACGGTCCAGGGCGGCACCGGCCAGCCAGGTGGCCGAAACTGCGACCAGACCGCCCAGCACGGCGCCGGCCAGGACAACCCAAAGGGCCGGTCCGGCGAGCAGGAACGAGCACCCTGCCCCTGCCAGCGGCAGGATCAGGAACAATATGTTTACCGGAAGGAGAGTCGTTCTAAGACCGCCTGTCATAAGTGCACACCCCCGTCGTAGCCCGCTACAGATCCATACTGCAGGAGCGAAAGCCGGACACATCCTGCTCCAACAGCCCGGCCAGCCCGTCCATCTCCCCGACGACGCCGGCAACCGCCCCCGTATCGCCAACCGCCTTGCCGATGAGTTCGGTAATGGAGCCGGCCTGCTTCACCATCGAATCAACAATGGCCGCCTGCTCACCCGAGTCGCGGGCGATCTCCCGCGCCGCCTCCCCGGTGCGCTGGATGAGCCCGACGATCCGGGCAAATTCCGCGTTGGCCTGCTCGGTCAGTTGTCCGCCTTTTTTCACCGCCAAGGCGGCCTCTCCCACCGATGACGTGACGGTAACCAGAAGGGCACCGATCTCCCCGTTTGCGGCAGCCGATTTTTCCGCCAACTGACGGACGTCCCCGGCCACCACCGCGAACCCAGTGCCGTGACTGCCGGCGCGAGCCGCCTCGATGGCCGCGTTGAAGGCCAGAAGGTTGGTTTGCCGGGCCACGCCTTCAATCACTGCCACGATGCCGGAAATGGAGAAAGCCATGGCTTTCAGTCGGTCTATGGCCGTCTCCAGATCGGCCAGGTCCCGGGTCAAGGCGTGCAAAACGGGCTGACTGTCTCCGGCCCGTTTTGCCAAACGGGCGGCCAGTTCCATGGCCGCCTCCGCTCCCTCCCGGCCCCTGCCGGCATCCCGGCCCAGTTGTCTTATGGCCTCCTGCAGCACCACCGTTTTACCGGCCTGCCGCCGGGCAAGTTCGAACACTTCCTCCGACGCCGCCCGAACGCCCCGGGCGGCGGATACCAGTTCCACGGTGTGGCTTTTGATGCCGGCGATGTATTTGCCCATCCCCTTGTTGCACTTGTGCAGTCTTACCCCTATTTCATCGAGCCGGTCCCGGCCCCGCCTTTCGTAATGGAAACTGAAATCCTCCTCCCGCCACCGGGCCGTCCCCAGCAAAAAGGGTCCCAGGCGCCCGTCCAGGATCCCATAAAGATATCCCACGGCGGCCGCCCCAACGATAAACCCGGCGCCGCCGCCGGCCAGGGCGCCGACCGGCCCCGCCCAGGCAAAGCCAGCCGCAGTTAGGGCCACGATGAGGAGGGTTGCGGCCGAAACCGGACCGATCAGCGTAAGTCTGAAGTTCCGCATGATATCCCTGCCTCTCGGTTTCTCACCGAAGAATTCTTTTATTATTTCGTCAAATTTTCAACCCGACTTTAGAGTCGGAGAGCACGACTATGAAAAAGACCCCTTGATGAAACAAACGAAGGTATTTTCCAGCCGGTTTCGTTGCCGGATGCAAAATACCTTCGTTTTCCGCAATTCCCACGGAACTGCCTGCCCTTCGCTTGCGGCCCGGCCCCGTGGGCCGGAATGGCTGTGACCAGATCCCAAAATGGACAGGATCCTTTCCTTGCAGCGAGTGACCTCCTCCCGCCACTAGAAGTGACGGGCATCTCAGCGATTCCGCTTCTGAGAGCCGGGGAGTCCGTGATTAGGTGCCCCCCAAAGGTTTCCGCATTTCTGCGGCACACACCCCTTTCGGGATATGGCCCGGCCAC
>DATKUX010000107.1:0-10977 GCA_035530395.1 Spirochaetia bacterium
AGGCACCGAGGTCATAGTGAGCCCGCGCGATGCCCTCCATAATGGGCACAAATTGACGAATCGCCTCGGTATCCCCGCTGGCAAACACCACTAGGTCCCTGTCTTTGGCCTGGGCTCCGGTTCCGGACAAGGGGGTATCAAGCAGAATCACGCCGTGTTCTGCCAGCAGATCGTGTGCTTCCTGCTTTTCTACCAGCGGCAGTGTGCCTGTTTCCATTATGATCGTACCTTGCCTACAACTAGCCGCGAGGTCGGCGGTGACAGCCTGGAGTGCTGTTACCGAAGGAAGGGACAGGATGATATGGCGACACCGCTGCCCGACTTCGCGGGCGTCGCTAACCGCCGTTCCCCCGCCGTTGGTCAGTGTTTGGCGAAAGGCGCCAACCAGGTCGGTACCAATGACCGTAAATCCGGCCCGGACAAGGTTGGTCGCCATGGCCGACCCCATCTTTCCCAGGCCGATTACGCCTACGGGGCCCGGAGCCTTTGGCATTGTCTTTTCATCCATTGAACATTCAATCTCCTTTGGCCTCTAACCGTTCCTGGCCGCGAGTTCCCGCAAGATCTTTTCCGGCGTGGCCGGCAAATCCCGGATCACTACGCCCACGGCATCCCGGATGGCGTTGACGATGGCGGGCGCGGTCGGCAGGAGCGACGGCTCCCCGACGCCTTTGGCGCCAAAAGGACCGGTCGGCTCCGGCCTCTCCACGATACCCGTTATAATCTCCGGAACATCGAGAGCCGTCGGCAGTATATAATCGGTAAACTGGGGGTTCTTCACCTCGCCGTCAGCCAAAACCATCTCCTCCATAAGACCGTAACCCAAACCCATCGATACGCCGCCCTCAATCTGTCCTTCGACCAGCAGGGGGTTGATGGCGCGGCCGCAGTCATGCACGGCAACCAGTTTCAATACTTCGACCACACCGGTTTCAGTATCCACCTCCACCTCGGCGATTTGGGTGGCGAATGCGTAGGCTCCGTAAGGCTTGCCGTGCCCCGTATCCGGATCCAGGAGAGTGGTCGCCGGGTTGAAGCTGGCAGCACCCACGGGGGGACGTCCCTTTCCCGCTTCGGCCTTTCGGGCCGCCGCGGCAACGGTCATCTTTCGCGCGGGGAATCCCCGGACATATATCTCCCCGCCGCCAGCCGAAAGGCCCCGGGGATCGACCGCCAGTTCCTCAGCCGCTACGTCGAAGAGTATTTGCCTGGCGGCCGCCGCAGCCAGTTTGACGGCATTGCCCACGATGTAGGTCACCCGGCTGGCCACCGATCCCAGGTCAAAGGGAGTGAGTTTGGTATCACTGGTAACCATGGAAACCTGTTCAAAGGTAATGCCCAGTTCTTCTGCGGCGATCTGCGCCAGCACGGTAGTCGAACCCTGGCCCACATCGGTAGCACCGGTATAGACCACAGCCGTACCGTCCTGGTTGACCTTGACAAAGGCCGCGCTGGGGTTGGGATAAGAGGTAAAGCCTATGGGATAGAACATACAGGCCATGCCCTTACCGCGTTTTTTCAAAAACTACTACCTCCCTTCCCAGCCGGCGATTTCCATCGCCCGCTGCATGGTTTCCGTGACCGTCACGGTCTCCAGGACCTGTCCCGTAGGCAGCGCGGCATCGTCCGTGATGACGTTCCTGAGGCGGAAGGCCACGGGATCCATACCCAGGGCGGCCGCAATGGTATCGGTGTGCACCTCGTAGGCGAAACCCAGTTGCGGCACCCCGAAACCCCGCATCGCCCCACCCACGTTGTTATTGGTGTAGACCAGAAACCCGTCGACCCACACATGGGGAATACGGTAGGGACCGGCGGCGTGAATGGCTGCCTTGCTGAGTGTGGACTGGCCCCAGGAAACATAGGCCCCGCAATCGCTGACAATTTCGACCTGGCGGGCGGTCAACGTACCGTCTCTTTTTACCCCGCTCCTAAACTTGATAATATAAGGATGCCGTACTGTACTGGCTTGAAATTCCTCTTCCCGGCTGAAAACCATCTTAACCGGCCGGCCGGTTCTCAGGGCCAGGAGAGAGACCAAGGGCTCGATGGTAACTTCGTTTTTCCCGCCGAAACCACCGCCGACAGCCGTGGCTATCACCCTGATGGTGTTCAGGGGTTTCTGCAAGATGCTGCCCAGGTCGGCCGCAATCAGGAAGGGGCGCTGAACGGAACTCCAGACGGTCAATTCCCCCCCGGGTGACACTTCGGCGACGGCAGCGTGAGGCTCGATATGGGCGTGTTCCACCATGGGGGTACGGAAATTCTCCTCGACGATTTCATCTGCCTCCCGCCAGCCCTCCGCCAGGTCACCGCTCCGGATCTTGATGTGGGCAGCCACATTGGTCTCCCCGTGAATTTTTGGTGCGCCGGGCTGCATGGCCTCCACGGGATCGAAGACGGCCGCCAACGGTTCGTAGACGACTTTTATCAGTTTTACCGCTTCCTCAGCCGCCTCCCGGGACTCGGCGGCCACAACCGCCAAGGCGTCCCCCCGGTAGCGAACTTTGTCGGCGGCCAGGACCGGCTGGTCGAGGTGGCTGAAGCCAAAGACGTTGTGCGGAACATCTTTGGCGGTAATCACTGCCCGCACCCCCGGTGCGGCCTCCGCAGCCGAGGTATCAAGGCGGATAACAGCCGCGTGGGCGTACGCACCGCGTAAGGCTTTGGCGAAAAGCATCCCGGGCCGGGCCAAGTCATCGCCGTACACCGCCCTGCCTGTTACCTGCAAAAGGGCATCATGGCGCGGCAGGCGCCTGCCGATCTCCCTATACCCCATCTTCATCCATCCCTTCCCTCAATTCGGTGGCGGCTTCCTGGATGGCCTTGACTATCTTGACATAACCGCTGCAACGGCAGATGTTGCCGGCAATACCCTGGCGGATGGCCTTCTCCCCGGGATCGGGATCGCGATCCAGCAGGGCTTTGGCCGACAGAAGCATGCCGGGAGCGCAAAAACCGCACTGCACGGCTCCATTTTCTATGAAGGATTTTTGCAGGGGATGGAGATGCCCCGGGTCGCCCAAACCCTCTATGGTGACTATGTTCTTTCCTTCGGCCCTCACCGCCAGGTATAAGCAGGAATTCACTGGCTCTCCGTCTACGAGTACCGTACAGGCGCCACACTCACCCGTGCCACAGCCCTTTTTCGTTCCCGTAAGGCCAAGCTTTTCCCGTATTACATCGACCAGCAGAACATGCGGTTCAACCTCGACCATATACGTCTGACCGTTAACGGTCAGGCTGATTGTCCCACTCATCCTCCCCATCCTCTCTCCCCGGTCGCCTCCCGCCAGGCATAATGGAGGGCCCTCCGGACCAAAACTTCGCTAAGAGCACGCCGATAACCAGCGGAAGCCCGTAGATCACTCAGGGGAGACGTTTCCTCGCCAGCCACGAAAGCAGCCTTCGCAAACAGTTCCGAAGATGGCCTCTCGCCCACCAAGAGGGTCTCCGCCCGGCAGACCCTGAAAGGCACCGGAGCCACAGCACCCAAGGCTATGCGCACCTCCCCGATTTCCCCGGACTCGTTGGGCCTCAGGGCGCAGGCAGCGTTGACCACGGCCAGGGTCAGGGCCTTGCGGCGTCCGTGTTTCAGAAAGCCGGCCCCAAAGGTTGTGCCCGGCAGAGGAACGATAATCTCGGTAAGGATTTCATCGGCCCGTCTGACTGTGGACCGGGGGCCCAAAAAGAAATTCTCAATGGCGATAACCCGCTCCTCCTGTTTGCTGACGAGCCGCAAGCGAGCCCCCAGAACCATCAAGGCAGGCGCCGAGTCGAGGGAAGGAACCGCCGAGCAAAGGTTCCCCCCAATCGTGGCCAGGCTGCGCGTTTGGACAGCGCCGATCTGGCTTGCTGCCTGGGCCAGGACAGGCAGCCTGACTTGAACGGGCTTGCTTCGCAACAAGGAATTAAAGGTGGCCAGGGCCCCCAGGCGAATTTCTCCTTCCGATTCTTCAATTGTATCCAGGCCCAGACCGGCCAGGTCCAACAGGTAATTGCCGGCCACCGCTCCCCGGCGCATGGCCGGTATCAGGTCGGTACCACCCGCTAGAAGCACTACGCCTTCGCTGCCGTACCGCTCCATCAGGTCCAGGGCCTCGGCCATAGTGGCCGGTTTCAGGTACGCCAAACGTTTGATAAGGTTTCACCTCTCCTTGCTCGCCGCCCCGGTAAAGGGAAAAGGACCACAATGCCTCACCAGGCCTCGCTCCGTCTGTCTTCCCAGGGTCTCTTCACGCCCTGGCCGGCGCGGTTGCCGGAACTGGTTACCAAAAGGTACACGCAAGGCATTTTGCCGGTCCCGGTAACCTGATGCGCTTCCCCGGCCTTTACAACCAGGGCCGAACCGCACGGGACCAATTGTTCGACGATCCCGTCGAAAACTTTCATCTCTCCCTCCAATACATAAAACACGTGGTCCCTGTCTTCATGGGTATGCATTTCGGCGCCGCCGTCGGGTTCCATAAAGTTATACGATACAGTAAGACCGGCGGACGCCGATATTTGGCGGGCATGCAACTTGAAATGTTTGTCCGGCACGCTGCTTCCCAGGCTGGAAACATCAATGACATCCATCTCCGCACCTCGCCTTTCTTAAATGTTGATGACTACCCGCAGGGCGTCACCAGGTCTCTTATCAACCAAGTTCAGCGCATCCACTATATCGTCCAGCGGAAAACGGTGCGTAACGATGGAACCCAGGCTCAGAGCTCCCGACTCGACAGCCCTGATCGAAAGTTCGAAATCGTACGGCGTCATCGCCCGGCTGCCGATAAGGGAAAGGTCTTTGTAGTACATGGCATAACCGTAAAAGTTATTGATCACCGGTCCGGTGATGCCGAAGAGAAGAACCCGGCCGCCTGGCCGAACCATCTCCATGGCTTGCCGGATGGTTGCCTCGTGGCCGACGCTCTCGATAACCACGTCTGCGCCCCTGCCCCCCGTATTTTCACGGACCACGGCCACCGGATCCGTCTCGCCCCCGTTGATGGTTTCAGCTCCGTAGGTTTTGGCAATGTCCAATTTCCACTGACTGCGGGTAATGGCATAGACAGGCCGCGCACCGGCCAGCCTGGCCAGTTGGGTATGAAGGAGCCCGGCCGCGCCCTGCCCCAGGACGGCCACGGTTTCCCCGGGAACTATATTCACCTTCCTTTGCGCCTGGTAAACCGTGGCCAGGGCCACCAGACTGGTGGCATCGTCATATGAAATCGAGTCGGATATCTTTGCCACGTTATACTCCGGCACCACGACAAATTCGGCGAAAGTGCCGTCACTCTCCCGTCCCCTGAGACCGCCGTTCTCACAGAGGTTGGTTTTGCCCTCAAAGCAGTAAAAGCATTGCCGGCAGAAGATGAGCGGATTTAGAACCACCCGGTCCCCCGGCTTTACGGACGTTACACCCTGACCAACTTCCACGATCTGACCAGCCGATTCGTGCCCGATGATGCGGGGCATGGCCACTGGCACCTTGCCCTTGTAAAGGCCCACATCCGTACCGCAGATAGCACTGGCTTTCAAATTGAGCAGCACGTGTCCCGGTTTGACTTCCGGTTTCGGGACGTCTTCCACCACCACGTGATAGGCGCTTTTAAGAACTGCAGCTTTCAAGACTATTCCTCCTAAGATTCCTACCGGAAGGAAGTTTGCTTGAGGAAACGGAATCCCGCCGGGGCTTGCAACCGACTTATCGGCAGGGGCCCCGGTGGAATCGGGGAACACCCCGCCGTTCATATCGGCTCGCCGCAATGCCCGGCGGGGTTGACCGGTCCGGTCGGGAAACCGCCCTTTTTAAGGTTTGAAGTCGGCAGGCTGCTGAATGGTTGAAAGGTCGACCGACCCCACGTTCTGCTTGGTGACCACTAGATCGGGCACGCTGACATTGTCGGGTATCGCTTGTTTTTGCAAATAGGCGATGGTATCCTTCACGGTGGTCGCCCCGATCGTGACACCCTGCTGGGCAGCCGTCATGTTAATGACACCCTTTTCGATGTAGGTCTTGGTATCCGGCTCCATCACCGCCGTGGTTAAAACGATCTTGCCCGCCTTGCCTGCCGCCACGAGGGCAGCCGCAACACCGTCACCGTTGGCGTCAGACCCGGTGTACACACCGTCAATGTTAGGGAAGGTCTGCAGGAGGTTCTCCATCGTCGTCATGCCGGTCGGACGGTCACTCGGACCCCACTTTTCAGCCAGAATGTGAATGCCGGGATACTTGGCCACATAGTCCTTGAAGGCCTGGGACCGCTGAACGGCCCAGGAGACACCTGCCGGTCCGTCGATCATAACCACGTTGCCCTTGCCGTTGAGGGTCTGGACCATGTACTTGGCCTGATCCTCACCCAGTTGCTGCTGGCTCGAACCGACGTAGAAGGCTGTTTTGCCGTTGGTCGCCGAGGTGTAGCCGATAACCGGAATCCCGGCCTGCCAGGCTCTCGCCACCGCGGAGGCCGTTCCGGCCGGACTGGTGGCGGCCAGGTCAATGGCGTCCACTTTGTCCGCTACCGCCTCGTCAATCTGGTTGGCCTGTTGACTGACATTGGAATATCCCCCGGCATCAAGCATGATAATCTTGACATTGCCTAGCTGTTTGGCCTCCTGAACGGCCCCGTAATAAATGGAAACGTAGAAGGGATCCGGCATATTGGCGGTAAGGAAGGCTACGGTATACGTTTTGGCGGATCCGGACTGCTGGGCAGTAGATGCCCCACAACCGGCCAGACTCGCTATGACGGTCAGGGAAAGTAATGTTATCATGGTAACACTGAGAAGCTTTTTACGCATTACGACCTACCTCCTTTATGTTTTACCTATATGACATGTCTTCCGCTATACTATCGCAAACATCACCCCCCATCGGTATCCGCGCCTACCAGCGGCAGCACGCGGTATTTCTCTACGGCCTAAAGTCAGTCGGAGACTATATGGTAGACAAATCAACCGTAGATACGTTGTCTTTGGTAACAATCATGTTGGTATCTGCTGCAAGTAAGGTTTGGGCATCCATTACACAAGTGGTTAGACGCGACGAAACCCTTTTATCCTCCCGGCACTGGCTCGCACCTCCTGGAAGCCGTTTTTGGCAATCAGGCTACCTCTAGGAGATTGTAACCTGCTGAACGGATCTACTGCCGGTCAGGCATTGGTTATCGTGAACCGGGCTCCGCGCAAGCCCCCCTTCTGCTCACAATCGATGGTACACGTATCGCCTACGTTCTCCGAGAACTACGGGCTTTACCGTATACTCCATTTCTTCCGCCTCCCAAAGACAAAGGTCTTTAACTACGGGACGAAGGACAAGGCTCCCGTCGGGCAATACCTCACATAATCCAGGATTTCCGCCGTCCGGGCCCACTCGTCAAAGGCCCTGGCATTGCTGTGAACATACCTCACCATTATCTGGCCGGCCCTATTTTCGGTTTCCACTGTCTTTAGACCGATATCGCCGCCGGTCGCACCATGCTGCCGGCAGACCATCACACAGCAATGACAGCCTATGCACCGCGCCATATTCCGTTTCACCCGGCTCATCATGGTCACCCCCGTACGATTGGTTCCCCCGGGCCCACAGCGCCTGACCTGTCGTTGGGCACCATCCCGGCCTTCTTCTCGCCGGCCCGGGGGACGATCCCGGGCCGCAGGTCGGGAACCGGGGCACGGTAGGAACCCCGGCAGGAACCGCCTTCCGGCGTTCCTGCTCCCGACAGCGCACTTGCCGATCGACCTACTTATCCACGGTCAGGCACCCAGACTGCGCCTTCTACTTGCGGAACCCTTCCGGCCGAAGGGGCACACACCCTGGCAAAGAGCACACTGACAAAAATCCAGCTGGGCCTGACACTTTGGTCTGTCGACAACAGGCGCACCGGTGGCAGGATCGACCGAGATGGCACCCACCGGACACCTGTCGATGCAGTTCGTGCAGTCTCCGCAGCTTAACCTGGCCTTTTCCTCCTCACCCAGGTATCTGTTGGGTACGAGGGGAGCATTGGTAATGACGGCCACCAGTCTCTGACGGGGTCCGAATTCGGGGGTGTTAACCATGGAATGCCTGCCCACTAACCCTAATCCCGCTTTTACCGCCGCTTCTTTGAAGGGAAAGTAACCGGTCATGACATTGTTGCTTCGGCTCTCGGTCCGCGCCTGGACGGGATAAGCCTCGTATCCCTGCGACTCCAGGAACCTGGCCGTCTGGACCCCTATGAAGTCCAGTAAGTCGTAGTTATAGTGCAGCAGGTAACTGCGCAGATTGAGAGAATGAACGTCCCTGGTGCCCGTGAGTTTGTCCCACAAAGCGTCTACCAGCTTCAAACCGCATACGACCACGGCCTTGGCGTCATCCATGAAGAACCTGGGATGGGCGGCCTCGGCCGGATCGGCGCTGAAACTGTCCACCGGCGCAATTCCCACCAGATCGGCTCCCTTTTCCTTAGCCGCTTCGACACACTTTTCAGCTAAATCCACTACTATCCCTCCCATTTCTCCTATTTGACGAACGCTTTTCTTGCTTAGTATCCACACTGTCTACGCCCGCTATAGCTGCCGGTTCAAGGCCCGGCCACCACTTCCTCCCCAGGTTGGGAGAGCCGGTTCCCATCCCGGCTGCGCGCCGGAGATATTTCACACCAAAAAAACCTGTTGGCAGTGGTACCGGTGAGAGGATCCCGTGGTTGGTCGGAAACCAGTTCGTTGATGGAGCCATTTGCCGACACTTCGCCCCAGCCCCAGCCTACAAGGACGATTCCCGGCCCAACCGTTTCGGAGATTTCGGCCTTCATTTCCGCCGTCCCGACCGACGACCGGATGACCACCATGTCTCCCGGCCCAATCCCGCGATTGGTCGCGTCCACAGGATTCAGGCGAACCAGCGGGCACGGCTCAAAAGCCCGGAGAGACGGAATCTGCCGGAACTGGGTGTGCACGTAGAGCGGACTGGCAGGCCCGCTGGTGCCGAGCAGGGGAAAAGAGTCTTCACGTTCCGGGGGCGCCCCGATACAGGGCAGACCGTCGTATCCCGCTTGCTCCAGGGTGGTAGCAACCAACTCGGCCTTACCGGTCGGAGTCGCAAACCTGCCGGAGCGATACTTCCGGTATTGGCGCGGCTCGTTCACGAGGCCACGGCCCGGATCGGACCGCAACCCGGCTACGGTAACATTCAGGGGGGCCAACTGGTAGTCGATCATTTCATCCTGGCCGGACCAGGGAAATCTAGCACCGAGACCCAGCCTTTTCGCCAACTCCAGAATGAGTTGCAGATCAGGCACGGATCCTTCCCTTTTAATTACGGCATCCCGCAGGATGACGCGGTCGTCCAGCACCTCCAGATCCGTACGCTCCAGGCTGGAGACACCGGGCAGGACCAGGTCGGCCAGAGCGGTGGTGCGGGTAGGGAATATGTCGACAGCCGCCAGGAAGTCCACCTTTAAGAGGGCTTCCCTGACCCGCGGGGAGTTGGCCAGGCAGAGCGCCGGATTACCGCCGATAACCAAAAGGCTCCGCAGGGGATAGGGGTTGCCTTCCAGGATGGCGTCGGGCAGAAGCGATCCCGGCACCTGGCGGAAATACCGGTACATAAGGGGATACCGCCGGTGGTATCCATCCAGCCGTTCGAGATAGTCATCGGGCATATCGGGTTCGGAGCGGACGTTTTTCACGGGCAGGGGGCCGCGTACCGGATTGCCGCCCGGCACGTCGACGTTGCCGGTGAGCACCGGGAGGATCGTTATAGCCCGGGCTGTCTGCAACGCCTGCGGATACTTGTCGATGCCGCCGCCGATTTGCAGGTGGCCGGGACTGGTCGTGGCGTACAGGCGGGCTGCCTGCCGGACCATATCCGGGGAAACGCCGGTGAATTGCGCGGTCGCTTCCGGGGCATACGCCTGCAGGTGCTCCTCCAGGGCGGGAAAGCCGTGTGTCCACTCCCGCACAAAGTCCTGGTCGAACAACTGCTCTTCAACGATGACCCGGGCCATGCTCAGAGCCAGATAGCCGTCGGTTCCCGGATACGGCCGCAGCCAGATGTCCGCCCGGGAGGTGGTAGCCGTGGCTACGGGATCTATGGCTATAAGCCTGGCTCCCCGGTCCAGGGCGGCCTGCAGGTGGTACATGCGGGCAACATCCGTCGCGGCGTAGTTGGTACCCCATTCCACCAGACAACGGGTGTTCTCGTATTCTGGCACCGGTATCCAGCCATTCACCAGGGGCGGCGCGTAAGTAACCGTTTGAGCGATGTACTTGGGCACGTAGCAGATATGGCCCGTACCAAAGGTATGTGGCGAGCCGAAGGCATTCATGAAACGGATCAAATAATCCCAACTGCCGCCCCACCCCGGTCCCTGCCCCCGAAAAACACCGAAGGCCTCCGGCCCGTGCACCAATCGGACTTCGTCCAATCGTTCGGCCAGCAAATCCAGGGCATCCGGCCAGGAAATTTCCCGCCACTTCCCCTCACCTCTGGCCCCCGCCCTCAAAAGAGGCTGGGAGAGGCGATGACTGGAATTCACAATATCCCGGGCGGCCAGACCTTTGGGGCAGAGATAACCCCGGCTGAAGGGGTGACCGGGATCACCTTCCACGCTGAGGATGCGGTCGCCGGCGACCCGGACTCGAATACCGCAGCCGTTGAGACAGAAGCGACAGGTGGTGGAAACCACTTGGGGTTGTGCCATTTCGAACCCGCCCTTTCTCCGCCGGAGACTTCCGCCCCCCCCCCGGCAAAGCCCTACGCGCTACGCTTCCTTAGGGAATCCAGGTACACCGCGAGAACAATGATCGCTCCGATAACCATCATCTCCACGTAGGAAGAGATGTTCATAAGGTCCAGACCGTTGTTGATTACCGTAAGGAGCAGGGCCCCGAAGGAGGCGCCCAGGATGGTGCCGGACCCGCCTTCGAGGGACACGCCGCCGATGACTGCGGCGGCAATGGACTGCAGGGTATAATCAGCCCCAAGGGTGGGTATACCCGAATCCACCC
>DATKUX010000108.1:0-27279 GCA_035530395.1 Spirochaetia bacterium
ATCCTCTACTGCGAGGCACCTCTGCTATGCTAGAGGTGGCATTATGGCTTCATGGTCCTAATGTTACGCCGCCGGGACCCACCGTTAGGTGGGTGTCGCTCTCTGACGAGAGCGGTTCTTGTGGTATGCAAAACGTTTTGCATAGGACCGTCTTTCGGGAACCGATTTTACGTGGCAGTCCGTTTGACCTGCCACAACCCCATACCGACTGTCAAAGAGCTAATACTATGATATACGGCGCTGGTGGGTTTGTCAATATGATCCAAGGTATTCTTTGTCAAAGATTTGGCGCCTTTCATCTCCTCCCTGAAGGGAGGAGACTTCCCGGCGGATTTGTTAAACCTTGCCCGCCAGGAAGCTTCCCAGAGCCTTGTTTATCTTGCCGATGTGCCGGAGCAACCAGTCGACCACCAGCCGGTTGATGGTCACCTCAGATTGAGATTGGCACCCTGTTTGGCGAGGTCTACCTGAAGGGCGGCAACACTCTTGGTGAATTCCGCGTGGAGGGCTTTGTGGGAAGCGGCGTCCGGGTAGCTGTGCAGTGCAATATAATTCTCTTCGGTTGAAAAGTGAGTGACCACGTAATCAGCCAGGAATTCGAGCAATGTGGGGATCTGGCCCTTGCCCCTGCCTTCCGAACAGGCATCCAGGAGCGCATTGACTCTGTGAAATAACTCTTTGTGCTGGTCGTCGATCTCCCTGATCCCGGTAGCCAGACTTTCCTGCCACTGGATTGCCATTACCGAAAGCCTCCTGTCGCTGTGATGATTGGGCCAATTGTTAAGTCGGCCGGAGTATTATGGTGCTTTAGTGGCGGCAAGAGTATTTTTTTGTAATGTGACAACACGCGAAGTCTTCAGTCCGCCGTGGCTTCTCCTGAAAAGCCGGGCTCCGGCAGGCCGGGGCGTGTTCGCTGACCGTGGTGATATCCGGGATGTGTCGGACAGGAAGAAGGGCTACGGGGGCAAGTGGCCCCGTAGGGCGTTATGCGGGGTGAAGCGGAGATCAATAAGGCTTTATTGCGGCAGCCAAACTTACAATCCCTGCGGGTCTTTTGTTCCCGTTTGGCTCAAGATCCTGCAGCCGACATTCCGGAGAGGGAATAGTGCTTGCTGCTTTATCACTGGTTAACAGGGGTTTCGAACAAAGATGAGGCTATTCCAAAACTCCTCCGCTATAGTGTAATTCATATACCATGTGGTTGTTCAGCTCTATTACTTCGTGTCCTCGAAAATTATCGATAGTCCCGTTGTAATTATTGCTATATGAAAAAAGACCAGTCTCAAACGACTTTGGACCACGATACAATTCTGTATGATTGACCAATCTCAATGCTTTTCGTAGAAAACCATATATTTGTTCCACCTGTTCTTGGGAAGGATTGAGTAAGGTGAGGCCGCCCGAATATACCATCGACCAAACGGGACACTTCTGGAATGCCACTACTTCTTGCCCGGCGAAGACTATGGAACCGAAGTAGATGTCACGGTAAAAATAGTCTCCCGATTGATGTTCAAGTTGTTTGGAACCATGAAGCAACGTCGGCACGGAGGCTGCGTCACCTTGTGAAGCATAAGACTGCCTCTTGGCTTGAACTAGGAAGTTAGCCAAGGTTTCCCGGGCATAAACCAAAACGGTTTCCCCTTTCTTTTCCATGCAATAAGGGAAATGAATGAGCGATAAACAGACAACCCTATTCGTCCCGACATTTGCGATTATCCGTGGATGCTTCCTTCTTGTATCACCTGAACGGGATAAGCCGGCCCCCAAAAAGGTATTTAATCCGTCCCGCAGAAATCAGTATTGAAACACTGACTTACCGGTACGGGGCTTTCCCCGATATCAAATTTAACGACACGACGAGGATATCTGCTTCCAGAAGCATAATGGGCGCAAAGCTTCAAGGATTTTGTGGAATATTAAGATTACCGGCTATAATGGATTGAATTATATCATCCAGATTAGGGCTTGACAACCCGGTTTCCCGGCCGTGAACTGCCCGGAGGCCATGGGGGGGGTAATATGAGCGGGGCTAGGCGGTGGCCCGGGGATGGACTGACCCCTGCTAAAGGTAATCAGGCAGGTGGCGCTCCGCGGGTGAAGCGGCAATGGACCGATCCAGGTGTTTCCTTTGTGCCAGGGCAAGGAACCCGCCCAGAGGATGAGAAGGTGAAACGGGTCATGGAGTTAAGGGAGAGTAAAGGAAAAAGGCTGACCGGGCGGGAACACTAATAGTGGAGGGATTGCCTTATTGTGGGTCGAAGTAATTTCGCCCTACGATCTTGGCGCCCCGGGGAAGTAGCGGGAGGACGACCAGACCTGCGGCTGATCCGCAGGCCTTGTTGCATGCTCAGAGGTACGCCCGGTCTCCGGCACTCTCTCTGGACCATGTTTTTGTAACGAATCCTTCAGGGTTTGGTCTTTTCCTTGGCTGGTTTGGCCATGACCAGGGAGCGGGCCAGTGACCCAAGAGACTGGCCGGATTCCTGCTTTTGCTGGTCCGTCACTTTGCCCAGGAAGAGGGCGGTCAGGGCTGCCGCGGCCGCCAGGGTCGCGGCCACCCGGAACATGGGCGCCATACCCCGGCTCATCAAAAAGCCGAAGAGAGGCGGTCCGGCCGCCACGCCGAAAAAGCGTACGCTGCCGTACAGGGAGGTTATCAGGCCGCGTTCGTCGGGACCTGCGGAGCTGGTGATCATGGTGTTCAGACAGGGCAGCACCAGGCCCGTGCCCGCGCCGGCCACGGAAATGAAGATGAAAAAGGTCCAGGTATTCATTAGGGAGGGGATGGACAGCAGGTAGAGGGAGGCAGCCAGCACACCCAGGCCGGTGATGACGAAAAGCCGCATCAGGTTGACCTTTCTTTTGATGAGGAAGCCGGTCAGGAACGAAGTGGCGCTCATGAAGAGTACGGGAACGGCCAGCGCTCCGCCCCGGGGGATACCGGCCAGGTGGTAACGGGATTCCAGGTACTCCGAGAGGAAGAAGAGGACGCCGAAGAGTACCAGCAGGGCCACCAGGCCGGCCAAGAAGGACGAGAGCAAAAAGGCAGTTTTCTTGACAAAAATCTTTTTCAGGGAGGCCAGGTACTCTTTAAAGCCGGGCGGGTTTTTCAGGGCCTCCGGCTCGCGGATAAAGAGCCACATGCCAAGGATCACCGGCAGGACAAAGAGGGGGAAGCTGAGTAAAACGGCATACCAGGCGATCAGGCCGATGGCAGATCCCAAAACGGGACTGATCACCTTGCCCAGACCGTTGGCCGACTCGATTACCCCCAGGGCCTGACTGCGCTCCTGCCCCTGGAAGAGATCGCCCGTCAGGGCCATGGCGATGGGGGCGGTGCCGGCGGCCCCGATGCCCTGCAGTACCCGGCCCGCCACCAGCCAGGTGAACGGGTTGAGGGAGGAGAAAAGGGACGAGAATCCGGCTACCAGGCCGCCCAGGCCGTAGACGATCAGGGCCGGGATAATTACCTTGCGGCGGCCGAACTGGTCGGACAAAAAACCGGCCACGGGAATGATGATCCCCGCTGGGACCGAGAAGAGGGTAATGATCAGACTGGTCTTAAAAGAACTGAGTCCCAAAGCCCGGCCCAGGTCCGGCAGTACGGGAATGATCATGGAATTACCCAGCACCATGATCAGGGGCACCCCGGCCAGGGCCAGGAGTTCCAGGCGGCTGGTTTTATTCAAGGTGGACACCGTCCTTCGGCATTGACGTTCGGAGTCGGTTCCGCCTCCATATTCTTTGCCGCCGGTGGCGGCAATAATGCGCGGGAGGAAAAGCATGCTGCGGGAAATGACGGCGGCCGACTTGGGAGACGTAAGCGCGGTGGACCTGAGGGCCTTTGGTGGGACGCCCGCCGGTCGCGGACTTTTACTGCCCCGGCGCGGGGAATTGATGGCCGCCTATCTGGCTGCCGGTGGCGGGCTGGTGGCGGAGGTGGACGGGGCGCCCGGGGGCTTTTTGTTCTGGCACCGTTGGGGTACCTACGGCTGGCTCGGGCCGCTCGCCGTAGACCCGGTTCATCAGGGGCGGGGCATCGGCAAGCGCCTGGTCGAGGCGGCACGTACAAGGCTAATTACTTCAGGGGTACGGGTGGTCGGGTTGGAGACCTGGCCCGAAGAGGGTAAAAACCTCACTCTGTACTCCCGCCTGTCCTTTCAATGGGAGGGCTTCTGCCTGTTGCTCACGCACAGCGCCATGGTGGAAGACGCGACCATTCCCCCGGCGCCGGTGGACGACATGGCCCTGGTCAGGCGGATAGCCGCCTCCGTGCTGCCTGGCTTCGACCCTTCCGTATCCGTGGCGGCCACGGTCCGCCAGGGGCTGGGTGACCTCTTTGCCGAAGCGAACGGGTTCGTCCTCTGCCAGAGGGGCGGCAGCCGGGAGGGGACGCACGACCTTGGCCTGATCAAGCTCCTGATGGTGGAACCGGGAGCCCGCCGGTCCCAGACCGGCTACCTCCTGCAGACGGCCTGTGCTTATTTCCGGGCGGTGGGGGCGCGGGAAGTACTCCTGCCCCTGTACGCCGACCAACAGCACTGGCTCCCGGACCTTCTGGCCCGTGGCTGGCGGATAGCCGGGGCAACCCTACGGGCCCTGTGGCCGGCGCCGCCGCCCGGACCCCGGGGTACGGCCTTTTATAGTTTGGTCGGTTGACGGGAAATGCCCCTGGTGGAGATCTTGCTGTCTGCTCGAACGGAGAGAGGGATTGCCGTATGGAAGAATTTGAGGAACTGTACAACTCCCGGTGCAAGTTTATGCGCAGGTACATAGATTGCCTGCTGGGATCGAGAGGCAAAGGCAATTTTGTCTGGGCGTTATTCTGCAGGGCCTGCCGGTTTTATGACAAGCCGTTTGTATTTAGCCTGGTTGACGTGGAAAACCATATAAACAGCAAGTTTAGCTATTATGAAATGCAGGTTATGAGAGCGGAAAAAGAGAGAAGACAGGAGACGGCCCGTGGATGGTTAGCGAAAAACAATACTGCTAAAATGGCCAAGCTGCCCACGATCATGGATGCGGTAATCCTGCGGATGTCCGGTAGTACTTACCGGCGAATAGCTGAAGAGTTGGGAATGTCGGAAGATACGGTAAAACGGTTACTCCTAACAGCCAAAGGTTATGGCTACAGGGCGGAAATAAAGTATCTGTTGAGGGTGCTCAAAGAGATCGAAAGAGTATGAGGCTCCCCCCGGTCAGTTGGCTAAGGCAGACAGAATATAACCGGCCGCTTTTGTTAATTCTCTCCGGCGGACGTCAAAGAACACGCAAGGATAGCCATTCCAATATAAGTAATTTACCCTCTTTTTAAGGTAGATTGCGTACGTCCGGTTTGATGGAAGCGACTTCTCTTGCGGCTACGTACAAAATATAGGCATTGAGAATAACCCCTGCTGTCCCAAAGAGTACATACTTTTTCCAAAAATCAGTCAATGCAATCACCCTCCTTACGGACTATTATGCCCAACATCTTTGTGATTATCGCTTAAGGACAGACAGTTAATATACTGGCGATTTTGTCAATTAAGTGCTAATTTCTATCTTCTTGGGAATCTGGCTTATATTCCACCGGTATCTATTAGGTCGAGCTGATGATGGACCCGGACAAGCCGGGGTTTGAACGGTTGCCGGGCCTTCCCTCGTTCCTACAAGCAAATGTCCTTAAGCTTGACGGGCATAGCAACGGACTCTTCTTCCCGGGTAAAGGTATGGACGGTGCCCGGCGAACGAAAACTATGCCGTAACGAGAATACAGCAGGGGGGCTTTGGGGTGCAGCAGATTAAGGACGAAATCTGGTGGGTGGGCATAAAGGACTGGGAACTCCGGCGCTTTCACGGCGAGGAGTACTCGACCCACCGGGGCTCCACCTATAATTCCTACCTGATTCGGGACGAGAAGATCGCCCTGGTCGATACAGTCTGGACTCCGTTTCACGAGGAGTTCGTGCGGGAACTGGATGAGAAGCTCGGGTTGGACCGCATAGACCTGGTCGTTATCAACCATTCCGAGCAGGACCACGCCGGCAGCCTGGCCTACCTCATGGAGAAAATCCCGGACACACCCATCTACTGCTCCAAGAACGGGACCGTATTGATCAAGAAGCATTTCCACCGCGACTTCAACCTCAAGGTGGTGAAGACCGGGGACACCGTTGACCTGGGCCGCAACAAGCTGGTCTTCGTCGAGGCTCCCATGTTGCACTGGCCGGACAGCATGTTCACCTACGTGTCCGGGGCCAACGTGCTGCTGTCCAACGATGCCTTCGGCCGCACTACGCGGCTCCCTACCTGTTCAACGACCAGGTCGACACGGGAGAGCTCTACCAGGAAGCTCTCAAATATTACGCCAACATCCTCACCCCCTTTTCCAAGCTGGTCAAGGCCAAGATCAAGGAACTGGTGGCATTGAAGGTGCCGGTGGAGATGATCGCTCCGGCCCACGGCATCATCTGGCGGGACAACCCTCTGCAGATCGTGACCAAGTATGACGAGTGGGCGGGCAACTACAACGAGGGCGGCGTGGTTATCCTGTACGATACCATGTGGGGCGCCACCCGCAAGATGGCCCAGGCCATCGCCCGGGGGCTGGAAAGGAAGGGGGCCCCCGTGAAGGTGTTCAACACCGGACGGGCCGACCACAACGATTTGGTTACCGATGTCTTCAAGGCCAGAGGGGTCATCGTGGGGAGTTCCACCATCAACCGGGGCATCCTCAGTTCCACGGCGGCGATGCTGGAGATGATGCGGGGCCTGCAGTTTCAGAACAAGGTTGCGGCGGCCTTCGGTTCCTACGGCTGGAGCGGGGAATCGCCTGCCATGGTTGAAGCCAAGCTCCGCGAGGGGGGCTTCAACGTGGTCCGGGAACCCCTGCGGGTACAGTGGGACCCGGGCAAGGAGGACCTGGTGGCCTGCGAGGCCTTCGGGGAGGCCTTTGCGGGAGCCCTGTAGCCGGGGCCGCGCCGCGGAGCTGGAAGACGAGGCTCGTTGGGCCACCGCCCGGCGGAGAAAGAAGGAAATGTCAGCGCGTCAAGGTGCGATGGAGTATACGGGTAACATAGTCTCGGGCGGGAGGGCCACTCAGCTGAAGAACTTTTTCGGGCAAGGGGGCATTCGCCCAATCGCCAAGCCGGTGTTCGCCTCACCGCAGAACGGCCCACGAACCGTTCTGCGGGTCTAACCGGGGTTCAAGCGACCCCGCCGAATAATTCAGGCGTCAGCCCTCTCCAACGTCCGGCAGAATTGACGCAAGCTCCCGTCGGTTGTAAGATTGTGCGGGGGTAATACCACCTGCTATTGGCCGGAACCGTTGTGTATTGGGAAGACGGGCGGTCCGGGTTGGGAAGGGGTGGAGCGGTGACCATGCAGCGACTTAAGCCAGCTATGTACATACTTGTACCGGCTCCTGTTCGACTGCTCTTGGTTATCCTGATATCGGTGTCACTGACGTTCACCGGTTGCTCAACTAATCCAGGTCAGAGTCAGAAACATGGAATCCCCCCGGCCTGCTACCCGGGCCTGGTTGTGCGGAACGGATCATCAGGTGGTCCGGGTCCGTTGACCGAAAGCAATGTTGCCGTCGGGGGCATCCACCTGGGCGACTCCCAACAGCGGGTGATTGCCTTGTTTGGTCAGCCGGATGAAACGTCCTTTACCCATGGAACCCCTTTTCCGGAGTGGTATTATGCCAAAGACAACATGTACGTTGATTTTTACGCCACGGGGGCGTGGGACAGCACCGGGGGCATGGAATGGATACAAATGATTCTGGTGCGAAAACCCTTTCGCTCATTTGGCGGCTACCCCATATAGTGGCCCGGATGCGTGCGCGCAACTATACCTTGGGGATGTTTCGGGCAAATCGTACTTTTTGCACTGGAATCACAAATCAACAACCCCTCTATAGTGGAATTGGCATGGGCGACACCCTTGACGCAATATCAAGGGCCTATGGCCGTTTCTTTATCCGTATGGCCAGGTCGAACGCGGCTATAGTTGTTATTTAGATTTTTGGGCAGAATCATTTTTCGCAGAAGAGCCGGGTTGCAAATGATAGCGAGACATTTTTCTATCCGAGTCTGAGTTTCATGTTAAAAGGCGGTAAGATAGTACATACCCTGCTGTCGAACGAGGAACAGAAGCCGTAAGCGAATATCCCGGCTGACCGGGGTATCCCCGGACCTCTGGACGGAGTGATTTGTGTGCAGTTGTCCATCCGGTTCCGGGAAGGCCGATGGACGCGCTGCGCAGGGGCTGTTCTTGTTGTAACCCCGTTATTGATGACGAGCCTGGCGGGCAGTGCCCCGTGGTTGCCGGCTTTGATTCGGCCTACGCGCTGAAGTCGGACGGTACGGTGTGGGCCTGGGGAAACAACTTTAACGGCCAACTGGGGAACGGCTCAAGGACCGAGAGTCACGTTCCCGTTCGGGCAGCCGGCCTGAACAGGGTAGTAAACCAAATAATTCCTGGCAGATCCAGATCCGGCTTTTGCCGTTGCGCGGCAGGGTCCTGGTTGCCGGGCTGGCTGGTGGCCCGCCCGAATGACCAAAGCTTACGAGCGCTTTTAGATTGTGGCGAAGGCAGAGGGGGATGTTGCGCCAGGTGGATTGGCAAGAAGGTTGGCGGGATTGCGGAAAAGCGACGAAGCCAAGGCATCCGCACGCCGATGATGACACGACGTTGGGGTAACACGTAGAACGGCGTGGTAAAAGGTGGTGCTGGGGCATACCCGCAGTTGGTCTTACACACAATTAATAATGGCTTATTCCGTTTGGGACTGGTGAATTGTACCGAGACAAATGGAAGATGGCGGATGCCAGAAATCCAGGCAGGGCAAGGGCTCCCGGGACACTTTCCCCCTCCGTCATTGGGCTTAGATGCCAAATCTGAAACCCGTTAAAAGCCAGGGGATTACGTGAACTTAATCTTGGGGTGGGTGCGAACTCTCTGGATCGAATACCAAGGCGGCTTTGGTGGAAATTTCCCTTGCTGTCCGCCGGTACGGGCATTCCGCAGACAAGAACGGCTAAAATAATTTTTCTTATGACCATCCGCATGAACGGTTTTCTGCATCTTATTAGTGGAGGGGTGAAAGAGCGAGTGAGTAATACAAACGACCAAGACATTACATCGGGATTTGTGTCACGTATTTGTTCAGGAGATATTATTACTTATGAAGAGTTTGTTCGGGAGCAGTGGGCGGGTGCTGTGCGCACCTGCTGGCTGATTTTGCGCAACGTATGTGACGCGGAAGAAGCTGCACAAGACGCCTTTGTCAATTTATATAAGTCTCGTGGTCAGCTAAAAGACCTGAATAAATTCCGTATATGGTTTTATAAGATTTTAGTGAATGCGGCACGCCAACAGGGGCGTCGTCAGACGAAAACTTTATCCGCGTCTGACATAGAAGTATTAGATCCCGATGATAAAATCGATCAAACTGATACCAGAATTGTGATACAGGATGCCATGCACGGTATGGGTAAGCTGGAAATAACTGCATTGGTCTTATGTTATTTTTGTGATTTAACTGACAGGGAAGCGTCAATTGTGGCAGGTTGGCGACTTGGTACGTATAAGTGCCGGCTCGCAAAGGCACGTCGTCAGATTGCTAAGCGGCTTCAAGATAAGTGAAATGCTAAAACCCAATTATTGTAAAGGAGTGAACGAATCATGGATGAACGAATCAGACAAGAAATACAACAAGAGGCCAATCGCTGTCCGGTTCAATCCATTCCCTGGAATAATATTCGTAATCGTGTCCTTAACAACACGATCACCAATACATCTCTTCAACGGAATGCGATAATTCGTAAAAGCGGTTACGCCTTTGCTGTCGCAATTGTAATTTGCGGATTACTGGTTTCGTCTGGTTTTATCTCTCCAGTCATGGCTACAACACTGGAGCGGATTCCGGTCATTAAGGCAATATTTAATTTTGTTGGAGATAGGGGAATTCAAAACGCAATCGATGAAGGATTAACTACAAAAGTGAATCGAACGGCCACAGATAAAGGTATTTCCGTTACCATAACAGATGTGTTATACGACCAAGGAAGACTCGATATTGGATATACAGTCACGACTTCTAGAGCTGACCTAAGTCCCGATGATTACCCTGGGGATCTAGTTATTTCGCTAGGCTCACCAGGAATGCAGTTCTTGGCTAATAATAAGCCTATTCATGATACCGCACAAGAGACGAATCAAAAAATGGGTAATGGTCGTGTTGGACTCGTGGAAATCTATCCCCGTGGAGATCTGCCAAACACATTCAATTTACAGATTGTGATCCATCAGATTGGAAATCAACAAGGAGATTGGATACTTATGGTTCCTGTATCAAGGCAGTATGCGGACGCAGCCACTAAGGTATTCTCGCCAATGCAGACTGAGGTGATTGGACAAACGGCTGTCGTTATACGACAAATACAAATTGCCCCGTCAAGTGCTGTAATTGAGTTCTCGTTAACTCAGCCGATTACGGGCCATTTTATCTGGAGCAACCTACCGATGTATCATGTTGTTGACGATAAAGGTCATGGTCTCCAAAATAGAAGTGATTATATAGTGAGTAGCCAAATCGAAGGAAATATGAAGACGGAGGTGGTTCGGATGATATATCAATCCCCGAAGACAATACCTAACTATCTTGTCTTTATTACCGGACCTGATGATATTGGTTATCCGAAAAACATAAAAGTTTTCCTGAAGTAAGGGGAACTCTCTTCGCATAAAAGGGTCAGATGGCCGAGGGCTATTAATGCCCCCGGCCATCTGAACTTTACCGTACTGTCAGATTAATAATATATCCAGCCATTCCCACTCGCTATATTAGGTTCGAAATCGTTGTGGATCCATAAATAGTAAGTGCCAGGGGATACATTTGGGAAAGTGATTGTATCACTAGTACTTGTATATTCGGCATTGACCGGGATGGGTCCATAATCTGCAAACGTACAGCCATTACATGACGTAAGCGAATAATTGAGATCTGCCGCGCCGTCTAATCCGGATTGTGTAAGAACAACACTAACATTTTCCGTATTTGACACAGTGAAAGCGCTCGACCAAATGTCAGTCTGCAAGTCCGAGAAACTGTAAAACAAAGTCGGCATAATAGTAAACCTCCATTTTCTTCTTGGTTTTGGTTGCCTGTTCATCAGGATCTATTTCCGAGCGATTCATCCAGGACAAAATACTTTCTCAACCTACTCAACGCGCGCTCCTTAACCTTGTGAGCAGCCTGCTGCGATATTCCCAACCTTACAGCCGTTTCTCCTTCGGTAGCGCCTTCCAGGATCGTTGCTGTTATTACCTCCCGCTGTAGCGACGTCAGCAACAAGAGGGCATCCTGGATAAGCACAGACGCTTCCGCTTCACCTGAAACATCAACTGCTGCGGCAATGGTATCAAGCAATGCAATTTCCCCGGAAAGATCCTGATCTACGGGTCCATTCAGAATCAAGACCTCGTGTTCTTGCACCCTCCGATGCTTCTTGGCCAGTCTGATCGTCTCGTGACGCAGTCCGATGAGGAACCATGCCAGTACGCGGGCATCTTCCGGAGCAAGCTTGCCACTTCTAACAGAGCAGCCGTCAGGTGTAGTCCATCGTTCTTTATACCTCCTTTACCGGCCTTCAATTGCCCCTCACCATATAAAAAGAAAATAGGGGGTCCTTTCAACAACCCCCTACTCCAAAAACTTTTTCCTTTATAAGGAATTAGGGACGGTAACGGTGAACCGCCTGCAGTATCCATAGGACAAGGTCGGAACAAGAGCCGGGATACCCAAGGTGACGGCCATACTTTCTAACCGCCGGGTCAAGATGATGAACTATCTGAGCCAGCGCCTCCACGTCACCGGACTGAGCCTGAAATACCAACTCCCGGAGCCCGGGCTTATCCTGCAAAACACTCATCCCCCCTTGGCTTTTCCGGAACCACCCCCAAAACGGTCTTTAACCGTTTGCCAGCTCCCCATGGCCGAAGCCGCCACCAGCAAACCGTTGAGCACAGATAAGGGAACATTCTTCAAAGTAAAGTCTCCTGCAGCAACACCTGCCAGTAGAACGACTCCTTCGGCGACCACAAGCACGAGAACCCGGGTGGGAATCCGCTTCAACGGACCAAGATCTTTAATGAAGTCAATGACAAGGACGGTCGCCGCAACTGCACCGGCCATAGTGCCAAGAGATGCGTAGGTAAAAAGGTCCTGCACGTTTATCTCCCCCTCAAAAGAACCAAAGGGACTCACCGGAGAAAGGAGGCGGTTCGAAGAATATTGACGGCGGCATGGCTGTCATGAGTTAATCCAAAGAATGGCGTGTACCTATACTGCAAAGGATATTGCAGTATCTTAGAAGGGGCTTATTTTGATGTGTGAAAATCGCCAAATACCTCTTGACCATAAAAGGAGAAAAGCAGGTACCTTTTTTACAACCGTCGGACGGTAGGAAATGTTAGCATAAGCCGTTCAGTTTTTCCACCACCTGTTCAACCTTTACAACAACTGTTATGCTCCTTTTACGGCCTAATTCCGACAAAAAAAGCCGGTGAACCAGGTAATTTACACCTGATCCACCGGCTCCAGGAAGAACAAATCCTTGAACTTTTCCCGGGGATATCCCAAGGCTTCGGTCAGGAGCAAGGCCAACGTCACCGACGGTTCATACTTACCGCTGACCACCTGACTGAGATACGGCCTATTGACGCCGATTTCCCTGGCGATAAGCGCCTGCGACTTGCCGGATAACCTGATAGCCTGCCGCAAATTGTTTCTCAACCTGACCCTATCTCTGGATAGTACGACGTGGTTTCGACCCCACCTATACGGCTCCAGCCACTCCCTGATGATGCTCTCCAGGAACAGGCTTTCCGTGAGGCCCGGATTGTGCTCCTTCGCTTTCTGGAAAATGGCATCCAGAGTATCAACCATGTCGGGGGGCAGTTTTATCCGGCTGATATCCAATAGGCACCACCTCCGCTGTTCAGTATATGCGACAGATAACAGTGCAATAATACCTTTTAGAGGTGATCGAAATGCTTTCACTTATCCTGAACACGTCGAGTAAAGATTGCAACCGCGACAACTACGATCTGAACAAAGCCGCCCAGGACGTGGCCAAGCAGGCTGACAAGAAAGAAAATCCGAAGAAATAATCGTTATTCGCCCATCCAGCCGCCCCCAACTGCCGGTCATCACACCTTCTGACCCCGGTTCCGCCATCCCTGGCCCGGCGGTTTCCGGTCAATGCCTGGCCAGCCATACTCCCGACGCTACCAAGGCCCGCCGGTCAGCCCGGAAGTTACGCATCATTCCCCACCTCCCCGACTCCATTAGGCAACGATCCGGCAACTCCCGGTAAGGCCGAAAGCCTTGCGACCGGGACGTTCCGTCTTTCCGCAACGGTTGGCGCAGTTGACTAACCCTTCCAACAGAGGAAGGGAAAAAGGGCCGAGTTACCATGCCCCGATTGAGCCACCCGGATGTGGTGCGGCTTGCGACGCGAACGGGGAGGCGAAAGAATGGGCAGACCCAAGGGCAAGAGGAACATGTCCGGAAGTTAGCACGGTGGGTCGTGTAGGGACTGGTCCTGGCAAGTGTTACCGGAACATCGGGGATTAGATGTTCTGGATCAAGTCATACCGCATACTTTTGATCTTATCTCTTGTTTTATTAATCCGTTCGTTGTAAATGAAACCGTTCTTTTCGTAAAACCGTGGAACATCGGGGTTGTGTTCAATGTCTGCGTCGACCACCAGGAATCTACAGCCAACCCCCATGTTGTTCAGTCTTTTTAGATAACCCAGAGCAAGAAACAACATAAAGGACCCGTAGGGCTTGTCTCTGTGCCTCTGACTAACCGCCAGCTGTCCTATTTTTAGTGCCGGCACCGAAGTCATGACCACCGGCTTAGCCGGTGGCCGGCGGTATGGCCCAATCGGGCACGGAGGGCTGTCCGGTGCAGTTGACTAAGCTTTCCAACAGCGGTAAGATTATAGCGGGCCGGGAAGCCGGCTGTTTCGTCATGACCTGCTGCAGGAAAGGAAGATTTTCAGTGATCACGGAAAAAGACGTCGACCACGTTGCCCTTTTGGGGCGCCTGAAGCTGACGGACGAGGAGAGAAGCCTTTACACCGGGCAGCTCAACAACATTTTGGAGCACTTCGAACGGCTGAAAGAGTTGGCAACGGATGACGTGCCCCCTACCGCCCACGTTCTGCCGCTCAAAAACGTCTTCCGGGCCGACCGGACCGGGCCGGACCTCGATCAGGAGGAAGTGCTGGCCGGGGCCCCGGACCGGGACGGCAGCTACTTCAAAGTGCCGCGCATCGTCTAAGGAGGAATGGTCAAGCTGCTGTATCAGAAGAGTATTAGTGAACTGCACGATCTGCTGGTCCGTAGCGAAGTAAGCGCCGCGGATATTACCCGCTCGGTGCTGGACCGGGTGGACCAGGTCGAGGGCCGGATCAAGGCCTACGTGACCGTTACCGCCGAACGGGCCCTGGCCGTCGCGGACGAGGTGGACAAAAAACTGGCGGCAGGGGAAAAGATGGGCCCGCTGGCCGGTATCCCGATGGCTTTAAAGGATAACATGTGCACGCGGGGAGTCCGCACCACGTGCTCTTCCCGCATCCTGGAGAATTTCGTCCCGCCTTATAACGCCACGGTGGTGGAAAAGCTGGCCGGGGCGGGTTCGCCGGTGATCGGCAAGACCAACCTGGACGAGTTCGCCATGGGCTCCTCCACCGAAAACTCCGCTTTTTTCACCACCTCCAATCCCTGGAATCCGGACCTGGTGCCGGGCGGATCCTCGGGCGGTTCCGCGGCGGCGGTGGCGGCCGGTGAAGCAATTTACGCTCTGGGTTCGGACACCGGCGGGTCCATCCGCCAGCCGGCCTCCTTCTGCGGCGTGGTGGGCATGAAACCCACCTACGGGCTGGTATCCCGCTACGGCCTGGTGGCCTTTGCCTCTTCCCTGGACCAGATCGGCCCCCTGACCCGCAATGTGACCGACTGCGCCCTGGTCTTGCAGGCCATCGCCGGACCGGACGAACGTGATTCGACTTGTGCTCCGGGCCCCGTGCCCAATTTTGCTGCGGCCCTGACCGGCGACGTACGGGGCATCCGGGTCGGTGTGCCTAAGGAGTACCTGGCCCAGGGGGTGGATCCCCGGGTGGCCGGGACAGTCCAGGCCGCCATCGACCTTCTGGCGGCCATGGGGGCGGAGGTGGAGGAGACCAGCCTGCCCCATACCTCCTACGCCTTGCCCGTCTACTACCTTATCGCGCCGGCCGAGGCCAGTTCCAACCTGGCCCGTTACGACGGGGTGCGTTACGGCTACCGGGCGGCCGTCACCGGGGACGTGGTGGACATGTTCATGCGGACCAGGAGTGAGGGCTTCGGCGCCGAAGTGAAGAGAAGGATCATGCTGGGTACATACGCGCTCTCCGCCGGTTACTACGACGCCTACTACCTGAAGGCGCTCAAGGTTCGCACCCTGATCAAGCAGGACTTCGACCGTGCCTTCGAGCGCTACGACGTCCTCCTCACGCCCACCTCGCCCACCCTGCCGTTCAAGAAGGGTGAGAGAACCATGGATCCGGTGGCCATGTACCTGTCGGATATCTGTACCCTGGCCGCTCCTCTGGCCGGCATCCCCGCGCTGTCCCTGACCTGCGGTTTTGTCGATGATCTACCGGTGGGCCTGCAGTTGATGGGACCGCCCTTCGGCGAACAGACGCTTTTGCGGGTGGCCCACGCGTACGAACAAAAGGCGGGCCACTGGCGCCGCAGTGCGGAAGGGGTGTAGGGAAAATGGCCACGGAGTATGAAACGGTAATAGGGCTGGAGGTTCACGTGGAGTTGAAGACCAAGAGCAAGGTCTTCTGCCATTCCACCACCGAGTTCGGGGCCGACCCCAACAGCCATGTCTGTCCGGTCTGCCTGGGCCTGCCCGGGGTGCTGCCGGTGGTCAACCGGCAGGTGGTCGAGTGGGCCATTCTGCTTGGCTCGGCCCTCAACTGCGAGATCGCTTCCTTTTCCAAGTTCGACCGGAAGAATTACTACTACCCGGATATGCCGAAGAACTACCAGATCTCCCAGTATGACCTTCCCATCGCGCTGGGCGGCTACCTGGACATCGAGGTGGACGGGGTGAAAAAGCGCATCGGTATCACCCGCCTGCACATGGAGGAAGACACCGGCAAGCTGGTGCACCAGGGTACCATCACTACTACTCCCTATTCGCTGGTGGACTACAACCGGGCCGGCGTGCCCCTTCTGGAAATCGTCTCCGAACCGGACCTGTCCTCACCGGCGGAGGCCCGCGCCTACGCCGAGAAATTGCGTCAGATCATCGTCTACACCGGCGTCTCGGACGGCAAAATGGAGGAAGGGTCCCTGCGCTGCGACGCCAACGTCTCGGTGCGGCCCCGGGGGTCGACCCAACTGGGTACCAAGGCCGAGATCAAGAACATGAACTCCTTTCGCGCCTTGCAGCGGGCACTGGCCTACGAGGTGGAGCGCCAGACCGGGGTGCTCGGTGAGGGTGGGCGCATAGTTCAGGAGACCCGTACCTGGGATGAGGGGCAGGGCGTTACCCTGTCCCTGCGTAGCAAGGAGGAGGCCCACGACTACCGGTATTTCCCGGAACCGGACCTGGTACCCCTGGTCATCGACCCGGCCTGGGTGCAGGAGATTCGCTCCCGCCTGCCGGAATTGCCGGAGGCGCGGGCAGCCCGCTATGTTGAAAAACTGGGCCTTTCCGCTTACGACGCCGGGGTGCTGACCGCGGAAAAGTCTCTGGCCGACTACTTCGAGGCCTGCCTGGCCCTCTACCCGGAGGCCAAGGGGGTGGCCAAGGGGGTGGCCAACTGGCTTATGGGAGACCTGGCGCGCCTGTTGAACGCGGCCGGCGTGAGCGTGGAAGAGGGCCGGGTGACCCCGGAGCGGCTTACGGGACTCCTGCGCCTGATTGACCAGGGGGATATAAGCGGCAAGATGGCCAAGGAAGTACTGGAGGTCATGTATGTCTCCGGGTTGGATGCCGCCCAGGTGATTAAGGAAAGGGGCCTCTCCCAGATTTCCGACGAGGGGGCGCTCTTGGATGTCATCCGGGCGGTGCTGACCGAAAACGAAAAAGTGGTGGCCGATTTCCGGGCCGGCAAAGATAAGGCGGTAGGCTTCCTCGTGGGCCAGGTCATGAAAAAGACCAGGGGCCAGGCCAACCCGGACGCTGTCAACCGGCTGCTGCGGGAGACCCTGCAGTCGGACCAGGGGTCAACTACCCATCAATGAATTGATGGGCATGCGATGAAGAATCGCGTGAGCAGGTGTTACCTTCGGGTAGCAATCCGGCAGTGTTGACTCGCACCGTCGAAACCAAATAGGAACGCTGCCTACAAGAACGGTGGTGTCCCAGCCGGTTCGCGGCGGCGTTACCTCTGGAGGGCGACCTCCAGTCCGCGTTTGGTGAAGGTGCAGGGGGCATAGAACCCGCGTAAGCGGTGATCCGGGCGGTTACGCCTGGCCCCGCAAGGGGAAAGAAAGGAGACCTGGTAATGCGGCAGTGCGCAAATACCGTAGGAGTATTAAGCGACGACGGCATACCCTTGTCACCGGCCCGTCCGGCCCGTGCCAGGTGGCTTTTGAAGAAGAATAAGGCCAAAGTGGTGTCGATATACCCATTTGTCATCCAGTTGACATACGAAGTCCAAGATCCGGTTGTCATGGATGCCGACATGGTGATAGACGACGGTGAGACCTATGGAATCGCCGTGGTGGAGCACCGCCAAACCCATGACCAAGTAATCGTAGGTTTGGAGGGGCATCCCAGAGGTCGGGAAATCAGCGACAACTTAAAAGAACGGAGGTCTCTTCGCGGTGGTCGCCGGAACCGTCGCAACAAGAAGCGTGGAAAAGAAGGCGAGCCACGTTTCAATTACCGAAAAGGCTCCGAGTATCCTCAGAGCATCCGTAGCGACGTGCAGGCCAAACTTAACGCCGTCAAAGACGTACTCAAATATTTTCCGGCAAGCCGGATCATCCTAGAGCCGGTTAAGATCGACCTGGTAAAGAAAAGGCGTCCCGGTATCAAAGGGGAGGAATATCAGCAAGGCCCGGCAAGCGGTAGTGTGGAAGCGGAAAACAAACACCAGAAAAAGCGTTTGGCCATCCTTAAGCGCGACCAGTACAAGTGCCTTTACTGTGGCGAGCCGGTCACGGAAGAAACAGCGAAAATCCACCATTTCAAAACGCGGAAATCCGGCGGTACGAATCGCTACGACGTGGTGGGAACGCTATGTGGCAGGTGTCACACCTCCGTTACAACGGAAGATCTCTCTATGGTGTTTGATGTCAACCGGTTTCCGGACCCGAGGGCGGCTGGCAGGCTCATGCAAGGCAGGTACCTACTCGAAGCGGAACTGCAAAAACTGGGTCTACCCGTAGACGTTCGATATGGTTATGAGACCAAGGCGGAGCGTGAGAAGCTCGGACTCCCCAAGAGCCATATCAACGATGCCGCGGCATTGGGCTCCCGTGAAGGATGCCCGTTACGCTTACCCGTTTTGACCTGGCGGGTGGAGTACCGCAAGCGTCATCCGAACCGTAAGCTATTCAACGCCAACCCAGGCGTGGTTCATTATCGGTCGGAAGCCGACATACAACCCGGCGTGAATCAGACTCGGATGAAGGTAGACGACCACGATCACGAAACAAACCGAAAGAACCGGAGCTACCGGCGGCATGTGAGAAGTAGGTATTACAAAGGACTAAGGCTGGAAGGTCGATTCAACTACGACTTGCTTCCTGGCAAGAAGAAGCTCAACGAGGCTTATGCCGTCAATGAGGCTGTTTATGTTGGCGCTGGCGGCAGCGCGATTGTGGTAAAGAACCGGCGTATTTGGCATGGACAAAACTGTGCGGTTTTACCGACCCACAAGGTATTTGAGAAGGGGGATATAGTGCGTACCAAGGAAGGAATTGTATCCAAGATTATTTCACTTATGAGTAATGCGTTGGTTAAGATTCTTTTCTGTAGTTATCAAAAGGGGCGCAAGTGCCAATTTACACAACGGCGCCCACAAGACTTGCGTGCTATACAAAAGGGTAAAAGTCGAACGTGGCTGGCAAATACAGCCCGCTCCTCCCCCCAATGAATTACGGGGGATCTGCCGGCTAATTAATCCTGAAAGGTGACACCCCCGAAAATTGCATACCTTTTGTGACTCAGCCAAAAGGCTGGGTCTTTTCTTTTTTCGAGGGATGAAAGAGTCGGTGTTCAACCGGACTTCTGCAACCCCTTGGCAGCGAAATAATCCTTGCGTTCCCGGGGAGCTCGGTGAGCAGGGGGGTTGGGACGGCCAGGTCACAGGGGTGAAGGAGTTTGAGAGGGCAGTGGCAACGGGGCCCTGCTTTCTTAATTAATGGACAGGAAAATGTAGGGCAGAGGTCGAAAAAAGGTAAACAGGGTAACGGAGGGTGCGCCACCTGGACGCGACCGGTGTGGAACCAGCACTGCGAAGCTGAGGAACACCTGGTTCAAGGCGCCGGAGATCCTTGCCCTGGGGCCGGGCAACCGTCAGATGGGCCCGGTAGCCGTTTTCCAAAAGGGGTCGGAGCCGTGAGATGGTCCATTTCGGCTTCCAGACCGGTGACTTCGTCAAAGCGGTGGTGCCCGGACGCGAAGCAACAGGGTATCTGCGTGCCGTGACCATTCGGGCAAGCGTCTATTTCAGGATGTAACGGGGAACGTTGTAGACCAAGGCGTAAAAACACAAGTATTAACCACTGTTGCAACGGGTGGACGGCATGCATTCTATGGCCGGGGAAGGGGGCGAGACGCTCCTCCCCTGAGTCCAGGCAGAGGTATCCGCGCCGCCATTGTCTCAGGAACGAGAAAGGATAGGACCGGCAATGCAGGCGATTGGCATCTGTATCGGGGCTTCGACGCTGACGAGGGTGGATATCGACCGGCAGCGTAGCGACAAAGTGGTCATTGTGAAGGTCGTTTCCAGGACGCACGAGGGTAACATCAGAAGTACATTGGAAGATGTGCTTACCGGCGCCGATCTGCAATCAGGCACCAGGATAGCATTGACGGGAAGGAAGTTCAAAAATCTGCTCAGGCTGTCCTCCATTTCTGAACCGGAAGCGGTTGAAAACGCCTACGTATTTCTCAAAAACAAATACGGGGCTGCCGATTACATATCCTGTGCGGGCGGGGAGACCTTCACCACGTACCAGATCGACGCCGGCAACAAGATTATCAATCTCTTTACCGGAAATAAATGCGCTTCCGGCACCGGAGAGTTTTTTCTGCAGCAGATCAAGAGGATCGGGATCGGCATGGAGGAGGCTGTGGCGGTACAAAACATCGACCAGCCCTACCGGGTATCCGGAAGATGCTCGGTGTTCTGCAAGAGCGACTGCACCCATGCTCTGAACAAGGGTGAGAAAAAGGAGAACATCGTGGCGGGCCTGTGTGACATGATGGCGCTCCGGATCGTTGAACAACTGGGCGGCAATGTCTCGCAGAGGACCTGGCTTACCGGGGGCTGTAGCAGGAACAGGGTGATGGTGGAGTGCCTGCGAAAGAATGCCCCCGACCTGACCATTCCGGAAGAGGCAGGATATTTCGAGGCGCTCGGCTCGGCCCTGTGGGCGTTGGAGAATGAGACTGTCCACCCGGACGGCATCAAGGAGATATTTCGGGCTGAGCCCAAGTCTTTCGCCGTTCTTCCGGCACTGGCTGCGGCAGTCGACAGGGTATCGTTCAATGCCCTGAAGCAGACCGGAGAAAGTGAGGGCGGTCGGTGCATCCTCGGCCTGGATGTGGGCTCGACCACCACCAAGGCGGTGCTGATGAGGGAGAGCGACGATTGTATCCTGGCTTCGGTGTACATCAAGACCCTGGGGGATCCCATAAAAGCCGCCAAAGCCTGCTACGCCTCTTTAATGGAGCAGCAGGGCAGCCGGGTGGAGATCATCGGGCTCGGCGTCACCGGTTCGGGAAGGCAGATAGCCGGGTTGCACGCCCTGACCGGGAGCGTTTACAACGAGATCAGTGCCCATGCGGCCGCAGCCGTGCATTTTGACCCGGAAGTGGATACCATCTTCGAGATCGGCGGCCAGGACGCTAAATACACGCACCTCATTAACGGCGTTCCCTGCGACTACGCCATGAACGAGGCCTGTTCCGCAGGGACCGGCTCCTTCCTGGAGGAGTGCGCAGCAGAGTATCTGAACATCGATGTGCAGCGGATAGAAGGGGTGGCCCTGGCAGGCGACTGCCCCGCGGACTTCAATGATCAGTGCGCCGCCTTCATAGGCAGCGACATCAAGACGGCGATGCAGGAGAATATCGAAACCGAGAACATCGTAGCCGGCCTGGCTTATTCGATCTGCAAGAACTACTTGAACCGGGTCAAAGGAAACAGGTTCGTCGGGCGGAAGATCTTCATGCAGGGAGGGGTGTGCTACAACAGGGCGGTCCCTATTGCCATGGCCTCCCTCCTGGACCGGAACGTCATCGTGCCGCCGGAGCCCGGACTGATGGGGGCCTTCGGCATCGCTCTGATGATCAAGGAAAAGATCAGGAGCGGTGCCGTCGAGGAGAAAAATTTCGATCTCGACCAGTTGATTGCCAGGGAGGTCAGCTACCAGAAGCCGTTTACGTGTGGGGGCGGTAACACCGGATGCGATCGCAAGTGCACTATTTCCCGCATCAACATAGAAGGGAAAACATACCCTTTCGGGGGTATCTGCGGCAGGTACAGCGGTATCATGTCGCACCACGAGCACTCGCACTCCGATGATCTGGTAAAGCGGAGAGAAGAGATGGTCTATGGAGAGTTCAGCCACGATCTCCATCCCGGCGGCAACTCGGATCGTCATTCTGTGAGCAGCGGCAAAACCATAGGAATCAGCAGGTCGTTGCTTGTAAACAGCCTGTTCCCGTTGTACTATAACTTTTTCCAAGGACTCGGCTTGAAGGTGGTGCTACCCGGTAGCCTGAATGAGACCGAAAAGGCTGTGGTTAAAAAGGATGCGGCTTTTTGTCACCCTGTCAACCTGGCGCACGCTTACTTCAAAGATCTGCTCCGGATCGACCCGGATTACCTGTTTCTTCCCCATGTCAAGGGTATGCCGGTGACCAACGGCATACCTGTCAGCTTGGCCTGCCCGATCGTACAGGGGGAGAGCTATTACTTGAGGACAACCTTCGATGTTCCTCGCCCGGAGCGGATTCTCGCGCCGGTTCTCAATTTCTCGCAAGGGTTCCATACTGCTTCCCGAGCGTTTGTGGAGATCGGAGCAAGGCTGGGGTTTGACCGGCATCACTCTCTGGCTGCTTACAAGCAGGCGGTAGGGATCCAGGATGCGTTTGGTGAGCAGTGCAGGGCGCTGGGAGCAAAGTTCATCGAGAATCTGGAGCAGACCGGAGAAAAAGCGATCGTCCTGTTTGGCAGGCCTTATAATGCCCTGGTGCAGGATGGGAACATGGGCATACCCGAGAAATTCGCGTCCAGGGGGTATAAGGTGGTCCCGTACGATTTTCTGCCGCTCGCAGAGGAAGCGCCGCAGCATAAGATGTACTGGTCAATGGGGCAGATGATTCTTAAGGCCGCAAAATTTGCCAGTAGGCACCCCCAGCTTTTCGGCGTGTTTGTCACCAACTTCAGTTGCGGGCCTGACTCCTTTGTGGTGGGTTACTTCAGGGACATCATGGGAAGCAAGCCCTCGCTGACCCTGGAACTGGACAGCCACACCGCCGACGCCGGCATCGATACCCGGATCGACGCCTTCATAGACGTACTTGAGAACTATCAACCCGGCGGTGTAGAGGTGTCGGGAGATGGGGCAGGTGCCCTGGCCGAATTTGACAGCCGGAAGAAAAAGATCAGGACGGTGGCCGGAGAGTTGATCTCCCTCAAAGATCCCAGAGTGAGGATCGTGCTTCCGTCAATGGGGGATCTGGCAACACGTTACTTTGCGGCAGCCTTCAGGCATATCGGCATCGATGCCGTCGCCCTGGACGCCCCGGCGGAGGTTGAACTGCAACTGGGGAGGGCCAATTCCAGTTGCAAGGAGTGCCTGCCGCTGACGCTCACTGTGGGCAGCCTGCTCAATTATTGCAGGCAACACCCGGCCGGGAACCCACCGGAGGTGGGTACCCGGCCGGAGACAGATGACCGCATAGTGGTGTACTTCATGCCCGACGCCCCTGATCCGTGCCGGTTCGGTCAGTACCACGTGTATACCGAGAACCTGCTCCGGAAGATGGGTATCACCAACGTGGCCCTGCTGACGCTCTCGTCAGGGAACAGCTACGGCGGGCTGGGGATCGGGTATACCCGCCGGGCGTGGCAGGCGGTAGTCATCTCCGATGTTGCTGAAGATATCCGGAGCGCGCTCCTGGCTCTCGCCGTTGACCGGGATGCGGCCATGGCTGCATTTAACCGCCTGATGGAGGGGATCACCGAGGCTGTGGCCAGGGACGGCTGGAAAGAACTAAAGGAGAAATTGGGCCGGGTTGCCGTGGAGTTGTCCGAAATTCCCCTCAGGCAGACCCTGGCTGAGGCCAAAAAGGTGGCGCTGGTTGGGGAAATCTACGTCAGAAGAGACAGCTTCTCCCGGCAACATCTCGTAGAGAAGCTGGCCGCCAGGGGCATTGTGGCCAAGGTGGCGCCGTTGGCGGAATGGATCTATTACTGCGATTATACAGTCAAGAACAATCTGTCCGAGGCTGCGGACCTGGGAGATAAGATCAACGTTGTGGTAGAGAGTTACTTCAGAAGAAAGTATGAACGGGAGATCAAGGCAATCCTGGCGAGGTCCGGCCTGTACGAGTACCACCTCATCGATGTCGACAAAGTGATCGCTGCAGCCCAAGATTTGATATCGCCACACATATTGGGAGAGGCAATATTGACGATTGGCACCTCGATCAACGAGATCATCGATCATGTAGACGGCGTCATCACCATTGGGCCCTTTGGCTGCATGCCATCCCGGATTTCCGAGGCCATCCTGAATGAGATGATCAGCACTCATAAGCGCAGGATTGACCCCCGCCGGCTGATTGCCGAGGTGATCGAGGCGTACCCCCACCTGCCTTACTTGAATATAGAAACGGACGGCAGCGCCTTTCCGCAGCAGATCGAAATCAGGCTGGAGGCGTTTGCCCTTCAGGTTAAAAGAATGAATGAGTTGGTGCGAAAACTGAAGGGACGGGACATTGATGGGAGGGGGCCGGGCAAACGTGGCTCTGGACCAAAGAGCGGCCGGAAAGCTATAGACCCCTCGCCTAAAGGCGCCTAAAGGCAGGGGCCTCTGTGCGGCAACTGCGAGAACGTAAGTGCTGGATAATTCGTGTGGGGACTGGAGATGGCTGTGAAGCCCACGGTTCAAGCAACCGGGTACTGCGGAAGATCCTGCAGGAGCACTGCTGATTGCGCCGGCATAGGACCCGCCCAACGGACTGATCAAGCTGACCGGAGCGGCAGGGCGGGGACGGATCGACAACAAGTGGATTGTCCTTTCCGTAACCACCCTGAATTGCATACCTTCCTTTTGTGACTCAGCCAAAGTGCTGGGTCTTTTCTATTTTCGAGGGATGAAAAGGCAGCTTCATTGAAAGTGGCACCTGGTAGCAGAACCTGGGTACGTTGCGTATATGCAACCGGCTCCGTCAGCCCTCGTCAGACAACGTCTGCGGGCTTCCTTATCGTGGGCCCCAGGCTTGTCCTGGTTTTTTGGTGTACATGACCGGTCATCTCTAATGGTCTATTGGCTGTTGGGCAATTTAGGTATAAGATTAAGGAGCCCCTCTTCACGTTTTGGGCCGTTGAATTGGACGTGCGCCAGTGACAGACATCGAGTCGGGGCCAGGCAGGGTAACGGTTGCAGCCACGGTTACCTGCGCCGACTGGAGAGTCCGGCTGTGTGTAGGGAGTTTGGATCGGCGGTGTGGCTTTCTGTCTCCTGGATTTGTCGAAAGATTGTCTGCAAGGTACTGGCAGGAATCATATAAAAAATGTAAAATATAGAATTAATATAGTCTTTCCATTTTTTCGAGGGATGATAGAATGCCGTCAGATAGGGACAAGCAACCGCCAGTTACGGGGAAGGGGGGGAAGCCCGTGTCTGTGCCCATCCAGTCCACCCCAATTCTCAGGGGAAAAGACTTGGTCGATTTGGTCAATGACTTGAAGAAAACAGACACACCGGCGAACAAGGAACGGAGAAGAAGGGCTCTGAAGCTTTTAGAGGCCGTCTCCAAGGAAGAGAAGTAGATGTACCTCGAAGAGGTGTACGAGGGCATCGCGACTAAAGTGGTGCTTGTTGACTACGCCCAGGGATACAGAACCGGGGAATTCGATTGCGGCCTTAGCGATTACAACGACTTCCTATGCAACGACGCACCTTACTACATTCAGCAGAATATTGTACAAATAAAGCTACTCGTCAACAAACGGAATGCAGATGTAATCGCCTACATGGCGTTGTGTTCTGATTCTTTCCTTTTAGACGCTAAGGAAAGGGAGTCGGAGGGTCTGGATATCCCTTTCAACTCGGTGCCGGCGCTAAAGATAGGACAGATGTCCGTTAGCCGCAAATACAGGGATAAGCCCTACGGTTCGTTTATGCTATTTCTGGCCTTGGGCTACATGGAGAGGCTGAACGACATGGGAGTCGGTTGCAGGTTCCTGGTGGTCGATGCGGACGTTGAACGCGACCCAGGGGTTTCAAGGTTTTACGAAAGAAACGGTTTTGTTTTCAATGAAAGAGTTAACAAGACAAGGAGTAAGAGTAAAAGTATGCGCTATGACCTGATCCAGGATAAGGATATCTAGCTTTCATCACGCATATCAGCATGGATTAAGGAAAAGGGTAACCGGTACCTTTGGAATACTTCCAAGAGCAACATCTGGAAAGATGGTGCTCTTGCCATTATGTGAGAAACACTGCTCGCCGTCGTCCTATGGCCGGCAGGTCCGACTCGACATTAGTGATCGTTAAGTGGCTGGTGGCCGTTTAGTCATCTGGCGAAGTTGACTGTGGCTTCCAACAACGGTAAGATTGTAGATGCCTGGCAAGGAAAATGGGGACGGTCGCAGCCACGACCGTGTAGGGAGGTACTCGTTCTGATTGTAGAAAGGGAGTCACGGGAGGAAGCTATCAGGGAAGTTATCTGGCAGATGCTGATGGAACGCGATCACGTGGTAAACCGGCTGCGGCGGGAAGTCCTGCCGGAGGGGTACCGCTGACGGCGCCGGAGGGATCCCCGCCCAACGGGCGGACCAAGCTGGCCGGATCGGCAGGTTGGGGACGGATCGACTACAAGTGGATGGTGCTTTCCGTGACCACCCTGGGGGCGCTTTTGGTGGCCATCGACTCCAGCATCGTCATCCTGGCCCTGCCCAGCATAATGGTCGACCTATCTACCAACATGGTGACCGCTATCTGGGTCCTGATCGGCTACATCCTGATGAACACTACGTAGGGACACACCCCACGTTAATAACCACCCTCTTGGAGGTACGTTCCATGAGCGCGGCCATAAAGGAACTTGAAGATAGCGCGGGTCGTTTACACCCCCAAGCTATTTGCTGAATATGCGCGTAATCTAATACTTTGGAGAGGATAGCCGATATCAAGGCTTGCAATGCCAAAATCTCCCCTGGAAATGCGAGGGACTGGATGATTTTTAAAGGAGCCAACCTTTAGGGATACCAGCGGATTTTCAGTCGGTAACTTCCAACTTGACAGTCGCCATCAATTAGAACAGCCAAATTTGACTTGGTTCTTAGGTTAAAGGAGGGATAATAATTGTCTGGCGACCTCTTACCTGATTTTGACTGGTTATTCCTGCAACACCAGCATAAGGTATACAGACTGGCCCTTGCACTTGCCGGCAACCCTTACGATGCCGAAGACATAACCCAGGAATCTTTTCTAAGGGCTTTCCGCTCGTATCACAGTTTCCGGAATGAAAGCTCCCTATTTACCTGGATTTACCGTATTACTCTAAACGTAGCGGCAGATTTCATTAAGAAGAGGCCGAAACTCCCTGTCCAGGAACTTATTCAGAATTTCGGCCTGAGTCTTGATGAGATGATTGACCCCAACCCATCCCACGACCCGGAAATGGAGTTTTTATCCAAAGAAATGATGTACCGCTGCCTGCACTGTTTCACTGAGTGTCTTCCTGCAAAACAAAGAACCGTCTTCTGCTTGGCGGTCACCTTGGGACTCCCATACAAAAC
>DATKUX010000109.1:0-8610 GCA_035530395.1 Spirochaetia bacterium
TTCTCCTCTCCACAAGGAATTATATCTAATTTTTCGCAAAATTCAACGTTAATAGTGAATTTGCTCTTTATGGTCATAACGATCTTTATGCTCATAAACAATAAGGGGTGGCGATAATTGCCACCCCTTTGATAATTCTGAATAGTTTTATAAGATAAACTAGCCTAATCCCTGTTCTGTTTCCTCCAAAAGCCAATCCAAAAGCTGGACCAACCAGGCCATGGCCCGCCCCCGGTGGCTGATCCGGTTCTTCAGCTCCGGGGACAACTCGGCCATGGTCTTCCCGTATTCCGGTAGGTAGAAGAGGGGGTCGTAGCCGAATCCCCCCTCTCCTCTGGGCTCTGGAAGAATCAGACCATCGCAGGTGCCGTCCAGAGTGAAGATCCGTCCGTCCGGCGTAGCCAGGGCGAGTACCGCATAGAAGCGGGCCTGGCGCCCGGCCGGGGGCACCTCCCGCAAACGTTCCAGAAGCAGGGCGTTGTTGGCGGCGTCCCCGGCCCCGGGGCCGGCAAAGCGGGCCGAATGAATCCCGGGCGCTCCCGCCAGGGCGTCCACCAGGAGTCCGGAATCGTCCGCCAGCACAGTCTCACCGGTGGCCCGGCAGACCTGACAGGCCTTCTTGGCCGCGTTGGCCAAAAAGGTGGCCCCGTCCTCCACCACCGGGGACAGGTCCGGGTAGGAAACCAGGGAGACCGGTTCCACCGGCCGCGCCTGCAAGGCCATGGCCAGCTCGTTCACCTTGCCCGCATTGCCGGTGGCCAGTAAAAGCCTCATAACTTCTCCTCCAGCACCTGTCTCTGGTACTGCACCAGCCGGGTGATCCCCCCGGCGCCCAGATCGAGCAGGCTGTTCAGTTCCTCGCGGGTAAAGGTGCTTTTCTCCCCGGTACCCTGGACCTCGACCATACAGCCCCGCCCGGTCATGACCAGGTTCAGGTCCACTTGCGCCCGCACATCCTCCTGGTAGCAGAGGTCCAGGAGAGGCCGGCCGTCCACCAGCCCAACGCTGATCGCGGCCACCTGGTCGGTCAGGGGCACCTTCGCCAGCCTGCCTGCCTCCACCAGGCCGGCCAGGGCGTCGTAAAGGGCCACGTAGGCCCCGGTGATGGCGGCGGTCCTGGTGCCGCCGTCGGCCTGCAGCACGTCGCAATCCAAAATGACGGTCCTTTCACCGAGAGCCCCCAGGTCCACCACTGCCCGCAGGGACCGCCCTACCAGGCGTTGTATCTCATGGGCCCGGCCGCCGGTCTTGCCCCGCGGGCTCCGTTCCCCGGTGGCCCGCGGCAGCATGCTGTACTCGGCGGTCACCCAGCCCTGGCCCAGCCCGGTCAGAAAGGGCGGCACCCTTTCCTCCACCGTGGCCGTGCAGATCACCCGGGTGCGGCCCACCTCGATCAAGGCCGACCCCTCGGCGTAGGCATTACAGGATCGGGTTATGCACACCGGCCGCAACTCTGTGGCCGTCCGCCCGTCTAATCTGGTCATCGATCCAGCCCCTTTCCGTTATGGCTGCCCAGCACCGCCAGACAGCAGCCGATGGCCCCGGCGAAGGCCGGCTCGTCCGGCACCCGCACCTCCACAGCCAGCTCGGCCGCCATGATCCGGGGCAGGGCCTCGCCGCGGGCCAGCCCGCCGGTAAAGACCACCACCGGGGAAAACAGGCGGGCCAGCATGGGTTTCAGGCGGCGAAAGATTGCCCAGTTAACCCCTGCGGCCAACTCCGCCACCGGCACCCCTTCGGCCAATCTGCCTACCAACTCGGTCTCGGCAAAGATGGCACAGGTGGCGGAGAGCTCCGCCGGATCGCGAAAATGGCGGGATAGCTCCGCCAGATCCAGACCCAGGACGCCGGCCATATGTTCCAGGTAGCGGCCGGTACTGGCCGCGCAACGGTCGTTGGTCTCAAAGTCCAGGATCCGGCCCTCCCTGACCAGGGCCACTTTGCTGTCCTGCCCGCCGATATCCAAAAGGGTGAAGTCACTGAGGCCCGTGCCGTGCACCGCTCCCAGAAGGTGGGCCCGGATCTCCGGCACGGCCTGGCCGCCGGCCGTGGCCACCCCTTTACGGCCATAGCCGGTGCAGCCCAGGCAGGCCACTCCCGCCAGACCCAGGGCGGCGGCATCGATTTCCAGGCGGTCCCCGCGCCGCCGGCCGAAGGAACGGTAAAAGGCGGCCGTGTCAATTTGCTTCAAGTCCGTCACTTTCCCCGCTTCATCCAGCAGGGCAATCTTGACGAAGCGGCTGCCCAGGTCTATACCGGCCAACAACTACCCCATCTCCTTCAGCGCAACCGCAGCATATCGAGGAAGGCATCCAGCCTCAGCCTGGTGCGGGCATCCATGGCACCGGGCCGGTCTCCTTCCAAAGTGAGCACGGGTAACCGCAGCTGCTTGCGTACGATCATGTCTTCTATCTGCCGGAAACAAAAACTCTGGGCGTAATGGATCACCCCGTCCAGGCGGCGGCGGGCCGCTTCCCGTTCGATGTCGGCCAGGCGGAAGAATATACCGTAGGGATAAGTGTATTCACGGTAGCGTTCCACCAGGTCCGGATGGCGCGAGGGCAGGGTAAACTGGCGCTGCACCTCGTTGAAAACCACCCGGGCCCCTTGTTCCTCGAGGTAGTCGTAGAGGTCGTCGACGATAGGCGGCACGCCCAGGTAGCCCAGCCTTAACTCCGGCACAGCTGGCCCGGTCAGTCTCTCGATCTCCGCCGCCACCCCGGCCGCAAAGGCCTCCGGGTCGCCCTGAAAGTCCGAACAGTTCACCTGGTAAAGATGGTTCAGCAGGCCTGTGCCCAGGTTTTCCTCCCACACCAGGCGGTCCAGTTCCCATACCAGCTCCCGCACCTCGTCCAGGCGCCGGGTCGTACCTGCCACCGCGGTCCGGTCCGCCCCGCAGCGCTCCGCCAGCTTGTCCATGGCCAGTTGCAGGGTGGCGTAATCGCGGTCCCAGGGATAGGCGAAGGGGATCACCTCCACTCCCCTGAGCTGCAGGGTTTCCATTAAGGCCTGGGTATTCGAGCAGTCCCCCTGGGTGACAGCCACGACGGCACTTATCTCCGGGTGCCGGCAAATCACTCCGTAGATGCCCTTGATCCAGGCACAGGTGTTGCGGGGATAACCGGCCGTTTCGGCCTCTTCGATCAGAAGGGAACGGTTTTCCGCCGTGATGAAAAGGTTGTTCAGGTCCACCGGAACCAGCCCGGCGGCGTAGATTATTTCCACCGGCACGGTGGTGGTAAGGCCGATCTTGCGCATGCCGATCCTTTCCGCCCGGGAGTTTTTTCCTCGCACTATTATACCACAGAGAGGGCATCTTCCCTGCGGTACCGGATATTTTTGGTGAAAAGAGACTAAATCAACGTCTCAAGAAAATTTTGGTTATGTCCGAATTAATTGTAAAAGGAGGGGTAGACATGGACGTAGTACCGGCGGAAGTACAAAAGATAATTGACTCGATCCCCTTGTTGCGCGCTTACTTCGGTGAGGAGATAGGTTTGTTCGTCAGCGACACCGAGCGCTACCTCGTCTCCATCGACGGAGCGGTCAAGCTTCAGATCAAGGTGCTTGACCCGGTTAAGCCCGGCAGTACGGCCCGGACTACCATGCAGGCGAACAAAAAGGTTACCCTGCGCGTGTCAAAGGAGGTCTACGGACTACCCTACATCGGCATGGGCGTGCCTATTCATGCCGGCAACGACGTGGTTGGCTCCTTCGTCACCACCACTCCCATCGAGAATCTGGAAATGCTCAACACCATTTCCGGCGAAATGCATGAGGCCATAAAGACGGCTGTCTCCGGGATTTCCAGCCTGGCCGCCTCGGCCCAGCAACTGGCGGCATCCTCCACGGAACTGGCCAGCAATACCGGTAGCATTGAACACGAGATCAAGAAAATGGACGAAATAATGGACCTGATCAAGGATATTGCTTCACAAACCCATCTCCTTGGTCTTAACGCCGCGATAGAAGCAGCCAGAGCCGGTGATCTCGGACGCGGATTTAACGTGGTGGCGGAGGAAATAAGGAAGCTGGCTTCCCGCACCCAGTCCTCGGCCAAAGATGTATCGGAGAAATTGTACAGCATCAAGGGAAAGGTCAATGCTTTACTGGAAAACATCCTGCAGGTTTCCGCGGTCGCCGAGGAACAATCGGCCACCACTCAGGATGTCAACTCATCCATGCAAAAGATCGAGCCCGTGACCGAACAACTGAACCAGTACGCTAACAGCCTGCTCAAGACGTAAGTTCAGATAAACCCTTTCCATCGAACATACCTTGCCCTTCGGCAGATCCCGCACTCTTTCACTAAGTCACATATCTGATCTATCGGCCTGCTGCAACTGTGGCAGGACCGCCCCGGCCTCCGGGCCGGGGCGGTTGCAGGCGTTTTAGGCGCACCGGATCGCTCCAGCGCCAGGAAAAAGGAGCCCGACGGAGCCTAAAGAGTATCTCTCAGGAACTTATGCATCTCTTCCAAAGACTTAAACTTCAACTCTCTGGTGGCAATCTTTTGTGCCAACCCGCTCCCTACATTCCCTTTATGTTTTGAATGAATTACGCAAGTCCTTTTTGTCCCGTCCGGACCGGTCCCCTTCCAAACAGAGGTCTTGCCCTGCCGTTCCATGCCAAGTTTCCGGCAGATTTTCTCAATATCTTCCCATGTGAATGTGAAGCCCATCAGCTTCCCATCACCCTGTCCAAACCCAGTACTCTATAAAGTTTTTCCCTGTCTCCCTCACAATGGAGGACACGCCTTAGATACCAGTAGTGATCACGGCGATCACCGGAAGGACTCAGGTAGAACGGCAAGTCATCGAAGTAAACCCGGGCGTAGTCGATAACATTGTCGACAAAATCACCCACGGCTTCGGCTTTTGTCGGACCCACTCCGTAGACTCCGGTTTCGTGATTGTATATGGAATAATGCTCGCTTGCCGTTCCAGGCTCATCAACCCACTCGTAAGAGAAAGTCTTGGTCTCACATAACTCGTCCAGGAGCGCCGTGGAGATAAGTGATACCGATTGGTCATCCTTTCTTTTGGCATCCGCCAGCAAAAACTCCTTGCCCATAACCGCTTCACGCCTTAACGTGCTTAACTTGTTTCTTGCCTCGAAGACCGGTATATAAGGCACCTGAATACGCCCCCTCTGGAACTGCCTACTAGTAGTATAGCACAATATAGCCATAATGGCTATATTGTTTTAATGAAGCTATTTTCACTTATGTCTTTCGGATGATCAGCATCCAGACCGGTCAAGCGCTCCGGGGTAGCCATCTTCTACCTCGGGACCGGGGGGTGGCGCGGCAATTCCGCCCCAGCCCCCGTCTTTACAAACCGCCGACCCTGTGCCGCCAAAGGCGGCAAAATGCGCGGCGGCCAGGAACAACGCTGTGCCATTCCAATCTTGTCGTTTACCCCGCGATAGACTCCAGGATAACCGTAATATCCTCAGCACTTAGCGGTTTGGGATTGGTGACGATGCTGCCGTCTCCTTCGGCCAGGTCAGCCAGGTCGGGAATCCTGCCGGCCGGGATGTTCACCGCGGCCAGCGTGGCGGGCAGGCCGCAAGCTTCCCGTAATGCCCGCATGGCGGCGATCCCGGCTGTCCCGGCCGCCACCGGATCCATCCCGCCGGTCGGCACACCCAGGCCTTCGGCTATATCCCGGAACCTTTCCGGGCAGGCGTCCAGGTTGAAGGCACAGACCGCCGGCAGAACCAGGGCGTTGGCCACCCCGTGCGGAACCTCGAACAGGCCGCCGATGGCATGGGCAATGGCGTGCCCTCCGCCCAGCAGGGCCACGTTGAAAGACATTCCCGCCATGGTGGCAGCCACCAGCATGCCCCAGCGGGCCTCCATGTCCACCCCGCCCCGGGTGACGACCCGCACCAGGTAGCGTTGGACATAGCGCATCGCTTCCAGGGCCAGGGCGTCGGTAAAAGGATTGTGGTTTACGGAGACGTAGGCTTCCACGGCGTGGGACAGGGCGTCGAAACCAGTGGCCGCGGTTAATGACGGCGGCAGATCCCGGGTCAGCGATGGTACGAGCAAGGCCAGGCGGGGGGCCAGATGAGGGCTGAAAAATGTTATTTTGGCCCGCTCCTCCCGGTCCCTGATCACGGCGGCCAGGGTAACCTCGCTGCCGGTGCCGGCGGTGGTCGGAATAACCACCAGCGGGAGTTTCATCGGCTGTTCGATGTTGAAGGCCCCCTGGTGGTCCAGAAGGCGCCCGCCGAGAGTATGGACCAGGTTCATGGCCTTGGCGGTATCAATATTGCTGCCGCCCCCGATGGCTAAAAGACCGTCGGCCCCGCTGGCCTCAATCCGCCGCGCTCCTTCCTCCACCAGGATGACATCCGAGTTCGGTATGCACTGGTCAAAGATTGCGGCGATTTCCACCCGGCTGCCCGCAAGGTGCCGGAGCACGCCCTCGACCAGGCCCGTCTCCCGCAAAAAGGCATCGGTGACGACGAAAAGCCGGGTAATGCCCAGGGCTGCCAGTTCGTCGCCCAGACTTTCCAGCACATCGTCGCCGCCGATGATCCGGGTATAAAGTTTGAATTCCAGGAAGTCGGGCAGCATGCCTCCACCCCTCTCTAGAAATAGCTCACGGGTGTCTCGTTCAAATCGACGATGATGGTTTTGGTCTCCAGGTAGGACTCCAACCCCTGCCGCCCCAACTCCCGGCCGAGACCGCTCTGCTTGAAGCCGCCGAAGGGAACCGTGGGCGAAAGCAACTGGTAGGTGTTGATCCAAACGGTGCCCGAGCCGATGGCGCGGGCCACCCGGAAGGCCCGCTTGATATCGCGGGTCCACACGGCCCCGGCCAGGCCGTAAATAGTGCTGTTGGCCAGGCGGATGAGTTCCGCCTCACTGGCAAAAGACATGACGGCCGCCACCGGTCCGAAGATCTCCTCGCGGGCGATCCTCATGTCCGGGGTCACGGCACCGAAGACCGTCGGCTCGACAAAGAAACCCTTGTCGAAGGGGGACGACAGAGCCGGCCGTCCGCCCCCGGTCAGGAGTTCGGCGCCCTGGGCCAGGCCGGCGGCGATGTAGTCGCCTACTTTGAGGAGTTGGGCCTGACTGACGACCGGTCCCAGATCGGACATCACCTCGGTGCCGGGCCCTACCGTCAAGGCCGCGGTCCGTTCGGTAAACAGGGCGACGAAGGCGTCGTAAACACTTTCCTGGACCAAAATCCGGCTGCCGGCCTGGCAGACCTGCCCCTGGTTCAAAAAGATCCCGAACAAGGCGCCCGACACGGCGGCCTCCAGATCGGCGTCCTCGAAGACGATGTTAGGGGACTTGCCGCCCAGTTCCAGGGTGACCCGCTTGATGCCGTCGGCGGCATCCCGGAGGATGGAGCGGCCGGTGGCCGTTTCCCCGGTGAACGCTATTTTCCGGACATCGGGATGGGTAACCAGGGCCCGCCCCACGATGTCGCCGGAGCCGGTGATCACGTTGAGCATCCCTTCCGGCACACCCGCTTCCAGACAGATTTCGGCCAGGCGCAGGGCGGTCAGCGGGGTTTCCGAAGACGGTTTGAGCACCACGGGACAGCCGGCGGCCAGGGCGGGCGCTATTTTCCAGGCCGGCATCAAGAGGGGAAAGTTCCAGGGGGTGATTTGCGCCGTCACACCCACCGGCTCCTTGACCGTCATGGCCAGGTAGTCGGGCGGGGCGCCGCTGACGGCAAAAGGCAGGGTTTCGCCGCTTACCTGGGCCACCAACCCGCCGTAGTAGGAAAAGGTGTCCACCACCAGCGGAATCTCTACATACAGGGCCATATTGAGGGTCATGCCGTTTTCCCGGCACATCAAAGCGGCCAGTTCGTCGCCGTGGTCCCGGATTAGTTCGCCGATCCGGTTTAATATACGTCCTCTTTCCAGCGGGGCAATCATCGACCAACGCCGGTCCTCCAGGGCCTCCCGGGCCTCCCGCACGGCCAGGTCAACCTCCGCCGGACCGGCTTTGGCCACCCGGGCGAAGGGCTCACCCGTAGCCGGGTCAACCACGGGAAAAGAATCCGCGCTGTAAACCCTCTGGCCACCGATAAGAAAGCCATGGTCCATTTACCCATTCCCCCCAAACTAGACGTTGACGAGGTTTTCCCGCCCGATTTCCCGCAGGTAGGCCTCATAACGGGCGTAAAGAGGCTGGATGATCGGCAAAAGCTTCAGCGCTTTCTGCACCGGCCCCCGGGCAATTATCTGCTGGCGGGCCAGCGCCACGGGCAGGTTGATTTTCCCCAGCCAGAAACGGTGCGCTATATCGGCCTTCATTTCGAATTGCACGTCGGTCTGCCGGGCAGTCTCCCCTTCAAGAACCTCCATGTCCTCACCGGTGGGGATCAGGGTGATCAGGGCTTCGGGCTCGTGGTACTTGAACTGGATACACATGCCCGTCTTGCCGATGGTCCTGGTGATCTCCGAGCCGGTCTGGGCCCGCAGAAAGCCGCCCAGCACCGTGTACAGATCCCCGCTGTCAGCGAAATTGGCCATTTCCATACCTCCTTGTATTTCACCAGTTGACTAACCGCCAATTTTGATCATCATAGGCGAAGCCTGTTTTCTTGTCAAGTAGTGCATGTTTTGCCATTTTAT
>DATKUX010000110.1:0-9809 GCA_035530395.1 Spirochaetia bacterium
TGGGTCCGGACAGGCCCGAGCTGTGGCCGGACTGCATCAGCACCGCGGCAATTATCCCCAGGGCCATCAGAACGAACACGCCGTTCAGAATGTCTTTCAAAACGGTCATCTTTTCTCCCACCTCCGACGGCAGTTATTATAACACGGGGGCAGGAAAATGACAACATTAGGGCGCAGCAAAAGTGAAGGGACGGAAAGCCTGCCTGCCCCGGTATATGGCCGCCTTGCCCAGTTCCTCCTCGATGCGCAGCAGTTGGTTGTACTTGGCCACCCGTTCGGTGCGAGCCGGCGCGCCCGTCTTGATCATGCCCAGGTTGGCGGCCACGGTCACGTCGGCGATAAAGGTGTCCTCCGTTTCGCCGGAACGGTGGGAAACCACCGCCGTGTAACCGACCCGCCGGGCCAGGTCTATGGCCGAGAACGTCTCGCTGAGGGTGCCGATCTGGTTGAGCTTGATCAGGACCGAATTGGCCACGCCTGATGTAAGGCCCTTCTGGATCAGGGCAGTGTTGGTGACGAAGATGTCGTCGCCCACCAGCTGGATTTTGGATCCCAGCTTATCGGTGAGGAGACGCCAGCCTTCCCAGTCGTCCTCGGCCAGACCGTCCTCAATGCTGATTATGGGATAACGGTCCACCAGGTCCGCGTAATAGTCCACCATCTCCGCGGCGCTCTTCTTTTGGCCGTCCAACAGGTAGCGGCCGTCCCGGTAAAACTCGGAAGCCGCCGGGTCCAGAGCCAGGGCCACATCCTCCAGCGGTTTGAATCCCGCCTGGTTTATGGCCTCTACGATCATGGCCAGGGCCTCCTCGTTGGAGTTCAGGTTGGGGGCGAAACCCCCTTCGTCGCCCACCCCGGTCGCCAGACCGCGCTTTTTCAGCACCGCCTTGAGGGTATGATAGACCTCCGCCCCCATGCGCAACGCCCCGGCGAAGTTGGCTGCCCCCACCGGCACGATCATGAACTCCTGGAGGTCCACATTGTTGTCGGCGTGAGCGCCGCCGTTCAAGATGTTCATCATGGGTGCCGGCAGCACGCGGGCGGAACAGCCGCCCAGGTACTGGTAAAGGGGCAGTCCCACCGCATCGGCGGCGGCCCGGGCCGCCGCCAGGGACACCCCTAGAATGGCGTTGGCGCCCAGACGTCCTTTGTTGGGTGTGCCGTCCAATTCCAGCATGACCCGGTCCAGATTGAGCTGGTCGGTGGCGTCCATCCCGGTGACTTCCGGCCCGATCAAGTCGTTGACGTTAGTCACCGCCTTTTGTACGCCCTTGCCGCCAAACCGTCCTTTCTCCCCATCGCGCAGTTCTACCGCCTCATGCACCCCGGTAGACGCTCCACTCGGGACGGCTGCCCGTCCAACGGTGCCGTCGTCCAGGACTACCTCCACCTCCACGGTGGGGTTGCCGCGTGAGTCCAGGATCTCCCTGGCGTAAACATCCACAATTTCCGTAGAACACATGGTTTTCAGTCCCCCCCGTTTATCATTATTGCGCCAGAATACCCCCGCCTCTAAGCGAAGCGTAGGCGGGGGATGAATGGCGCACCCGCCCGAAGGGCGGAATCTCTACACGACCCGCAGTCCTTTGCCGTAACGTACGGGTTTCAACTGATCCGCCCGCACGGGCTTGGATAACGTCCTCAGCCGGACATATGCACCGTGGTTCTGCGCCCCCTGAACGGCATATTTTTTGTTGTCGTGCAGGACAACATCGCCCGGCTGATATGGGTATCGTTGCGTTCGTAACTGGTAACGCCCCTTTAAGAGTTTTTCGCCGCGATAGACTCGTAGGTTCTCACCGTTCTTGTTCTTGTTTCGGGTGCGCCGACCGCAGTTGAGATCCTGGCCGGAGACAAACTTCTCGGTTCGCCGGTCAACGTACTGCGCGTCGTAGAACTTCCGAAGGCACCGGTTGTTCCGCCGCACCTGCTCTATCCGTATCTGCTCACACCGTGTTTGGCCTGATCCGCCAGCGATGCAGAAGGCATCGTTAGCGTGGGTCTTGGGCAGGTTCAGGGCGATCCGTCTGTTCTTGGTGATGTAGCCGAAAGTGGGGCGGGCACCCAACTGCCCGGTGAGCCGCCAGCGCACCGTGGTCATGAACGTCTCCGGGCGGAAGGATTTAAGCGTGGGTTCCCATCCGTACAAAAACCCGCCTTCTTTATGGTTCTCCGGCCGGTGGCACTTGTCGCACAGAGTAATGAGGTTTCCAGGCCCATCCGTGTGGTCATCCTTCCAAAAACCGATGTGGTGGACCTGAAGGACCGGATTTTGGGCCCTGTTCATGCACTCGGGGTTCTGACAGCGGTGGCCGTCCCGGTGCAGGACGTATTCGCGCAAGTTCGAGAAACCGGCCTGTTCTCCCTGCTGGTACTCTTCACCCCGGATACCCGGCGTCTTGATGGCCTGTATGTCGAAGTTGACCACCTCGACCACGACTTCGGTGACCGGCAGGATAGATTTTACGAAGTTCACCAGCCGGACATGGCTGTCGAGTTTGTGTTGGAGGCTGGGAGCAAGCCAGCCCTCCGGCCTTCTGCGGTTGTCGAACCGGGGTGCGCGGTACCGTTTCCGGCTCCGGCGCTGACGCCGGTTATCTCGCCGCTCCTTATTTCGCTCCACCTGGCCTTCAAGCAGCTTGCACTCTCCGGCGAGCAGTTCCTTTCCTTGAGATACCGCCGAGAACCCGACCGTGGAGTATCCGGCATCCACGCCGAGAGTGACCTGTTGTGTATAGTGCGCGGTCTCATAGGTAAGCCGGATGGTGAACGGCTTGGCCCGGACCACCACGGCCCGGCCATCTTTGAGCATCCGGCGCACTTTGCCGTGACGCTCGGTAGGCATTAGTGGCCTTCCTTCTTTGTCAATAACGTAAACCATCTTTCGGGACTCCTTTCGGAATAAGCCCGCCTTTCGGCAGTGGGTCCACTTCCCCAATGTTACACCGGGTTTTTCGCTAGCGACACTTCTCTTGCCCTCAGAGATGTTTAATCGACCAGCCGCAGAGCGTGGGACGTTTGGAGTATCCCAAAGATGCCTATTTGCCGGATGGAAGCATTCCGGTGTAACGTAGCCTGTTCGCCAGAAGGTCCCGACAGGCTGAGGGTAATCAACTAAGCCCAACGGGTTTCCCCGTCAAGCCTCCACTTCAAGCGCCGAAGGCGCTAAGTGGGGGTGGTTGACTTCTTGAATTAAGGAACGGCCGGTCATCTCCACCGGCTTGGGTACACCCAGCAGCTGCAGTATCGTTGGTGCGATGTCCGAAAGAACCCCCTCGGCCCGCAAGGAGATATTCTTGTTCTCCAGACTGGCGAGGATGAAGGGTACCGGGTACGTGGTATGGGCGGTGTGAACCGCCCCTTCCGGATCGGTCATCTCTTCGGCGTTGCCGTGATCCGCGGTGATCAAAACGGCTCCGCCCCGGCGCAGCGTTTCCTCCACCACCTGTCCCACGCAGGAATCCACGGCCGCCACGGCCGCCTCGGCCGCCTCCAGAATACCGGTATGCCCCACCATGTCGCTGTTGGCGTAGTTCATAATGACGCAGTCATACTTCTCCCAGGTAATCCGTTCCAGAAAGGCTTCGGTCACCTCCGGCGCGCTCATCTCGGGTTTGAAGTCGTAGGTGGGGACCTTGGGCGAGGGAATGAGCAGCCTTTCCTCGCCGGGGTTGGGTTCCTCCACCCCTCCGTTGAAGAAGAAAGTTACATGGGCATATTTCTCTGTTTCCGCCAGGCGCAATTGATTCTTGCCGTTCCGGGCCAAAACCTCACCCAGGGTATTGACGAGTTTTTCCTGGTCAAAAGCCACCGGAGCGTCGATGGTACGGTCATATTCCGTAAGGCACACGAAATGGATGTCCAGGCAGGCCCGTCTTTCGAACCCGCTAAACGTCCGGTCGATGAGACTGCGGGTGATCTCCCGGGCCCGGTCCGGACGAAAATTAAAGAAAATGGCCGTATCGCCCGCCTGGATCCGGGCCAGGGGCTGCCCCGCGGCCACCACCACGGTGGGCTGCACGAACTCATCCGTCTCGTCCCGGGCATAGGCCATCTCCAGAGCCTCCACCGCCGATGCGGCCGCAAACCCCCGGCCATCCACCATGGCGCCGTAAGCCCTGGCGACCCGCTCCCAGCGGCGATCCCGGTCCATGGCCCAGTACCGGCCCATCACCGTGGCTATTTGGCCGGTTCCCAGACCGGCGGCGAATTCCTCTATCTCTTCTAGGTAGGTGCGCGCGCATGAAGGCGGCACGTCCCGGCCATCGAGAAAGGCATGCACGAAAACCTGTTTCAAGCCATGGTCGGCAGCCATTTGCAGCAGCGCTTTCAGGTGGTCGATGTGACTGTGCACGCCCCCGTCCGAGAGAAGCCCCAGGAGGTGCAGGGACCCCTTTTGTTTGGCTTTGTCCATGGCCTCCACCAGGACCGGATTCCGAAAGAAGGTGCCATCTTTTACGGCCAGGTTGATGCGGGTAAGATCCTGGTAAACGACCCGGCCGGCGCCTATATTGAGGTGCCCCACTTCGGAATTGCCCATCTGGCCGGCCGGCAGCCCCACAGCCTCGCCCGAAGCCTGGAGGGTGGCGTGCGGAAACTCCTGCCAGTACCTGGTCATATTCGGCGTGTCCGCTAGGGCGATGGCGTTGCCCTCCCGGTGGGGACTCAAGCCCCAGCCGTCCAGAATGACCAGCACTAACGGCCGGTTGCGAGCCAGCAAACCTTTCTCCCCTTCCCCGCCCACTCTAGAGAGCCGCCTTGGCGATGGCGGTAAACTCGGTGGCGGACAAACTGGCCCCGCCCACCAAAACCCCGTCGATATCGCTCTGTCCCATAATGCCGGACGCATTGGCCGCCTTGACACTGCCCCCGTAAAGGACTGGCACCCGGCCGGCCACCGCCGGACCATACCTGCTCTCCAGCAACCCACGAATAAAACTGCACACCTGCTGGGCATCGGTCTCGGTAGCGGTGCGGCCGGTGCCGATAGCCCATACCGGCTCATAGGCCACCACCAGGCCGGCCACACTTTCGGCCTCCAGTTCGAAGAGCCCTCCGGCGACCTGCCCTCTTACGACTTCCTCCGTCCGGCCCGCCTCCCGGTGGGACAGGAGTTCACCCACGCAAACAATGGGTGTCAGGCCATGCTTCCGGGCAGCCACCACTTTCTGCTTCACGCCGGCATCGGTTTCCCCGAAGGACTGCCGCCGCTCGGAATGACCCAGGATGACGTAGCTGCAGCCCACGTCCACCAGCATTCCCGGTGCCACTTCCCCGGTAAAGGCCCCCTGCTCCTCCCAATACATGTTCTGGGCGCCCAACGCGATCCCTGTGCCGCGCAATTCGGCCCCCACCGCCGCCAACGCGGTAAACGGGGGACACACCAACACCCCCGGCAGATTGCCCAGGTTGTCCCTGAGGGTTCGCGCCAGGGTAACGGACTCACCAATTCCCAGATTCATCTTCCAGTTGCCAGCCACCAGATTGGACCGCAAAGCTCTCCCCCCTATGCCCCCACATCACGCAGGGCAACCACCCCGGGCAGTTCCCGTCCCTCCAGGAACTCCAGGGAGGCGCCGCCGCCGGTGGAAATATGACTTATTTTCCCGGCCACGCCGGCCCGCTGCACGGCCGCCACCGTATCACCGCCACCCACCACGGTGGTGGCGCTTAGTTCGGCCACAGCCCTGGCCATGGCCATGGTTCCCGCCGCAAAGGGGGGCACCTCGAAGGCCCCCGGAGGACCGTTCCAAAAGACGGTCCCGGCACCCTGCAGCGCTTGCGTAAACTTGTCCACCGAAAGAGGACCGATGTCCAGGATCATGTCCTCCCCGCCGACCTCTTTAACGGGCACGGTGCGACTCGGCGCGGCCGCATCCAGCGCCTTAGCCACCACGGCATCCACCGGCAGGAGCACCGTCACCCCCAGTTCCCGGGCCCGGTTCAAAATGGCCAGGGACAAATCCACCTTGCCGGCTTCGCATAGGGACTTCCCCACGGAGACACCCGTGGCCGCCAGCAGGGTGTTGGCCATGCCGCCGCCCACGATGAGGGTGTTGAGCCGCCGCAACAGGTTTTCTACTACGCCGATCTTGTCGCTCACCTTGGCCCCGCCCAGGATGGCGACGAAAGGAGCCCGGGGAGCGGCCAACAGCTGGCCCAGCACGCTCAGTTCCTTTTCCATAAGCAGGCCGGCCACCGCCGGTAAAAACCGCGGCACCCCCGCCGTGGAAGCGTGGGCCCGGTGGGCCGTGCCGAAAGCATCGTTGACATACAGGTCGGCCCCCGCGGCCAGTTGGCGGGCAAAACCCTCGTCGTTTTTTTCCTCCTCCGGGTGGAAGCGCAGGTTTTCCAGCAGGAGAACCTGCCCCGCCTGCAGGCGGGCTACCTGCGCCTGGACGTCCGGCCCGACGCAGTCGGCAGCGAAGGCCACCTCCCGCCCCAAGAGCGCGGCAAGCGCGGCGGCCACCGGACGCAGGGAGTAGCGCTCATCCTGCTTGCCCTTCGGCCGGCCCAAATGGGAAGCCAGGATTACGGCCGCCCCCTTGTCCAGAAGGTAGCGTATGGTCGGCAGGCTGGCCCGCAGGCGCGTGTCATCGCTCACCCGGCCGTCCTGCAATGGAACGTTGAAATCCACCCGCACGAAGACCTTCTTGCCTTCCACCCCGATGTCCCGGACCGTCATTTTGGCCAATGAAGAACCCCCTTACAAACCTGTACCACAGGGAACAGCCCTCCGGCGTCGTCGCGCGTTTCGATGCGGGGCCGGCCGGTTTTTAGTATTCGCACCTATCGCCGTTGCCAGTCCTTTGACCACAAACCGGCAATGGCCCGGACCCTTGCCGGGCCTGACCAGGTATCTATTTCCAGGTATTCGAGGCAAACCGGAGGATACCTCCCGGTACGGCACCCCGTTTTTTCATCGACTGCCGCCGAACCTGAAAATCATCGACGAGCAATACTTGCCTCTTCGTTGACGAATAGCAAGGTAAGGAGATGTTTCCATGTTCAAAAGCACATTGACAAGCAAGGGACAGATTACCGTGCCCGTTGCCTGGCGTCGCCAATTTGATCTTCAGCCGGGAGACGAACTCTTGTTTCACGTCGGGCCCGATGGAGAGGTCAGGGTTCACACCCGTAAGCGGCAGCGCCTGACGGATCTTTTTGGTTCCCTTCCCGCCACGAGGCCATACCCCGGAACGGACGAAGTCCGCCGGGAAGTGGCCGGTAAAATGACAAGGCCTGTTCTTAAAAAAGGGCGAAAAACCCATAAGTTCCCTCTGGGTCGACGCCAGTGCGATCCTACGGTTCATTACCGGCGATCCGCCGGAAATGGCTGCACAGGCTCTGGAACTTATCGCCCGGGCGGAGAAGAAGGCTATAACCATCCACTTATCAACTCTGGTTCTGGTTGAAGTTGTCTGGGTTCTTTCCTCATTTTACGGCTATTCCAAACAACAAATCAGCCAGACCCTGGTTCCCTTTCTTGGCGTCCAGGGAATATGCCCTGAACATCCGGCTCTATGCATACAAGCCTTGACCGATATGGCCGGCAAAAACGTGGATTTTACCGACGCATTTTTGGCCGCCATGGCCAAACGAAAAGGGGAAGCGGTGTGCTCATTTGACAATCATTTCAAGAAACTGAATGTAGAATGGGTGCTTCCCCCGGAGAAACGGACATTTAGGGCCCGTCGGCCGCAGACCAACCTCTTACAATCCCTGGGCAGCCATGTACAAGATCAAATCCAGCACCCTCTGGGTGTAACCCCATTCGTTGTCGTACCACGAAACCACCTTGACCATGTTGTCGATGACCATGGTGGATTGGGCGTCAACGATGGAAGAAAGAGGATTGCCGTGAAAATCCACCGAAACCAGCGGCAGTTCACAGAAGCCCAGGATGCCCCTGAGTTCTCCTTCGGCGGCCCGTTTCAGGGCCCCGTTGACCTCCTCCGCCGTAACCGGCCGTTTCACTTCGGCGGTCAGGTCCACCACTGAAACATCCGGAGTGGGCACCCGGAAGGCAAAGCCGTTCAAACGTCCGGCCAGCTCCGGCAGCACCAGACCGACCGCCCGGGCCGCCCCGGTGGTGGTGGGGATGATGGACAAGGCGGCTGCCCTGCCCCGGCGCAGGTCCTTGTAGGGCATGTCGAGAATCTGCTGGTCGTTGGTATAGGCGTGGATAGTCGTCATCAGGCCCTTGACCACACCGAACGAATCGTGGATGACCTTGGCCACGGGGGCCAGGCAGTTGGTGGTGCAAGACGCGTTGGAAACCACCAGGTCCCGCTCCCGGTCATAGGTCTCTTCGTTTACCCCCATAACGATGGTCGTGCAGTCCCCCTTGGCCGGGGCGGTGATGACCACCCTTTTGGCGCCCCCGAGGAGGTGTCCGGCCGCGGCATCCCGGGTCAAATGCTTACCCGAGGATTCCGCCACCACATCGACACCGTATTTGCCCCAGGGCAACTTGGCCGGCTCGGCCGCGGAGAAGACCTCTACCCGGCGGCCGTTGACCAGAATATAACCGTCTCCAGCCTGGACGTCGTCCGGGAAGATACCGTGGACCGAGTCATATTTGAGGGTATGGGCCAGAGTGGCGTAGAATTTTTCGTTGACCTGCAGCCGCCGGGAAAAGTGGTTGATGGCAATCATTTCTATTTGCGGATGTTGCAGGGCCCCCCTGAGCAGGATCTTGCCGACGCGGCCGAAGCCGTTGATGCCCAGCCTGACTCCCATGGGATAAGCATCTCCCTTCAATAGTATGTCTTTAATCCCTCTCCATTTATATATAGTATGACATATATTCGGCAAGATGCGGATAATTCCTCCTGCCATCCCACAAGTAAGGGAAATTTAATAGACCTCAAGGTGCCGGCCGGGAGGTTAGACGGCCGGCACGGAATCTGGCAAGACGACAAAACAAGCCCAGGGGAAACGGCAATAAATGGTTTTTTATCGTAACACGGGGAGAACATCGCGATCCGCTTTGCTTCCTGAGCCGGTGAAGTTTTGTTGATCCTTGGATCAAGGTTTCCTGTTTGTCCCGAAACGGGGACCGTCACCTTGGCGGGGTTGCCAGGGGAGAGGCATGGGCATCCTCCAACTGGATTTCCACAGTTTTGTGCTGATAATTCGGCCGTAGAAAACCATACTGCAAAAGAGCGGCAATCCATGCCGAGTACTTCATGTTGGTCTTGCGGTCCGGAAATGCCTTTTTGACCGCCGGGTTTGCCACCCATGTGACAAACGTGTCCGCCATGACGTTGAAAACCGGCTTCCAGTAGTTGCCTCTTGCTTCCATAGCAACATGGGTGACCCCTTCGGCAACGAGCCATTCCCGCATGGCGATCAGTTCGTCGGCAAAGGTTGAGAACGTGCGGGTGATCGTCCTGGCCCTGGTCGCTCCCGCAGGATGATGGGACACGGTGGCCGTGGCCGTCTTCTTGTGCACGTCAAGGCCGGCACAGTGGGGAAACACGACTTCCATGGTATCCACTCCTTATCTCAATGAGCCGCCACCGGTGCACAAGATTCGCATTCCGTTGACGGCACGGAATGAAAGCCGGCCATTGAAGCATGGCATGCTTTTTCAACAACTGTCAGTATTCGTCTGGAAGAGCCGTCGTGATCCCGGAAGGTTTTAAACGGTGCTGTATTCGCGCCCCGGCTGTTTCACCCGGGCCTGGGCGGCCGCGAGGCGGGCAATCGGGACCCGGTAGGGAGAACAACTCACGTAGTTCAGACCAATCTCGTGGCAAAATTCGATGGAACTGGGTTCCCCGCCGTGCTCGCCGCAAATACCG
>DATKUX010000111.1:0-7743 GCA_035530395.1 Spirochaetia bacterium
TTACAATACTGATGAAACCTAATGAAAGGGGGCAACGAATTGAAGTTCCCCGTCGTAATTGTCCCAGGTGAAGACGGTTGGATCATCGCCAAGTGCCCCGTGCTCCCTGGGTGTATCAGTCAGGGAAAGACAAGAGAAGAGGCCATGGAAAACATCAAGGAAGCCATCGCTGGTTGCGTAGAAGTTCGTAAAGAGATGGGATGGTCTACGACAAAGAGGTGTTGGAAGTAGAGGTAGCCGTCTAATGCCTCCGCTTCCTGTTCCCCGTCTCCGGTTCCTGCCCTGGCCCTCGAACCGTCAAGCTCCAAGGTAACCGTGCTGGGCCCGCGTGACTAATGCGGGCCAGGTAAAACAGGGCCAGCCACCCAAGTCATGTCCGTTGGTATGGCAGGTAGCCGTGTACCTCTGGCGCCCCCCAGCGGAGCCCTAAAATACGATATTATTTCCGTAGTGGTGTCAAACTGGTGTCAACGGCAATTTTTAAGGCCCCCGGAAAACCCGGGAGCCCTTGATACTCCTGGTGAGCCATGCAGGACTCGAACCTGCGACACCCTGATTAAAAGTCAGGTGCTCTACCGACTGAGCTAATGGCCCATAAAAGGCTGGCTGGGGCGGCTGGATTCGAACCAACGACTGGCGGGTCCAAAGCCCGCTGCCTTACCGCTTGGCTACGCCCCAGGGAAAAGGTGGGGTGGAAGATGGGACTTGAACCCACGACCCCCAGATCCACAATCTGGTGCTCTAACCAACTGAGCTACATCCACCACGTTATTACTATTTCCCCGCAGGCCTTCTACCATTACTGAGCCCTTGCACTTTTATGTTAGCAAATTGAGCGGCAACTGTCAAGGGAACCGGGCGTTCTTCCGGCTTGCCAGGTCCCGGCACCCCCGCTATAATGAAACTGCCGCTTACTTAAGGGAGGGGTTTACTTCATGCAGCAGATCTGGGCACCCTGGCGCACGGTCTACATATCCGGCCCGGAACAAGGGGAATGCATTTTCTGTGACAAGGTGAACTCGGCCGAGGACGAAAAGAACTACGTCCTTTACCGGGGCAAAAAATGCTTCGTCATGCTCAACCTGTATCCTTATAACAACGGGCACCTGCTGGTCGCCCCCAACCGGCACGCCGGGGATATGGACGCCCTGAGCGACGAAGAGATGCTGGAAATGCTTCTGGTAACCAGAAAGATGGTCCGGGCCCTGCGCTCCTTCAACCCGGAGGGGTTCAACATCGGCGCCAATCTGGGCCGCACGGCCGGAGCAGGCATACCGGGCCACTTCCATATCCACATCGTCCCCCGTTGGAACGGTGACACGAATTTCATGCCGGTACTGGACGACGTCAGGGTCATTTCCGAATCCCTCGATACCACCTACCGCAAGTTGCAAGAGGCTCTGCAAAATAGCGGCGGTTAAGCCGGATTCCGGCAAGTCAAAGCTTGTAACTATTTTCTCAATTCGTTCAGGCAGTCCAATGCAGCGGGGTAACAAAAAGATTACTAAACCAAGAAATAACGTCGATTTTTACGGTATTTCGACGATAAGGTTAAATAGGCGTTAATTATGTGTTAATTGTGCAATATCACGAACGCACAATTTTTGTTTGTGAACTATTTTCGGGAAAGGCCAAGTTCTTCAAGGAACGAGGGGAGAGCACCGCATTTTTGGACCCGCCCCATGTAACAATAAGCCAACCATGACATATTATGTCTTGTATAAAGACTAAATAATTGTTAGAATGCCTTCATGTACGCACGGGCTAAAACCTGCAAAAACAAGGACGGATCCCTCCGGGTGTATGTCCAGATCGTAGAAGGGTTCCGCGACGAAAAGAAGTGCCGCCAGCGGGTCGTAGCCAACCTGGGCCGGCTTGACCGTCTTCAGGCCGGAAGTCTTGACAAGTTGATCGAAAGCCTGGCGAAGTTTTCAGCGAGCGATTGGACCAGGAACAGTTAGGTGGGGCGACGGCTAGGATGAGGAACGACATATGGTTTCACTGCCGGGATTGTCATCACAAATTTAAGGGTTCGGGTCACTGCCCGTTTTGCGGCAGCTGCAACACCGAAGAAGAATATTTTTGTGACTATTGGTACTGCGGGATTACCCGCATCGAGAACTGACTCTTATTACAGGTCCTACGGACCCTTGGAAGACTCCGGCGCCTGCGGCCGGGAACCAGGGGTTGTATTCTTCTGAAACGGTGAGGCGGTTGGTTTAACGTCAAACGGCCGGCAACCCCAAAGAGGGGAGCGGGCCGTTTCCTTATCGGGGCCCTCCCATGGCTGCCCGTCCCCTTCGGGCCGTACGGCTGGGTCAGTCCCGGGCCGGCTTGACCATGGACCTTCCTGCCCGGCGTACAAAAAGAAGCCGCCAGAAAGGTGGACGACCTCCTGGCGACCAGAAGCAGATGATACTCCCCCAGCGATTTTCGCCAGCCGGGATATCGACAACCTCAGAAAGTGGCCTCCCAGGAGGGATTCGAACCCCCGACCCACGGCTTAGAAGGCCGTTGCTCTATCCGACTGAGCTACTGGGAGAAAAGATGGAGCGGGTGATGGGAATCGAACCCACGTGACAGGCTTGGAAGGCCAGTGCTCTACCATTGAGCTACACCCGCACACATTCTATTATACCACAAATACAGGACCGGTCAAAACCTTTTTACCCGCCCCAACCTTCGGATTGGCCGGCCTGCCCGGGCGGGGCAAAGTTCCGGTTCGTCGTCAAGAAACGGGAAGCAGTTGCCGAATATTAGCAAGAGATTGGCTTCAACCACGGTTAGCCCAAGAGGCAACGGAGCGCGTGACCGGCTTCCCCGGGAAAGGTGGAGGAAAATGACCGGAAGAGACCCCGGCAAATGGTTTCGATCGAACGCCATAAGGTTACGCCAGGTTGCGGCCGTCCTGTTGTCGGCGGTCACCCTCATTTGTCTCCTGTCAGGCCCGGCGGCTGCGTCATCCTCCTCCCTGACTATAAACGTCTCGAGCCTTCCGGCGGGCACGGCCGGTCAGCCCTATAATACAACGAAGACAACCCTGAGCGCCAGCGGCGGCACCGGCTCCTACACCTGGCAGGTTGCGGGCCAGCCGTCCGGGCTCCGGATCAGCTATGCAAACGGTACGGCCACCCTCGGCGGCACCCCCACCACGGCCGGACTGTATTCGGTGATCCTGACGGTTTACGACAGCGCCCGGAATTGGGGCACCACCCGCCTCGGTTTGACCGTCAACCCTGCTCTGAAGGTGCCCACGGTTACCCTGCCGCTGCCGGCCGCAACGGTGGGGATACCGTACAGCACCAACGTCACCGGCGGTACTGGCGGCACCGGCGGTTATACCTGGCAGGCGACCGGCCTCCGGCCGGACTGGGTCTCACCTCGTCAAACGGTACCGGTACAGTCACCATCATCGGCACCCCGATCAGGGCCGGCACGTTTTCGGTAGCCCTGACGCTGTACGACAGCGCCAATGACAAGACCACCATCTACCTCAGCCTGACCGTCCATCCGGCCGTGACCATAAACCCCGTCACCCTGCCGGCTGCAACGGTGGGAACGCCGTACAGCGCCTCCTTCTCCGCCAGCGGTGGTACCGGCGGCTATACCTGGTGGACTTCAGGCCTGCCGCCCGGACTCGCCTTCACCTCGTCCAACGGGACGGCCACCATCAGCGGCACACCTACCAAGTACGGTTTGTTCTGGGCGACCGTTTCAGCGCACGACAGTGCGGATGACGGCGCGGGCTTCAACCAGTACCTGGTCGTCAGCTAACCCTCATCAAGCGACAGAGGCGCTACGCCCTCCACGCCTACCGGCAATTCCAACATCGGCACCGTCGGTCCCGACGGGGGAACGGTGGCCAACGCCGACAATTCGGTATCCGTGGAGGTTCCACCCAGGGCTTTCAGCACCCAGACCGTGTTGTCGATATCGCAATTCGCCACACCGTACCCGGCTCCCGCCGGCTTCACCACCGCCAGCCCCCAGTGGGCCATCACTGCCAGCGGGACGGGACCGGTGCAGCCGGTCACCATCTCCTTCCAGTATGACCCGACAGTGCTGGGCAACCTGGATCCGTCCCGGGTGGGCGTGTACCTGTACAACCCGGGGACGGGCGGCTGGCGCTGGCTGGCGGGCCAGGCCGGGGACAACACCGTCACGGTCAACACCTTGTCTCTGGGCGTGTTCGCCGTGCAGGCCAACACACAGGTCTTTCCGGACCTGGACCAGGCGCCCTGGGCCCAGACGGCTGTGGACAGCCTCTTGGGCTCCGGCATTGTCAGCGGCACGGGACCGGATCAGTTCGCCCCCCTGCAAAACGTCACGCGCACCCAGTTCGCCGTTATGCTGGCCAGGGCGACCGGCCTGTCCCCTGCGGCGGACGGCCGGACGCCTTTCCAGGACGTAGACCCCACCGCCTGGTACGCGCCTTGGGTGTCGGCGGCCTTCAACACCAATCTCATGAACGGGACCGGCGCCTCGACCTTCTCTCCCGACACCCCGGTAACAAGGGAAGAGATGGCGGTTATGCTGGCCCGGCTGCCGGGAAGTTCGTCCGGCACCGCCGACGCCAGCCAGTTCACCGATTCCGCGGTTATCGATTCCTGGGCCCTTAACGCGGTGGAGGAGGTGGTCGGCTCCGGCCTGATGTCCGGGTTTCCCGACGGCACTTTCCATCCGCTGGGACCGACTAACCGGGCCCAGGCCGCGGTCGTGCTGTACAACTATCGCGCCCTGGGGGGACAGACGTAGCGCGGAGAACTACAAAGACACCGGCCGTTCGCCGGTGTCTTTGTAGTTGTTGTCCGGTACCCCTCCGGGTGCCGCTTAAGGCCTACTGGCATCCTAATTTGTCAGGACGACCTCGGCACACCCGACCTTTCTGGCCACACCCGTGGCCACCGCGGCTTCCTGCACCGCTTCGGAGACCTTCGGGGCCACGTCCGGGCTGAAGACCGAAGGGATGATGTTGTCGGCCGAGAGTTCCTCTTCCTTGATGATGCCGGCCAGGGCCTGGGCCGCGGCCAGGGCCATCTCCCCGTTGATGGAGCGGGCGTGGCAATCCAGGGCACCCCGGAAAACTCCGGGAAACGCCAGGACGTTGTTGATCTGGTTAGGATAATCCGAACGCCCGGTGGCCAAAACCCCCGCTATGTCATAAATGCTCTCCGGATCGACTTCCGGCTCCGGGTTGGCCAGGGCGAACACCACCGGTTTGGCGGCCATGCGCTGGATATCCTCGCGGGCGAGAAGACCCGGCCCGGAAACCCCGATAAAAACCTCGGCCCCGGCCAGCACCTCTCTGAGTTTCCCATTTTTTTGCCGGGGGTTGGTATGCTCCGCCAGCCAGCGTTTGGAACTGTCCTTGGTATCGCGGTTCAGGGTGATGGCACCCTGCCGGTCACAGACGGTCAGATCGCGGACCCCGGCCTGGAGCAACATTTTGCTGATGGCCGCCCCGGCGGCCCCCGCCCCGCTCATGACCACCGAAACATCTCCCATCTCCCGGCCGGTAACCCGCAGGGCGTTGATCAGTCCGGCCAGAACCACTATGGCCGTACCGTGCTGGTCGTCGTGAAAGACAGGGATATCCAGAAGGTTCGCCAAAGTGGCTTCGATCTCGAAACACTTGGGAGCGGCGATATCCTCCAGGTTGATACCGCCAAAGCCCGGGGCGGCCGCCACCACCGCGGCAATGATTTCTTCCGGTTGGTGGACGTCCAGGCAAAGCGGGATCGCATCGATTCCCCCGAAATGCTTGAAGAGCATCGCTTTGCCCTCCATTACCGGCAAGGCGGCTTTGGCTCCCAGGTTCCCCAGGCCTAAAACCGCCGATCCCGTCCGTCACTATGGCAATGGTGTTACCTTTCATGGTCAGGTCGTAGGCGAAATCGGGGTTTTCGTAAATCGCCTGGGAGACCCGGGCTACGCCCGGGGTATACACCAGGGCCAGATCCTCGCGGCTTTGCAGTTGGCGTTTTGGTACCACCTCGATCTTGCCGCCCCGGTGGGCCAGCAGGACCCGGTCCGCCACCTGGCGGACACGAATGCCTGGGAGGGTTCCCAGCTTGGCCAGGAGCGGGTTGATCTGCTGACTGTCGTGCAGACCGATCATCAGATCACGGACCCGGTAGTCGGGAAAGTAGGCAACCAGGTCGATGGACCCGAGGTTGCCCCCGAATTCGGCCACCGTGGTCAGCACCCTGGCCAGGGTACCCGGGCGGTTGGCCAGTTCCATTTGCACCATCACATTGAGAGGCATTACCATGGCGAGAACACTCCTAAAACTGTGCTATACCCGGATCTTATGGCCCGCCCGGGCTTACGGACTGCAGGGAAGACACCGCGAGGGCGTCTTCCCTGTCCGGAAACGTAACAGATTATGTCGTCAGTGCTCTCTTCTTGAGTTCTTGGTCGGGCTTGTGGAAGAAGAATACCACCACTACCGAGGATGCCATCAGCAGGAATATCAGAAGGAACGCATTGGAAAAGCTGCCTGTGCTGTCGACGAAATAGCCGGTAAGGGCCGGGGCTACAAAGCCGGCAATGGCAAAGGCAAGATCCATGACCCCCAGCGCGGTGCCGGTCCTCTCGCGGGCAAGATCCGCGTTGATGGCGTAAAAACTGGCATTGGCCGCCATCCCGAAGCCCACCGCCAGGGAGATGAAAATAATCGCGGTGGTAAGGTCGCGTGTGTAAATGACCGGGAAGATGCAGAGCGCCGAGATCAACTGGGTGATCCAGATGGGGTGGGAACGGGCCACCCTCAGACTTCCGGTTCTTTTCAGAAGGGCGTCGGACACATAGCCCATGATGGCGAGCAGGATGGTCGCCAAACCCCACGGCAGCATGGAGAAATAGCCGACCGTGGCCAGCTTCATGCTGTAGGTTTTGCTCAGGTAGGACGGCAGCCAGGTCATGAAGAAGAACAGGTTGTAGCCGAACACGAAGAAGGCCCAGTCGTTGGCCAGCAGGGTGGGACTGGTCAAGACCACCTTCCAGATATCCCGGCCGCGTTCGTGTTGCTCCCGGCGGATCTCGTGCGGCGTCCGGTTCCGGTCATAGGCACCTTCCCGGATATGGGCTAGTTCCGCGTCGTTGACGCCCTTGGCGTGCTCCGGGAAGTCACGGAAAAAGAAGTACCACAGCGGCGCCCAGATAAGACCCAGCACGCCCAGAACGATGAACATGCCCTGCCAACCTATATGGATGGTCAGCTGGGAAACGATCGGCGCGCCGATCATCAGAGCGAAGGGCACAGCCATCAGGCCCCAACCCAAAGCAACCCCGCGCTCCTTGGAAGGCAGCCAGTCGCCCACCGCGCGTTGCATGGCCGGGAAATTGGGACCTTCGGACATACCCAGGACATAGCGGACGATCATGAGATAGGCGAAACCGGTAGCAAAGGCGGTTGCACCAATACTCACCGACCAGAGCAGGGCGGCCCAGAACCAGGTGAGCCGGGCTCCCTTGAAATCCACAATGATGCCGCCGAAGAAGACCATCACTGCATAACCAATACTGAAGGCGCCAAGAATCAAGCCGACTTCGCCGGGACTGAGTTTCAACAGGGTTTTTAGGGGTAAAATGGCAAAAGAAATAGAAGACCGGTCAATGTAATTGATCGCCGTAACCAGCGCAGCCAGAAAGATAACAACCCAACGATAGTTCGATCTCTGCATTATTTTACCTCCTCTTAATTATTGATACCAATAAGGGTAACTCACACCTCCCGCAATA
>DATKUX010000112.1:0-5244 GCA_035530395.1 Spirochaetia bacterium
CTGCAAAATCTATGTTGAGTGACTGGAGCATGTCTGAAGATTATGCGAAGTGCTACGACGAAAAATGTTCAGGGGACAAGGTGTTCTTAGCGTCCATTTCCCATAATCTTTAACTTCCCATAAGGTGGAGATCCTGACTCACTGGCAGGCTGGCGACGGTGTGCGGGGCATAGCCCGTAACTGGGGAGTGGCTCGCAACACAGTCACCAAGCATGTCGACACTGCGGAACGGAACGGCCGTAAGCGTAAAATAGTCCCCACCTATGCAAGGAGGTGGGGACTATTTTACGCTTACACTTCTTAAACAGCTCAGTGAAGCCTCCCCGCCCTGAAGGGTGGAGCTTCCACCCTCTACTGCGAGGCACCTCTGCTAGGCTAGAGGTGACATTATGGCTTCATGGTCCCAATGTTGCACCGCAAGTTCGCTCCCTGTCGAGAGCGGTCCTTGTGGGACGCAAAACGTTCGGGCACCCGCCGTCAGGCGGGTCGGGGACCGTCTTTCGGGAATCGGTTTTACGTGGCAGCCCATTGGACCTGCCACAACCCCATACCGATTGTCAAAGGGCTAATACTATGATATACAGTGCTGGGAGGTTTGTCAATATGGTCCAAAGTATTCCTGGGAAAGAAATTTGCGCCTCTCATCTCCTCCCTAAAGGGAGGAGACTTCCCGCCGGCTTTGTTAAACTTGTTCCAGTCCCAAGCGCGCTGTTGGCTCCTTCTGTTGAGCCATTTGCGTCGGTGAAATCGGACCGGCGGGGCGGCCGACTCTCCCGGGACCTGCCGGGCGCACCCAAAAGGGGGCCGGCAGGCTTCCGCCCCGGCCCCCTCCCGGCAAAGACCCCCTATTTGACCAGTTTACCGGAAATACCGATTAGATCCCCGGCCATAGGGCCCAGTTCCTGGATGTCGGAACTGATCTGGCCGGAAGTCGCGGCCTGTTCCTGGGACACCGCAGACACCTGCAGCACGTGTTCAGCCAGACCGTCGATGTTGGCCTTGATGCGCCCCAGCTTCACGCCTACATCCTTGGCCGAGGTTTGGGTGCGGCTGGCCAGCTTGCGAATCTCCTCCGCCACCACATTGAAGCCTCGCCCCATGTCGCCGGCCCTGGCCGCTTCTATGGCGGCGTTCAGACCGAGGAGGTGCGTCTGCGAAGCAATTTCCATGATCAGATCGATGATTTCATTCATGTCCTTGACGTCGTCACGGATTTTTTCCGTGTTGCCTGCCAGTTCGGCCGAGGCGGCGGACAGTTCTTCGGCCGAGGCGGCAAAGCCCGCGGCTCCGGAAGAAATTCCATCCACCGTTGCGCCCAGTTTTTTGGCTAAGTCATGGAGGGTATCCTGGGTTTCGGTCGTTTGCACAACGATGACCGTGCCGACGATGCGGCCGTCCTCAAGCAAAGGCGCGGCGGCCCCTACATAGGCACTGCCCCCGTACATTCCCCCGCCGATGCGCTTCACTACGCGCCGACCGGTCTTGATGGCCGTGTCGGCCAGCGACCCTTCCTTGATGGCTTCGCCGATCTTGGCACCGACATTCGTCCCCCGGCCTTGCTCGCGCCAGACATAGGTTTTCAGGTCGGTGAGAGCCAGGTCCACCTTGTCTCCATACAATTGGCGCAAATAGGGCATAAAGCTGATGGCCTTCTCGATCTCCGGGCCGAGCTCCGCCAAGTAAACCAACTCCTTCCAACGCCCTCCCAGTCTATCTGAACAGACGCCCGCCGTCCGCCCGGCCCATGCCCCGGACCCATCCTAGACATGGCCGGGTGCGGCAGGTGCGCCCTCCAGACCGGCCAGTAGTTCTTTGTTATCGCCCGGAATCACCATCTCGAAAGTGGTATCGACGCTGGTGTAATCATAGTAGCCTAGCCGGGCCAGCGGTCGGATACCGGTAACGTCCAGGCGTCCGTCGGCGCCTATCACCTCGTCTTTGATGTGCACCAGGACTACTTGCCCGATTATTATATCGACCGTGCCGATGCTTCCTTTACCCGGCAGGCGAATCGTCTGGCGATAGACGCATTCGAACTGGACGGGAGACTCGGCCACCCGGCAGGGCTTCACCCGGAGCGAGGGGACCTTGTTCACTCCCGCCAGAAGGAACTCGTCCACCTCGGGACCAACCTCCGCCGCCGAACGGTTGACCGCTTCCCGCAGCTCGTAGGTGGCCATGTTGTATACAAATTCGCCCGTCTCTTCTATATTGACCGCTGTGTCCTTGCGCTTGCCCAGGGTGTTCTGGTTAATCGCAACCATTACATAGGGAGGATCATAGGACAGGTTTTGAAACTGGCTGAACGGTGCCAGATTATCCACCCCGTTCGTCCCGACGGTGGATATCCACCCTATGGGTCTGGGCAATACGCACGATTTGAAGGGGTTGAACGGAAGACCGTGGTCGTTTGCGGCGGGATCGTAATACATCCGTGTTTCCCTTTTCTCGGCAGCGGGTGCAACGTCCGACCCGGAAACTACCCCTCCCGTTTACCCGCGGGCCCCGGCCCGGACGCACCTGCCCCGGTAAACTGCTTGCGCAATTCCTTTTTTAGGATCTTGCCCGTCGGGCTTTTGGGAAGCTCGTCGACCACAATGTATTCCTTCGGCACTTTGAAGCCAGCCAGACTGGCTTTCAAAAAGGCCTCCATGTCCGGACGCGAGAGCGAGAGTCCCGGCTTGAGCTTGAGAACTGCAGTCACCCGCTCGCCCCACTTTTGGTCCGCCAGGCCGATCACGGCGCACTCCTCCACCTCGGGCCGGGTGTAGAGCACCTCCTCGACTTCCCGGGGATACACGTTCTCTCCGCCGGTGATGACCAGGTCCTTGAGGCGGTCGACGATGTACAGATAACGGTCCTGGTCGAAAAGGCCGATGTCCCCCGTGCGCAGCCAGCCGCCTTCCCAAAAGGCTTCGGCGGTTGCCTCCGGATTGTTCAGATAGCCGTTCATGACATTCGGTCCCCGAACGCAGATCTCACCCTTTTCACCGTCGGGCACCTTCTGGCCGGAGAAATCTCTGATCTGGACTTCCACCTGGTGCATGACCTGCCCCACCGAGCCCACCCGGTGCTGGTGATAATGGTTGTAGGTAAAGGGCATGACTTCGGTCATGCCCAGGGATTCGGCGATCGTGATACCGGTGCGTTCCTTCCACTGCTTGACGATCTCCATGGGCATGCTCGCGGCGGCCGAAAAGGAATAACGCAGTTTGCCCAGCCTTTTCTCCAGGTCGGGGACACCAAGGAGCCGAACGTACACCGTGGGCACGGCAAAGAACTTGGTTATCCTACCGGCCTCCATGAGTTCGAGGACCCGGTCCAGATCGAAGGACGGCAGGAGTTCCAGGCACCCGCCGGCCAGGATGGTGGCGTTCATAATATGGATCTGGCCGAAGACATGGTTGAAGGGCAGGTAACAGATGGCCCGGTCCAATTGGTTGGAGCGTTCGTAGTAGGCGACGATCCAGGCGGAAAAGGAGATGCCCTGGTGACTCAGCATCACTCCCTTGGGAACGCCCGTGGTGCCGCCGGTGTAAAGAATAGCCGCCGTGTCGAGACGGTCCCGGTCCAGAGCCCGAAAGGTATCCGACCCGCCGGCCAGAAGATTCCCCATCTCCAGATCGCCGCCGGGGCAGATGATCTTCTCCAGCCCCACCGAATCACGCAAGTTTTGCAGAACCCCCAGCTTCCCGGCGTCGGCGAAAATCATTCGGGGTCGGGCGTGACCGAGCAGGAGGGCCAGTTCGTTGGGGGCCAGCGCCCAGGACAGGGTTACCGCTACGGCACCAGCCTTCAGCACCCCGAAGTAGAAGGCGATCCAGTTCCCCGAATTGGGGGCGCACAGGCCGATGTGGTCGCCGGGCCGGATACCCATTGCGATGAGTGAGGTGGCAACCCTGTTGGCCCGTCTGTCCAGTTCCCCGTAAGTTATCTCCCCGCCTTTCTCCTGCACTGCCGGCCGGTCGGAAAACACGAAAACGGACCTTTCCAGGTTCTCGGCAAGGTTCACCGTCAATCCTCCTTTGTAATGTCAAATCGGGGCCGGTTTACGCTGTCGCGGCGAACACATGGTCGGCGATCTTCACGGCGTCCACGACCGTGGTACCGACATGGTCCGCTCCCACGTACTCTTGCACCCTTCGTTCACATAGTTGCCGCCGACCATGACTGCCACCGGCAAAACGCTCTCCCGTACAAGAGCAATCGTATCCTTGATGCCTTTCTGGTACCCGGTCAGCAGCACACTCGTGCCCACCAGGGGAGCCCCGTATTCTTTGATCGCGGCGACGAGATTTTCCCCGGTACGTCCACGCCGAGGTCGACGATATTGTAGCCGGCGCCCTTGAGCAGCATTACGACGATGTTTGTGCCCAGGTCGTGAATATCGCCCCGGACCGTCCCCACGACCACGTTGCCCCGGTAATCCTGCCGGCTACCGCCAGGAGCGGCTCCAGGCCGGCCATGACTTCCTTCAGATCTCGCCGGCCATGATGAGTTCGCTCAGGTAATAAGCACCGATTTCAAAACGCCGGCCGTCCTCGTTCATGGCCAATGGACGCCGGCCCATCCACCAGGGACCGGCTGGCGTCGCCTTCCCCCCGTGGCCGGGAGCGTGACGGCGGTCTAATCCGGGTGGATGAGCCGGTAGCCTTGCGCCGTACTGCTGTTTCAGCTGGCTAGGCTTTGATCTCCTTCACGAGGGCCAGGGCCGCGAAGGAGATCAAGTAGCCGATCACAATCACCCACATGCCGCCGGGAATCTTGAACGCGTCGAAGACGGCACCCATAATCAGAGGAAGGCCGAATACGCCGATATTGGTGGCCACGGTCCACACGCCGCTCGCCAAGCCGTGGTTGCGGGGGGTGACGCCGGGCAGGCTGGTCTGGATGGCCACGCCCAGAGCCCAGGGAGCCTCAAAGAAGAAGCCGCAGATCAGGGCGAAGACGATCAACCCGCTGATGGTCCAGGAGTGCACGAAGATGTACACGAGCCAGGCGACCAGGGCAATGGCGGTCAAGAGGAGGCCCGCCCCCTTCTTGCCCAGTTTGCCGGCCAGGGCATTGAGTGAGTTTTTCGCCGTGAAGTAAGTTCCCCCTGCGACAGATTTTCCTTCTGACGCGGAACGGTTTGGAGCACAAGAGAAGCAGGAAAAGTTGTTACAAATTTTTTGATTGTTTTTTAAATTATATTTTTTTTCGCGGCTGCTACAATCGCTATAAAGGGTGGAAAAAGGATTAGCC
>DATKUX010000113.1:0-9604 GCA_035530395.1 Spirochaetia bacterium
GAACTTTTGTATCGCGCACGTCAGGATGGAGTAAACATCACCGCATCTCAAAATCCCTATCACTCCATAGGCGGGCCCTTGAATGCCTATTTCATCGGTCACCTATTGTCAAATATGGGGCATATACCGGTTCATGATGGAATCAAAGATATTTCCATCCTGACATCTTTGATTGAAAAGATTTTTCAGGTATTTCCACCGGCATCGATTCTACTTACTGAACATGCCGTATACGCAGGCAAAACTATACAAGACATAGCAGATATCCAGTCCAAGGACCCGGTTGAAGTACTAGTACAAATCTATACGGAGGCAAACAGCACATCAGTCGCAGCCTTCACCCTGAGCGAGAAAATCATGAAAGAACTCATGGCCCATGACTTTGTTTTCACGTCATCCAATGGCTCCTTGTGTATTCAAGACGATAAACACCATCCGAGAAGTTTCGGCTCTTTCCCCAGAAAGATAAGAGTGTATGCCATTGAACAAGGGCTGATGAGTCTAAGTCAAGCAATATCTTCCATGACATCCAGGCCTGCGGATTTCCTTAACCTTAAGAATAGGGGCAGAATAGCCGAGGGTTACTACGCAGATTTGGTTATTTTTGATCAGAATAGATTGACCGATATGCTGGACTACCTGTCACCCAACCAATATCCTCAGGGTATAGAACACGTAATCGTCAATGGCAAACCAATAATTAAAGATGGGTGCCCCGGCGACAAGCTTTCTGGGAAACCACTCACTCTGAATGCCCACTAAACCAACTGAGTGTCCTGGGGATGGCCTCCGGTAAGCCTGCTCCTTCAACTAACACAATGCGTTATATAATATAACGCATTGTGTTATAAAGCAACCCCAGGATCCGGGGCCGGGAGGAGGGCGGAGGCTTTTCACTCCGCGGGCAGAGCCTTCATGAGTGTATCCAGCATCGTTTTAATCAGCTTGTCCTGCTGGGCCCAGGGAAACTCCGGGTGGGTGATCAACAGCGACGTCAGACCGTGCATGCCCGCCCAAAGAGTTTCACTGAGGACTATAATATCGTCGTCCCCTAAAACCGCCTGCCCGTTGCAGTCCCCGACCGCGGTCACCAGCAGGTCGAAAGCCCTGGATCCGGGAGAATCCTTATCATAATACGGAAGACCGGTCTCAAAACGAAGGATATTGCTGATAAAGGCAAGCTCGTAGAAATGGGGATTATCCAGGCCGAAACGGATATATTCCCGGCCCATCTCACGCATTTTTTCCACCGGCGATAAGTCTCGCCGACGATATACTTCCTCCAGCTTCTCCATCAACATCCCGTTATCCTCATAAAAGATGTGTAGGAGTATGTCCGCCTTATCCTTAAAGTACTCGTATATTACAGGGGGAGAATACTCGATAATATCGGCTATCTTCCTTATTGTCACATTCCGATAACCATCCTCTAAAAACAACTCTACGGCCGCCCGAAGTATTTTTCCCCTAATCTCCTCCTTCTCGCGTTGTCTGCGTTCCCTTGTACCCATATGTTACACCTACTTCTTAATATTCCAGATATCTGAAACAGCTAGCAGCTGAATCCCTGATTAATTCTACTATTCAGCCATGACCGGGAATATCGGTTAATTTATGAAGAGGTAATTTACGTAAAGATTTTGGATAAGATGCAGGATTACCATTACAAGGGTAATTACCGCCGAAGACATATGAATACCACGGATGTTAATAGGTTTGTGAACATATTTAAACATTATGCCTGATATAAGTGTAATTAACAACAATACCAGACTAATGTACCCCAGAGAGATTCTGATGTTAAGTTGTCCATATACGTGCGCCAGGGCGAACACACCCGTTACGTATCCGAACCAACAATGATTTTTCAGGAGCGTGGTCCTAAAATTTGGCCCATTCCTAATCTTGACGAGAGTGGTTGTTATGGTTACGAGCAGGAAAATGTAAACGAATAGACCTGTTGTCAGATGCATTTCTCGCACCTCGCAAATTATTCCTTTATAGCGGTCGCCGCCGGGGAGTTATTTATAGACGAAACAACTGTAACCGTCCGCTTCCTCAGTAAGACCAAGACAGTCCCTCAGTCCTTCCGTAATGTAAATCCGCTTGTTCTTATCGATGAACACCGCTTCGACATCCGTCATGCCTCCTATCAGGTCCATACCCTTTTCCAATCCCAATACGAACGTAGCCGTTGAAAAAATGTCCGCTGTCGTGGAGCAATCGCATACCACAGTGGTGCTGACCAAACCCGAGTCAGTTGGATAACCGGTTTGGGGATCCAGAATATGGTGATACATCCGGCCGTTCAGACTGAAACATTTTTCGTAGTCACCTGAAGTCACCACGGATTTATTGGAGACAGGAAGCACACATACGGGAACGCCTCTTCGGCCTCGCGGATGCTGAATCCCGATAAGCCAACAACCGCCGTCCGGCTTATTACCCAAGACCATTACATTGCCACCCATATTTATATAGGCCGACTCAACCCCCAGGCCTTTATAGATCCATGCAACAACATCAGCAGTATATCCCTTCCCAACTCCACCCAGGTCCACCGCCTGACCAATACGGGACAAGCGTCCGGTGTGACTCTCACTATCTATCTCTAAGGACCTGTAATCGACAAGGGCAATAGATTTGTCAATTTCCTCCTCCGGGGGGATTTCCGGAATACCGCTATAATACCTCCATAGGCTGGTTAGCGGGGCACAGGTAATGTCAAAGGTCCCGTCGCATATTCCAGCAAGCCTACCTGAGGTTTGAATGACTTCGCCCGGCCATTCGGTTAAGCCTGGATACCTCGCTATCTTCAATAAAATAACTCATGAGACCTTCTAAACGAACAATCTCCCTGGTAGCCTTTTGACAAGCTTGAAAGCCGTTTTCCCCATAGATTCTTTGCGTAACTGTTGTTCCCATAAAATGGCCGCATGATTCAAACCTTAGCCATCCTGGTTCACTAGTAAGCCTTTCATTTTCATATCTTACTAGCATGACTAAATAGTACCTGCTGTTAAGGCGTTTTCTATGGCCTTTAAAATGACCTTACTGCTGTTTGTTGCACCAGAGATGGTGTCGACATGCAACGATTGAGCCGATATAACCCGACTGAGGATTGGCTCCGCCCTTTGCCCTCTTTGACTTACATCTTTAATAATCTCTATTCCTGTTATCTTATGATCTCTAACAGTAACCATTACTTCATCGGCCACCATAATGACATCGTATGAGCCAAAATACACACCGTTTGCTACTTTAGATAAGTCAACGCCTCTTATTACTGTTTGTGAGACTAATTGTTTATACTTTTTGGCGATCATGAGATACCTTGTAGTAAGAACTACTCCTACCAAAAAGGCGATAACAACCATCACCGCAAGGAGTTTTCTAACACCCTCAAAATAGTATCCTCCTTGTCCATTAACAATCCTACATTCCCCTGGGAGCTACCGCTCCGCAGTTGTCATTTTACTTAACGCTGTTAGTAATAATATTGCTGTTAACATACACGGCTGCAGCAGGCTGTCAAGAAGAAAAAATGTAACCGGGTGCACCCCGGTCTGCAATAATCCAGCAGTTGCTTTTTGCCCCATTAACCAAGTGAAAAATATTGCAATTTTCAGAGAACCGGTTAAAATATACAGTATACAGGGATGGTCTCTCCAGCGGACCACGGGGGGTTCTGACCGGCCTGTTAGGCCTCGCCGGCTTCCGTGCCGGTCATCAGTCCCGGCGTGACGGGAAACCGGCGATATTCGGGATTGAGTTTTTCGGAAACAAGGATAAGATATACAATAAACGCAAGGCTGGAAAGGTGTCCCGGTCTTGGGCGCGTTGAACCGTCTTAAGAAAACTACGATTCACCACCGCCATCGGAGACTCCGCCGGTTTACCGCCCTGTCTATCCCGGCCGCAATCCCAGTTAGATAGAAAGACAAAGGAGAATGTCATGAACAAGGCTCTGCAAAAATGGGTGGATGAAATGACCGAACTATGCCAGCCTGATCAGGTCTGCTGGTGCGACGGGTCGCAGGAAGAGTATGACCGCCTGCTCCAAGAGATGGCCGGTGCGGGTGCGGCGACAAGGCTGAACACCTCCAAACGCCCCGGTTGCTTTCTCTTCCGGAGCGATCCTTCGGATGTGGCCCGCGTCGAAGACCGTACCTTCATCGCTTCCAACAAACAAGAGGATGCCGGTCCGACCAATAACTGGATCGACCCGGCGGAACTAAAGGCAAAGATGACCGGTTTCTACCGCGGCTGCATGAAGGGACGGACGCTGTACGTAATCCCCTTCTCGATGGGACCGCTCGGCTCGCCGATCGCCAAGATCGGGGTGGAAATCACCGACAGCCCTTACGTGGTCGTCAATATGCGGACGATGACCCGCATGGGCCGGAACGTACTCGACATCCTCGGTGATGACGGCGAATTCGTTCCCTGCCTCCATTCGATCGGCGCACCGCTGGCGGAAGGTGAAAAGGACGTGCCTTGGCCGTGCGCGCCGATTGAGGAGAAATATATCAGTCACTTTCCCGACGAACGATTGATCTGGTCCTATGGCTCCGGCTACGGCGGCAACGCCCTGCTGGGCAAGAAGTGTTTTGCCCTGCGCATTGCTTCGGTACAGGCCCGCGACGAAGGGTGGTTGGCAGAGCATATGCTGATCCTCGGCATCACCAATCCTCAGGGCCAAAAGATATACATCACCGGCGCCTTCCCCAGCGCCTGCGGCAAGACCAATCTCGCCATGCTGATTCCGACTATCCCCGGCTGGAAAGTGGAAACTGTGGGTGATGATATTGCCTGGATGAAGTTTGGACCGGACGACCGTTTATACGCGATTAATCCCGAGGCCGGTTTCTTCGGCGTGGCTCCCGGAACCTCGACAGACTCCAACCCCAATGCCATCAAAAGCATTGCCAGGAATACCATCTTCACCAACGTCGCACTGACCGATGACGGCGACGTCTGGTGGGAAGGCATCGGTTACGACCCGCCCCCGCATTTGATCGACTGGAAAGGCCGCGACTGGACGCCCGACTCCGCGCAGCCGGCGGCTCATGCCAACTCCCGTTTCACCGCCCCGGCCAGCCAGTGCCCCGCGATTTCCCCGGAGTGGGAGAGTCCCCAGGGCGTGCCTATTTCAGCCTTTCTTTTCGGCGGGCGCCGTCCCAGCGTCATTCCATTGGTACACCAGAGCTTCGATTGGGCACACGGAGTCTTTTTGGGCTCCATCGTCGGTTCGGAAATAACCGCGGCCGCCATCTCAAGCAAAATCGGCCAGGTACGGCGCGACCCCTTTGCCATGCTGCCTTTCTGCGGCTATAACATGGGCGATTACTTCCGGCACTGGTTGAACATCGGGGCAAAGGCGAATCCCGCCAAATTGCCGAAGATCTTCTACGTGAACTGGTTCCGGAAGTCAGGCGATGGAAAATGGCTCTGGCCGGGATATGGCGAGAACAGCCGCGTTCTAAAGTGGATCTTTGAGCAGGTAACCGGTACGGGAAAAGCAGTCGAGACTCCGATCGGTCTAATGCCGGCCCCAGATGCCGTCGACCGTAGCGGACTCGCTGTCAGCGACGCCGATATGGCTGAATTGTTAAGTGTGGACAGGGAAGGCTGGTTGCGGGAAGTCGCATCAATCCGTGAACACTATGCCAGCTTCGGCGATAAGCTGCCTACAGAGCTGGCGGCCCAGCTCAAGGCGCTGGAAAAGAGACTGAAGTCTTAAACAAGCAGCCATTTGTAGCAAAGGGGCGATTATCGCCCCTTTATCACTACCGCCATCCCTAGCGCGGGCTGCAAAGTCAAGGCCTCTCCGGCGTCCCAGAGCTTGCTGCCGCCGGCCCGACGGCCCCCGGCTCCGCCTTTTGCCCCTGCAGGAAATCATAAAAGGCGTCCAGCGCGAAGCTGCCCAGGCCGGCCTCGTGCCGCACCAGGTAAAAGTGGCGTTCCAGGTTCAAGCCCGCGACCACCACTTCCTCCAGCCGTCCGAGGGCCAGCGGCTCCGCCGCTGCCCAGACGGATACGACGGCCAGGCCCAGGCCCGCCTCCACCGCGCTGATTACGGCCCTGGTGCTACCCATTTCCATGGCCTGCGGACACTCCTCCAGCGACAGGCCGGCTTCCGCCAGCCTTTGGGCGAGCACCTGCCGGGTCCCGGAACCGGGCTCCCGCAGCACCAGCGGCTCGGCCACCATGCCGGCCAAGTCCAGTTCCCTCCGGAATTTGCGGCCAGGCGCCGCTACCACCATCATCCGGTCCGCCAGCCAACGGGTGCAGCTCAGACCAGCAATCTCCACCGGAGCCCCGGTGACACCCAAGTCGATATCCCACTCCCGCACCCGGGCGGCCACCTCCCGGCTGTCACCGATTTTCAGACTGACCGTTATACCGGGATAGCTCACTTTGAACAAGCCGACCATGGCCGGCAGGATGTACTCACCGGGCACGGTGCTGCCGCCCACTGTCAATTTCCCGGTCTTGAGACCCCGTAATTCCTCCAGGGCGCCCTTGACCCGCTGGAAGTGCTTGACGATCTGCCTGGCTTCCGGGTAAAGCAGTTGGCCGGCTTCCGTGAGCAACACCTTCTTGTCCCGCCGCTGGAAGAGGCTGACCTGGAGGTCTTCCTCCAGGGACTTGATCTGGAAGCTGATGGCCGGCTGACTCATGTACAGCTGCTGAGCGGCCTTGGTAAAACTCTTCAACTCCGCCACCCGTAAAAAGGCTTCTAATTGTTTTAGCTGCATACGCCGGCATCCCCCTTCCCGTTGACGGCTTTCCAGTCAGTTAGAGCAGTTCCAGGACGGCCTGCAGGGCACCTTGGACCGCTAAGCGCACGTGGGCCAGCGCAAGACCGCCCTGCAGGTAAACGGTGTACGGGGGCCGGAAAGGAGCATCGGCGGTCAGCTCCAGCGAAGCCCCCTGCACAAAGGTCCCCGCGGCCATGATCACCGGACCGCCGTAGCCGGCCAGCGGGCCAGGCTCCGGCACCACGTGGGCATCCACCGGGGAATGACTCTGCAGGCCACGGCAGAAGGCCTGCACCAGTTCCGGCCGGCCCAGGTCCACGGCCTGAATGATGTCGGTGCGCGGCGTATCCCAGGCCGGCCGGCTGACCAGACCTAAGGCTTGCGCCAGGCAGGCGGTAAAAACAGCCCCTTTCAGGGCCTCGCCCACCGCATGGGGCGCCTGGAAAAGCCCCTGAAAGTGGAGCCGCCACCCCCCAGGAGCAGGGCCGACCGCTCCGCCCAGGCCCGGTGCGGTAAGCCGGGCCGCGGCCCGTTCCACCAGGCCGGCCCGGCCGGCCACGTACCCACCGGCGGGGGCCAGGCCCCCGCCCGGGTTTTTGATCAACGATCCCGCGATCAGGTCGGCGCCCACGGCCAGCGGCTCGGCCGCTTCCACGAACTCACCGTAACAGTTGTCCACCACTACCGCCAACTGAACCTTCTTGCATCGCCGCACGAAAGCGGTCAATTCCCCCACAGCGGCCAGATCCAGGGCCGGCCGGGCGCTGTAACCGCCCGAACGCTGCAGGAGGACCACCCCGGTCCGCGCGTTGACCGCCTGTTCAATGGCTGTCCAGTCGGGGGTACCGTCCGGCAAGGGGTCCACCTGCCGATAGGAAATACCCAGGCTGGACAGAGAACCGGGCGGACCACCGGACCGGCCGATCACGCCCTCCAGGGTGTCGTACGGTGCCCCGTAAGGCGACAGCAGTTCCTCGCCCGGCGTCAGAAGGCCTAGCAGCGTTATGGCCAGGGCGTGGGTTCCGGAAACGATCGAAGGGTGCACGAGAGCCCTTTCAGCAGCGAAAACCCGCGCGAACACCGCCTCCAGCGTATTACGTCCTGCATCGCCGTACCCGTACCCGGTACTGCCGTGAAAGTGGTACTCGCTTACCCGGCACTCCTGAAAGGCCGCCAGCACCCTGGCCGTGTTAGCCAGGACCCGGCGGTCCACCTCCTGCCATACCGGCGCGACCCTGGCCGCTGTCTCCTCCGCCAGGGAGGGCCAGTCAATGGACCCCGGCACCGTAACCCTCCAAAACCAACGGCGTTTCCCCGGCGTAAACCGCCATGGCCTGGTCCACACTCATACCCTTGATCGTGATGGCCGAGATGGCGTTGCACATGCGGATGGCCTCCTCCAGCGGCTTCTGGTGGACATTGCGGCCGGTGGCGTTGCCGCGGGCGCCGCTGACGAATATCTGCTGCCGCAGGCGCGTCAAAAAGGAGCGCACGTCCGTGCTGGATCCGCCGGCGCAGACCACGCCGCAACGTCCGGCCGCCCGCACGGCCGGACGGAAAATATCCTCGGGCCGGGCCCCTTCCTGCTCCGGATAGTTTACCTTGACGAAGTCACTGCCCAGGCAGGCTGCCACCCCGCAGGCCCCGGCGATCAGCGCGGGATCCTTTTCATTCCCGACGGCCCGCCCGCGCGGATAGATCCACAGCACGGTGACCAGGCCGAACCGGTGGGCCCGGTGTATGATCTGGGCCGCCTCGTATAGCATCTCGGTCTCGAACTCGCTCCCCAGATAGATGGTGTAGCCGACGCCGGCTATGGACAAACCCGCGTCACGCTTCAGGTCCATGACCTGGTCCACGTCCACCCACTGGCGGCTGAGCGGATCGCGCAACGTTGTGCCCACCAGGGGCGTCTTGGAGTTTAACTTGACGATGTAGTTAACCGCGGCATAATCACGCCCGTACAGGGAAATCAGGCCGAGTTGGCTGGCAAACGCCCCGATTTCAGCACCAGCGGCAATGCGGAAGAGATGCTCAGGGTCACCGTCATCCTCAGCGATCCCTGATCCGTAAAAGTCCTCGTTCAAGTGCTCCACTTTCTGATCCCCGGCAAAGAGCATCAGGTTGCCGCTACCGCGGGTGATGGCCAGAAAGTTGCCGGTGTAAGTTCCGTGTACGCTGTCCGGCACCCCGGCCGGCACCTTCACCGAACTCTTGCTTAAAGCCACTAACAATCCCTCCCAAGATGCTTAATGCTCGAAACTCTCCCTAACCTTAGGGAGCTTGCGCGCCGAACCGGTGCGCACCGCGGCCTCCTGTACCGCCTTAGCCACTCTCTGGGCCACGTCAGGGCTGAAGACCGAGGGAATGATATAATCGGTGGCCATTTCCGCTTCCTTCACACTTTCGGCCAAAGCCCGCGCCGCCGCCAGAGTCATTTCCTCGTTGATGGACCGCGCGTGGCAGTCCAGGGCACCCCGGAAAACCCCGGGGAAGGCCAGGACGTTGTTAATCTGGTTGGGATAATCGGACCGTCCGGTACCCAGCACCCCGGTTATGTCGTAAATGGTCTCCGGGTCCACTTCCGGTTCGGGATTGGCCAAGGCAAACACGACCGGCTGGGGCGCCATGCGCAGAACGTCCTCGCGGACCAGGACCCCGGGTCCGGAAACGCCGACAAAGACATCGGCGCCGGCAACCACCTCCCGCACCGGTCCCTTTCTCCCCTCCCGGTTGGTATGCTCGGCCAGCCATACCTTGGAGGGAACATCCAGGTTGCGCTCCCTGTTGATGGCGCCCTGCCGGTCGCAGACCACCAAATCGCCGACCCCCGCCCCGAG
>DATKUX010000114.1:0-57457 GCA_035530395.1 Spirochaetia bacterium
TGGGCTTTCCACGTTTCCGTTGGATATTACGACATAACTTCCCATAGGAACGAGCATACCATATCGGCGGGGGGAATGCCACGTCAGGATCTTCCAATTAGGCCGTTCCTAGAAATAAATTTACTTTGACGTTGCCCTGCCGTTCCGCCAGTGGTGCCCCCGGTCCCTATTCTCTTAGGAGACCATGAAACGTTCTTTCCACGGATATCCAGCAAAGACACTGTTTGTGATTGCGCTCCCTTTGTCATAAATATTATCTGACAATAGCGATCTCTTGCCAATTGTCATTTGTCCCTAAGGCATGGGCGGAATGTCACCTTTACGTCAGGACAAATGTCCTGATGCACCAATGGACAACATCAGCTCCCGTACGCTCCAATGGTCTGGCCTAGCCGCTACGACTAAGCCACGGTTTGGTTTGGCGGGTGATTTCCGGAACGAAAAAAAAAGCCGGCCCGACCCATCTGCGATGGGTGCCCGGGCCGGCCCGCTTACCATACATTGTCGATCAGGAGCAGCTACAGGATCCTCCGCCGCAGCCGTTCCCCCCGCTTTTCTCCCGGGAGACCACGAAATCCTCCCCACCCAGCCAGGACTTCTGGTAATCGACGGTAAAATTGTCCTGAATGGAGGCTAACTTGGGATCGGCCACAAACTTGATGGCGCCGACATCGAAAGAAGTATCCTCGTCATGAACTGACTTGTCCAAAGCCAGGCCGTAACTGGGCCCCCCTCAGCCACCTTCCAGCATGTAAACCCTGATGATCGGTTCGGCTATGTTCCTTTTCGCCACAAAATCCTTCAGCGCCTCCTGCGCCTTCGGGGTCACCACCAGTTGCATGGCCCAGTCCTTCCTTCAAAAAAATTTGCGGGTTCAATCGCTCAATATGTTACCATATCAGCCGGGGGAAAACAAGTCCATTCTATACTTTTTTCGTAAACAAGAGCCCCCGCCTTTTTGACCCGCCTTTGAGCCTCGCTTTAGCCGAAAAAAATCCCCGGGTCTCCCCGGGGGTTGGCTATGAGATTTTCTTCAGGCGCAGTGATTGCCGGCCGTTTCCTGCAAAACATCCGGCTCCCCGGTGCCGGCGGGAGAATAGAGTCCGTCCAGCAGGGCCACCTGCATCTCATCGTTATAACTCTGCAGTTTGATGGCCTTGTTCGGGCACTCGCCCGCACAGGTGCCGCAGCCCTGACAGATCACCGGTTCAATTTCGGCTTTATCATTTTTTATCCTCGGGGCCTGGTAGGGACACAGACGGACGCAGGTCAGACAGGCGGCACATTTCTCCGTTTCCACCACCGCAACTACGCCGTGGGATTCCAGCTTATCCTTGGCCAGCAGGCTTCCGGCCCGGGAGGCCGCCGCCCCGGCCTGGGCGATGTTTTCGCTCAGGTTTTTGGGACTGTGCGCGACTCCGGCCATGAAAATCCCTTCGGAGGCAAAATCCACCGGCCGCAGCTTCATATGCGCCTCCAGGAAGAAACCGTCCTCGTTGAGGGGCACCTTGAACAATTGGGCCAGTTGCCGGTTCGAATCCCCGGGCAGAATCGCTTCGGCCAGACACAACAGGTCGGCCCGGATGGCGAGTTCCCTTTGCAGCACCTGGTCAAACACGCTCACCAGAAGGTCGGAGCCATCCCTGGATATCTGGGGTTTGGCTTCCGGTTCGAACCGGATGAATTGTACACCCGCTTCCCGGGCCCGGGCGTAAAGGTCTTCCAGAAAACCGTAGGTCCGCACGTCGCGGTACAGAATGAACACGCTCCGCGACGGGTTTTGCTCCTTCAGGGCCAGGGCCATGTTTACCGAGCGGCCGCAGCAAACACGGCTGCAGTATGGCCGGCCCGGTTCCCGGGAGCCGGTGCACTGGATGAAAACAACCGTGTCCGCGGTGTTCGCGGGCAGGGATGGCAGTTTGTCCTGCAATTCCAGGCTGGTCACGATGCGCTCGTCCAACCCGTACATGTACTCGGTGGGACGGTAGGGCTGCCCTCCGGTGGCGAGAATAGCCACGCCGTGGGCAATCGTTTCCCCGTTGTCCAACGTGCTGACGAAATTGCCCCTGTAGCCGGTGACGGACGCAATCTGCCGCCCGGTATGAAGAGTCACCCAGGAGTTTTGGGAGACGCTTTCCGTCAAAGCGTCCAGGTAACCCGCTACATCCTCCCCGTTTAAGCCCCGCTGGATCCGTCGCGCTATCCCGCCCAATTCCCCGGTGCGTTCCACCAGGTGGACGGCATAGCCCTGACCGCCCAGGTTTTCGGCCGCTGTGAGACCGGCCAGGCCACCGCCCACCACCAGAGCGGTTTTTTCCACCCCGACCGGCACGTGGTGCACCGGCTGCAGGAGGCGAGCCTTGGCCACGGCCATGCGCACGAGATCGATGGCCTTCCTGGTCGCCTCGTCGTGCTTATCCTGATGGACCCAGGAACACTGGTCCCGGATATTGGCCATTTCAAAGAGGTGAGAATTCAAACCGGCCTGCCGGAGGGTCTCCTGGAACAGGGGACGGTGGGTTCGCGGGCTGCACGATGCTACCACCACCCGGTTCAAGCCGTGCTCGACGATACGTTCCTTGATCTTCTTGATGCTGTCCTGGGCGCAGGCAAAAAGGAGTTCTTCGGCGTGAACAACGCCGTCCAGTTTCCGGGCGCACTCCGCCACGTCGGGCACACGAACCACCGAGCCGATGTTGCGGCCGCAATGGCAGATAAAGACCCCCACGGCCGGATCCTCCCCGGTAACGTCGCGCTCGGGCGGATACTGCCGGGTCCTGGCCATACTGTTCCGGGCCGGCGCCAGAAGGCGGGCCGCTTCCGAAGCCGCCGCACTGGCCTCCGCCACCGCTTGGGGTATATCTTTTGGTTCTACCACCGCCCCTGCGGCGAAAACACCGGGCCGGCTGGTGCCGGTCGGATGGGTGCCGTGCGTCTGGATGAAGCCGTTTTCGTCCAGATCCACCCCTGCCGCGACGGCCAGTTCCCGCGTACCCCCGGGAGGTGCCAGACCAGTGGAGAGTACCACCATGTCGAAGAGCTCTTCCTTTAATTCACCCTGGGGGGTACGGAATCTCAGTCTAAGTTGTTTGGTATCCGGTTTCTGCCGGACCCCGGAGACGACACAGCGCTCATAGCGGATCCCGGTCCTTTTGGCCCGCTCCCAATACTTCTCGAAGTCCTTGCCGAAGGCCCGCATGTCGATGTAAAAAACGGCGGCTTCCATCTCGGGGTGGTGCTCCTTGACGACCAAGGCTTGTTTGGTGGCATACATGCAGCAGACCGAAGAGCACCAACTCTGGCCGCGGGAACGGTCCCGCGAACCGACACACTGCAGCCAGGCCACCCGGCCCGGCAACGTGCCGTCGGTAGGACGCTGGAGGTGTCCGTGGGAAGGACCGGAAGCGCTGATCATCCGCTCGAACTGCAGCCCGGTCACCACATTGGGATAGCGGCCGTAGCCGAATTCGCCCAGGCGGCTGGCGTCAAAAGGCTCGAAACCGGTGGTCAGGACGGCCGCTCCCACCGGCAACGTAACTTCCTCGTCCTCCATCTCCAGGTCAATGGCATCGGCGGGACAGGCCTCCTGGCAGGAACCGCAGCCCAGGCACTGGTCCGTATCGATGGCGTAGGCATTGGGAAAGGCCTGCGGATAACGCTTGAAAATAGCTGCCCGGCTGGAAAGGCCCAAATCGAATTCATTCGTCAGTTCCTGAGGACAGGACTGGGCACAGGCCCCGCAACCGATACACTTTTCGAGGTCGACCATACGGGCGTGCTTGATTACGGCAGCCTCGAAGTGACCGGGTTCCCCGGTGAGCCCGACCAGTTCCGCCCCCGTGAGAATCTCAATGTTGTCGTGGCGCCCGCATTCCACCAGGCGCGGCGACATGGTGCACATGGAACAGTCGTTGGTGGGGAAAGTCTTGTCCAGCCTGGCCATATTGCCGCCTATGGCCGGCGAACGCTCCACCAGGTAAACTTTGAAGCCGGCCTCGGCCAAGTCGAGGGCGGCCTGCATACCCACAATTCCGCCACCCACCACAAGAGCCGCTCCAACCGGCGCCCCTCCCTTGCTTTCGTCAGACATGAAGACTTCTCCTCTCTCCTTTCAGCCCGAACCACCGGCCCGCATACACACCGCCCCCGGCCGTGCCGGGTAAACAAGTGCAGTTGTGCGGAACTCGTGTGCCGGTTATCTATATCGGTAGCGAAACAACTTGCTATATCCCCTGAAAAAACTGGCGATTCCATTGGTATCAGAGATATTAGTCAGCATAATCCCGCATGTTCTTCTACAGTCTTAGTTGACAGTTATTTCGCTGTATATTTTCCATAACCTAACATCTTAGTCTACGTCAATACTATCATCAATCAGGGTAAATTGCAACCAGAATAAAATAGAATACTCAGAAGATTATACGACGATTACCCGGTACGCCGGCATGTATTACCAGCGAAAGTGATCCCGACTATTTGATGGTCAACCGCCGCTCCCCGGCGGGAGACGATCCCCCCGAAAAAGGCAACGGGGCCGGTCCGGCGGCTTGCTTTCTTCCGTCCCCGGCGGCATAGTCGCCACGTCATATTAATATTTTAATTATTCTTAATATATATTACAGCGGGGATAGCCGGCTGTCAACGGTTCAGCCTCTTTTCCCCTAGAAAATGGGGGACGCGGCAACCGGCAAAAATGCCGACCAGGGCCTCCTGACGCTGCCGCAGGTTCGCCGATTCCCATGGTCAGGGTTGCGCCACGGGGAAAGCGGCTGGAAACTCGCCCGGTCGTTCTACCGGAAGCGCCGCCCAAATATGAAAGAGTATACCTGACAGCGGAGGGATCCTTTCATGCCGTTTATCCCCGCCACCAACCCGGCACGTGGCTCCCACGGCCGTCTATTCCTGGCGTTTTCCGCCATGCTGTTGGCCGTCCTCATGATTGCCAGGCCGGCGGTAGTGTTCGCCGGGGCGACGGCCGGCCTGCATGCCTGGTGGAATATCGTTTTTCCGTCGCTCCTGCCTTTCTTCATCGTCTCCGAGCTGTTCATGAGCCTTGGCGTGGTGCATTTTCTGGGCGAATTGCTGGAACCGGTCATGCGGCCGGTGTTCAACGTACCCGGGGCCGGTTCGCTGGTGGTGGCCGCCGGTTACACCTCGGGCTACCCCATCGGAGCCCTCCTGGCCGCCCGGCTCCGGCAGGAGGGCCTCTGCTCCCGTTGCGAAGGCGAACGTCTGATGAGTTTTACCAACAATTCCTCCCCGCTGTTTATGCTTGTGGCGGTGGCCGTGGGCATGCTGGGCAACCCGGGTGTCGGCGCGCTGATTCTCGGCGCCCATTACCTGGCCAACTTCACCCTGGGACTCGGCTTACGCTTTTACGGGAGAGGCGAAGAAAAAGGAATCAGGCGCACCGCAGACGGTCCGGTTTTCGCCCGGGCCTGGACGGCGATGCGCCTCAGACAGGCCGCCGATACGCGGCCCGCGGGCAAGATACTGGGAGACGCAGTCAGGACATCCCTGGAAAACCTCATGAACATCGGTGGTTTCATCGTCCTCTTTGCCGTCCTGATCCGCCTGTTTACCGCCGCCGGTATGATAGGCCTGCTCGCCCGCTGGCTCGCCGGACCCTTGGGGCCCCTGCACCTGCCGCAGCCTCTCTTGACCGCCTTGGCCAGCGGCTTTTTCGAAATTACCATGGGCAGCCAACTGGCTGCCGCTGCAGCCGCCAGCCTGTCCCAGAAGCTGTTGGTCATTGCCGTTATGCTCGGTTGGAGCGGCCTTTGCGTACACACCCAGGTAGCCACCCTGATTGCCGGAACCGACTTGAGGATGTCCGTCTTCATGGTCAGCCGCCTCATCCAATCGGGCCTGGCCGCCTTCTACACCGCACTTTTCCTGGAGCACGGCCGGTGGGGCGACCTGGCCTGGCCGGCCCTGGCGGCGCCCGGCTACCACTTCACCCAACTGCCCGGCTGGCTCCTGACCCTGGAGGAACTGGGCCTTTTTCTGGCGTTGCTGGTCGCCGCGCTACTTTTTCAACTCACCCGGCGCATGTTTTTGGCCCTATCAGGTAAAAGTAAAAATTGAGACAAATCTTAAAAGTCTATAAATATTCCAAGTACTGGACGATTTTCCCGCCCCGTGCTATACTGTCAGGGGATAAACAGGGAAAACGACCACAAGACATCAAAAAATGATCGCGGTGAAATGTATTGAATTTAACCAACCTCTTTAGGCCCCAAGCTGTCGCCATTGTGGGGGCCTCCAAGGACCCGGCCAAAATTGGCAACGCCATTTTGCGGAACATGCAAAAGTGCGGCTTCCCCGGCCGGATTTTCCCGGTCAACCCGCGGGAACAGGAGTTGGAGGGGCTTCCCTGCTACCAGAGCCCGGCCGGCCTGCCTCAGGTACCCGAGGTGGCGGTGGTGGCCGTGCCGGCCCAGGCCGCGGCCCGGGTGGCCGAAGACTGTGCCCGGGCGGGTATCAAGTATCTGGTGGTGGTGACGGCGGGTTTCAAGGAGACCGGCCGGGAAGGCATGGCCCGGGAAAAGGAGCTTCTGGACATTTGCCGGACCTACGGGGTACGCATGGTGGGTCCCAATTGCGTGGGAGTGATGGACACCCATACCCCGCTCAACGCCTCCTTCGCCGGTTCTTTTCCCCGGCCGGGAAGGATCGCCTTCATCTCCCAGAGCGGCGCCTTCGTGGTAGCTATTCTGGACTGGAGTTTTCAGACCGGGTTGGGCTTTTCCCGTTTCGTGAGTCTGGGCAACAAGGCCGATTTAAACGAGGCCGACTTCATCGAGGAGGCGGCCAGGGATCCGGAGACCAGAGTCATCCTCTGCTATATAGAAGACGTGACCGACGGGCCCCGCTTTGTCCAGGTGGCCCGTGAGGCCTCCCGCCAAAAACCGATTATCATCCTGAAATCGGGCATCAGCCAGGCCGGGGCCCAGGCGGCGTCCTCTCACACCGGCGCCCTGGCGGGCAGCGACGTGGCCTACTCAGCCGCTTTCCGCCACTGCGGGGTGATCCGGGCCGGCAGCATGGCCGAACTTTTCGACCTGGCTACGGTCTTCGCCACTCAACCCGTACCGGCCGGTAACCGGGTCGCGGTGGTCACCAACTCCGGCGGTCCCGGCATTGTGGCCACCGACAGCATCGAAAAGGAAGGCTTGCAGATGGCGCGGTTCGAACGCCCGACCATCGAGGCCCTGCGTGGGTTTCTACCGGCCGAGTCCAACGTGTACAACCCGGTCGATGTCCTGGGCGACGCTCACGCGGACCGTTACCGGCAGGCCATGGGAGCCGTGCTGGCTGATGGCAACGTGGATGCCATGCTGGTCATGACCTGCCCTGCCGCCACTACCGAACCGGAGGCTACGGCGGAGTCCCTGGTCGAATGTGCGGCGCTTCACCCGGATAAACCGGTGGTGGCTGCCTTCATGGGCGGTCCGCAGCTGGACAGTGGTGCCGCCTTGCTGCGGGCCAAGGGCATCCCCGCCTTTACCTTTCCCGAGCCGGGAATCCGGGCCCTGAAGGGGCTTTTTACCTACCGCGCCAGCACGCTCGCTATGGAAGACCCTGCCGGGATAGATTACGACGATGTGGATGCAACCACAGTGAGCGGCATCCTGACCCGGGTCAAAGAAGAGCACCGGCCGGTTCTCCTCGGCAGCGAGGCCGTCCGCGTGGCCCAGGCATACGGTATTACCACTGCTCCCACCGCCCTGGCCGCCACTCCCGAGGAAGCCGTCCACCTAGCCGGGGAAATGGGCTACCCGGTGGTCCTCAAGGTGGCTTCGCCCAAAATCATGCACAAGAGCGATATCGGCGGCGTAATGGTCGGCCTGGAAAACGGTCCGGCGGTAGAGGAAGCATATAACAAAATCATGAACAACGTGCTGGACCAGTTCCCGCTCAGCGTCGTCTACGGCATCGAAGTACAGAAGATGATGCCACCGGGAGTGGAACTTATCGTCGGCGTCAACCGGGATCTCCAGTTCGGCCACCTCATAGCCTTCGGTCTAGGCGGCATTTACGTCAACCTGCTCAAGGACGTATCCTTCCGGCTGGCGCAAGGGCTTACCCCGGGAGAAATACAGGAGATGATCAAGGAGACCAGGGCCTTCACCCTGCTCCGGGGTTACCGGGGGGAGGCGCCGGCCGACCTGGAGGCGGTGGCCCGGACCATTGGGCGGGTGGCCGTACTGGTGCGGGACTTCCCCGAAATTGCAGAAATGGATATCAACCCTGTGTTTGCTTACGCCCAGGGCATAGCCGCCCTGGACATCAAGATAACGGTAAGCCTGTAAAAAAGCGAGGGAATGACATTGAAGAACCTGTACCTTTTGAATACGCCGGGGTGCGATCACACGGCCGTGGCACTGGGCCTGGCCCTGAACTTCCGGGAACAGGGCTACCGGGTGGGCTTCTTCAAGCCGGTTGGCTGCCCGGCCTCATCCGGGCAGATGGACGAGGAGGCCGCCCTCATGCAGGGAGTGATGAGCCCGGACGTTCCACCCGAAACAATTATGCCCTTTATGGCGGGACCTTCCTACCTATCCCACCGGCAGTCCCTGTCCCAGCTGAAGGACCGGATGGTTCAAGCCTACCAGCAGGTGGCCGCGTACTCGGACATTGTGTTGATCAGCAGTCCGGCTGCTCCTTATGTGGGAAGCGGCTTGCAACTGGATGCCGCCTCTCTGGCCCTGGCCTTTAACGCGGCGGTCCTCGTGGTAGCCAGGGTGGAAAACGATTATAGTGCAGACCAAGCCATATTCTACAACGAATACCTAGCGTTGAGGAACATTCCGGTGGTGGGTACCCTGTTCAACAACGTGCCCCGGTCGCTGCTGGCGAAAATCCAGGGGGTCTACGAGCCTCTTCTGGCTGAGAAAAACTACGTTAGCGTGGGAATCATTCCGGTTCAGCCGGCCATGACCGCACCTACGGTCGAGGAGATTCATCAAGCACTGGGCGGGGAGATCCTGGCGGGCGAACACAACCTGCACCTGCGGGTGGAGGATGTCGTCGTGGGGGCCATGACCATTGAAAGCGCGATCAGTTACCTGCGGCGCTCCCCCAACAAGGCGGTAGTCACGGGCGGCGACCGCGCCGACCTGGCCCTGGCCGCCCTGGAAACCAGCACTTCGGCCGTCATCCTTACCGGCGGCCTCTATCCGGACGTCAAGCTGATCGCCCGGGCGGAAGAAAAAGGGGTGCCGCTTATCCTGGTTCACCAGGATACGTACTCGGCTGTTGAAAGGCTGAAAGACATATCCCACCACATCAGGCCGGCAGACCAGGAGGCTATTGCCGTGGCCAAAGACAATATCAGCACCTATTGCCACTGGCAGGATATCCTGGCCAGCCTGACTTAAGGCCTGAGCCGGGGGTTACCAAGACGGGCCGTAAAGCCCCTGGATTCATCCATGGAGATATAAGGCCGGGCGGCTAAGGGGTTCGATGCCCCGAAAGCCGCCAGATGTTCGCAACTCAAAAGAACCGTATCAAGCACTTAACAAACGAGCAGTACGCCGTGCTCCAGACCCTCTGCCGTTATGCAAAAAACCTATACAACGTCGCCCTGTACAACATAAGGCAGCAATACTTCGCGACCGGCGAACTGCTGAGCTACTCCAAAAACTGCAAGCTGTGCAAAGAAAACGAAAACTTCAAAATGCTTCAGGCCGGGGTCGCCCAGCAGATCATCCGGATGGCCACCCAGTCGTTCAAGAGTTTCTTGGCGCTCAAGGAGAAAGCAACCAATGGGGAATACCCATCGGAAAAGGTCCGTATTCCACGCTACCTGGAGAAGGACGGCTACTTTCAGATGGTGCTGTCCACAAACGCCATCAGCATAGGTGACGGCTACCTGCGGCTTCCGTTGTCTCACGCCTTTATGAAGGAAAACTCTGGCGCGAAGGAGATCAGGTTCCCGTTCCCTATCCGGATCAACGGTCAATCCGTTCGGGAGGTACGCATCACTCCGGCCCACAACGCCCGCTTCTTTGAAGTGGAGTTTGTCTCGAACAACATCGGGCCGGCCAATCAACCCTCCCTGGATCGAAACCGGATCATGGGCATCGACCAGGGGGTGAACAACCTGGTGGCCTGCGTTTCTACGACGGGACACGTATTTTTGATCGACGGTCGGCGGCTCAAAGCATCAAACCAGTGGTACAACAAGGAGAGGGCACGGCTACAATCGATCAACGACCTGCGCGGCGGGAAGGATGAAACCCGCAAGATGGCCTGCCTGGCGGTGATCGGGAAAACTTCACCACGGACTATATGCGCAAGGCCGCCCGGTACATCGTAGAATTCTGTATCACCCAGGAAATCGGAACCCTCGTCGTCGGCGTGAACAAAGATCAGAAGCAGGGCATCAACATTGGGCACGTCAACAACCAGAACTTCGTGCAGATACCCTTCTGGAAGTTCCGGCGCCTGCTGAAAAACCTGTGCGAGAGACATGGAATAGTATGCACCGAAGTCGAGGAGAGCTACACTAGCAAGGCGAGCTTCCTGGACCGGGACATCGTTCCGGTATACGTACCGGGGAGCGCCACAGAGCACGTTTTCAGCGGCCGGCGGATCACCCGAGGGCTGTATCGTGCCAGAAAAGGCTGCATCAACGCCGACGTCAACGGCGCGGCGAACATTATACGGAAGTACAGGCCGGACGCCGACTTCTCGCTGCTCGATAAGGCCGTCGTGCTCAACCCGCACCGGATGAGGGTGCTGAACACCCCGCGAAAGAAACCGCCCATCCCGATCCGGAAGAAAAGTAAAGCGGCAGTGCAAACCACCGCTTAGAGGGAAGCCCATCAGGGTTCGACCCTGGAATCCCCCGGATTTCGGGCACCCACCGCAGGTGGGTCGGGGGAGGAACTCAAGACCCCGGCTTTATGGCCTTAAGTTCGGTACGCCCTTCCTGCACCTCCGCGGACACCCTTTCCAGTCTCTCCTGCAGGGTGTGCAGTAAATCGTCCGCGTACTCGTGGGCGCCTTGCTTAATATCCCAGGCCATCTTCTCCGCCTTATGTATGACTTCTTCGGCCATCTCCCGGGCCTTGGAGGTTATCTCCGTTTCGTCGACCTTTTTGTCGACTTCCCGTTGGGCGCTTTCCATGATTCGTTGGGCTTCCTTACGTGATTCGCCCAGCACCTTCTCCCTCTCCTGCACCACCCATTTGGCCTGGCGCATCTCCTCGGGCAGGGCCGTGCGGATCCGGTCTAAAGACTCCAAAATCCTTTCTTCGTCAACCAGGATGCGCCGGGTCATCGGAATACGCGGGCTGCCCTCAACGAGTTCTTCCAGTTCGTTGAGCAACTCAAACATCTCCATTATCTGTCAAAACCTCCTTAGCCCTTCAGACCGCCGAATTTGGACTTGAGCATCGTCTCCACCGAAGGCGGCACCATATCCCGCACACAACCGTCGAAGGACGCCACTTCCTTGACCGCGCTGGAGCTGATGAAGGAAAACTCCGCCCTGGTCATTAAGAAGATGGTTTCCACCGAAGGAACCAGCTTCTTGTTGGTCAGGGCCATCATAAACTCGTTTTCGAAGTCGGAAATAGCGCGCAGCCCCCGGATCAAGGCCTGCGCCCCGGCTTGCTGGGCATATTTCACCGTTAGGCCGGTGAAGGAGCCGGGGCTGGCATTCGGATACGCGACCAGCACCTCCCTGAGCATGGCCAGCCGCTCGTCCACTGTAAACAGAGGATTTTTAACCGAGTTAAGGGAGACGGATACCACCAGCCGGTCAAATAAACCGGCCGCTCTTTCGATAATGTCCAGATGGCCGAATGTGATGGGGTCAAAGCTTCCCGGGTAGATAGCAAGCCGCATCAATGATCCGTCCTCTCCGCAAAAAAAGATAACAGGGTGTCGCCATACCGTTCCAGGCGGGTGAGCATCATGTTCCCTACCCGTTCGGGCAGGTCCTCGCGGCGGTCGGTCTCTGCCACGACCAGACCGCCCGGGGCCAGTACCCCGGTCCGGGCAATCGCGACCAGGGCCGGCACCACTTCTCCCCTGCCGTAAGGGGGATCAATGAAGATCAAATCGCAGGCCGGAACCTGACCAGCAACCAGCCAGCGCTGCACATCGCTACGGTGAACCCGGGCGCTGCCGCTAAAACCGGCCAGTTCCAAGTTGTGCCGGATCAGTCCGGCAACCGCCGGGTGACCTTCCACGAAATGGGCCTCGCGCGCGCCCCTGCTTAAAGCTTCAATGCCCATGCAGCCGGTGCCGGCAAACAGATCAAGGAAAACGCCGCCCGCCACCACCGGTGCCACGATGTTATAGTAGGCTTCCCGGACCCGTTCGGCCGTCGGCCGCAGGTGCAACGCGCCCGGGCCTTTGAGCCGCCGGCCCCGGGCCGTCCCGCCGATTATCCTAAGCAATTCACCCGCCTGCCCCCTGTTGACAGTTATTATAACACGTACATTTGGAGAAATTAAGCCTTTTTACAAGGGATTGCCGCATATTTTTACGCGACCGGGAAAAAATAGCATGGGAGAGGAGGGAAATTGATGCAGCCCTCGTTTTTGAGTTCATTCAACGTCAATCTGGATCTGGCCCTGGAAGCACGCGACCTGGTCCGGGCGCAAACCGGACAGGAGATTCCCGGGGTAACGGTAGACCGTGAGGACTATCCCGAAGCAAGCGTGACCGTAGTCAGGATTTTGGAGCCCTCCGCAGCCGAAATAATGAAAAAACCGGTGGGGACCTACATAACCATTGAGGCACCCGGCATCAGGTATCCCAACCGCGAAGTGCACCGCGACATGGCCCAACTCCTAAGTCTGAAACTGGGTTCGCTCTTTCACCTGCCGGATCACGCCAACGTCCTGCTGGTGGGATTGGGCAACTGGAACGCCACTCCCGATGCCCTGGGTCCCAAGGTGATCAACATGAGTCTGGTGACCAGACACCTGTACCGCCTTACCCCGCAGGAGATAAGGAGCGGCATGCGATCGGTCAGCGCCCTGGCTCCCGGAGTATTGGGCATCACAGGCATCGAAACGGTCGAGATCGTCCAGGGAGTCGTGGAAAAGGTCAAGCCCGAGTTGATCATAGCCATCGACGCTTTGGCTGCCCGCAACGTTGAGAGGATTGGCACAACCATTCAACTGGCCGATACCGGTATCAACCCCGGCTCCGGCATTGGCAACCAGCGTGCCGGCCTCAATCGCGAGACTCTGGGTGTGCCGGTGGTTGCAGTGGGCATCCCCACGGTCGTCAACGCGGCCGTGATAGCTTCCGACGCCATCGACCGGCTGATGGACGAGTTCAAGAGCTCGCCGGAACTATACCGAGTTTTCCGGAGCCTGCCGCCGGACTTTACCAACAAGCTGGTCGGTGAAGTCTTGAAACCTTTCGGCGGGGAAATGACGGTAACACCGAAGGAAATCGACAGCTTGATCAAAAATGCCGCCATGGTGGTGGCGGGCGGTATATCGCTCGCGCTTCATCCCTCCATAGACCCAGGGGAATTCGGTCTTTACCTCCAATGATAAGAAGCAGGGTAAACCCTGCTTCCCGTTTTCCTGCCCGGTTCCTGAAACCGGTGTAGAAATTCTTATCCACTCCCACACCGGCTTCGGAACTCCAGGCGAGGACATGTTACCAGACGCGGTCCTCTAGTGCGTCAGGGCCAGCCCGGGGCCGAGCCGACAAAGCTTTGCGTCCCGGGCACCCGGTAGCATGTAACCCTGCCGCCAAGGCTCATCGCTCGAGCATCTCCCTTTAACTTAAGGAGTCATCGTCCGGTTCGTCACCGCCGGGGTAGCCGGAGCATTGCCGCTGGCGAGACTCTGCTCGTACGAGGCAATCATCTTTTTCACCATGTTCCCGCCGATGGCACCGTTCTGACGGGCCGGCACATCACCCATATACATGCCGGGCTGGTAATTGATGCCCAGTTCCCGCGCCGTTTCATACTTGAACTGCTCCAGGCCCGGGGAATTGAACAACCTCCGGTTCGACCTCTGTCCTGCCGCCATTTAAAATCACCTCCTTTTTGTTGTTCTTATTATTAACCCGCATACTGAGATTTATGTCTAGAACATTTTGCCCATGTTAGAGGCATATTACAGGTTTAGTCCTATTTTACGGAAATTTTTATTCCTTTATTGGGAGTTTTGAAGTAGACAGGAAAAACCCTACACTAAAGCAGGGTTTTTCATATTGCCTTATAAGCTAACTTACTTCCAATTATATCGATCAGCGCTTGTAACCTACAATCCTTATACTGTCTCAACGCATTTTCCACAATCCTATGCCGGGGTCAAAGTACCTGACTTATCTGGGCTGTGTTTCCATCAGGAGAAATGTTTTTCGATTTGAGATTCCACCCTTGTACGCACTTGCGGAGGGCAGTCTGTTCGACGAAGTAGCTCTTGCGTCCGGCGGGCATGAGGCAGCGTAGCATGGTACATCCATTCGTACTTTCCCGTTTGCGTAGTCATGTACGTTTAGGTCCAGGTTTTAAGATCATTGTCGTAATCGGGACCATATTTTGAGCCTTTTGTTTACGGCTACCGGCAGACCCAGAAGGCTGTAGGCCAACCAAATGCCTGAAAAGGCCGCTAAAGCCTGGTTCCTGGAAGCCAACCACACGTATACTGGAAGCAATGGATACCATAAGGCGTGTAACAGGCCGCTCCAGACGAAGACACCGAAGGTAGCGCGGAAAGGATGGCGGTCGCCGCCCAGGAAACCGTATAGCGGTAAAGTCAGGCGCCTGCGGGTTGCCGGCCGCCGGGATGCCCACCACAACTCATAGGCGTCCAACCAGCGTCCGGCGGCCATGTGACGGCGCAGTCTGGTGCGGAGACGCCTGTTCGTGCTTTCCCGCCCCGCATAATCATTCGCCGTTTGGGGCCAGGCTTTAAGGTATGGGTCGTACTCGGGACACAACCTAGCGAGCCACAGCCTCAAACTTAAGGGCAGGGAGATTACCCGGCAATTGGCCAGCGCCTTTAAAGCGGGTGGTTGGGCAGGTGATGTTCCCTGGCGTATTTCAGACCATATAGGCCCATGGAAAACTCTGTTACCACATGAACGAGATCAGGCTTAAACTTTTGGAGAATTTGAGAGATCTTACCGTAAGATGGTAGGGCAATCTTGCACCCCGGGTAGAAAGGAAAGCCAATAGTAGAAGAAGTATGGACGTTCTCGCTATCAGGTGGCGATGGACCACATTCCGGGGCAAAAATTAAACATGGAACATCTCTCTCGCGTAAATATGAAGATATTCGGCTACCGTCCTGGCCACCCCATTTACCTGCGGTAAGTAGGTATCTGTAAAAATAGCCAGTTTCAAAATCTGAACACCTTCTTTATGCAGTATCGCCTTCCTGTCAAATAATATGCACTTACCGTATTAAGATATGATTATAACTTTGTAAAACAATCTTCCTGATGGTAAGTATTCGGTGAACCCCCCGTTGGTCGCCGCCCCCACGTCATTAGCCCAAGTATTTTTGCGTCAGGGTCTGGACACAGGATAATATCTTTGCTATAGCGGAAGTATGAACAATTGTCCTATCCTTACCATGATTATAGAGGATGGATATTAAGTCAGTGTGAACTGTGGGTTAAAAATTGCTTAGAACGCAGTTCTATTCGCCAAACATCCTTATCAGGTTTGTAGAGGGCATCCTGGCCCTGCCCGGAATCCAATGGAAGCCGGACGCGCACCGGGCAAAAAAAGAGGGCCGGTCAAGCAGGCTACTGCTGATTCCGGCCCCGTTGAGGAGGTAAGGAGGTGTCTTCAGTGGAAAATCTAAAGCCGGTTATATTACCGGACGGATTTTTGGGTTTTCGATTCAGGCACCGGCGGACAACCCTTTACTGCTTCGTATCAGCAGCCCGGTTCCTTGTCCCAGGGTGTACTAACAGTATAACTGCGATATATTAAAACAGCATGAACCTTGCGTTAAAATTAGCTTAGCCCACGAGGTTTGTTCCCCAAGCAGTCCGGATGCCCGGGTACCATGGCGGGAAAGCCGGAAGGATGTTCTTATAGAAGTCAACCCCTGAAAAACCGCCCCCTGATGGGGTGGGATGAAAGGGGTATCGCCGTGAGGGCGATGTTTTAGACTATGAAAGCCCTCCTATCCCACGTCAATGTAACTCCTCATCCCCGCAAAGCGCGCCTGGACCTCTTCCCGCAGGGCCATGTGCCCGGATGCTCTCAGCTCCGGGTCCCCGGTCAGGAGGTTTTCCGCTTCCTGCCGGGCCAGCTCCAGCAGGCGGAAATCCGCCGTAAGATCGGCGATCTTGAAGACGGGCAGGCCGCTTTGCCGTGTGCCCCACACCTCCCCCGGTCCCCTGATCTTCAAGTCTTCCTCGGCCAGGCGGAAGCCGTCGGCGGTCTTCTCCATGGCCGTCAGGCGTAAACACGCCTCCGTGGAGCGGGACCCGGAAACCAGGATGCAGATTGCCGGGGCCGGTCCCCGGCCTACCCTGCCCCGCAACTGGTGCAACTGGGCCAGGCCGAAGCGTTCGGCGTCGAGAATCACCATCGCGGTGGCGTTGGGCACGTCTACCCCCACTTCCACCACGGTGGTCGATACCAGGACATCCAGCCGGTTTTCCCGGAAGGCAGCCATGACCGCTTCTTTCTCCCCGGCTTGCAACCGGCCGTGCAGAAGACCCAGCCGTAAATTCTTCAGGGGCCCCTTTTGCAGGTGCCCGTGCAGGTCGACAGCAGCCTGCACGTCCTCCATCTGCTCGCTCTCCTCGATCAGGGGGCAGACCACGAAGGCCTGGTGACCAGCGATGACCTCCTCGCAGACCCGCTGATAAACCCGGCCGAGGTTGCGGCGCCCCGCCCGGTAAGTCTTAACCGGTTGCCGGTGCGGCGGTAACTCGTCGATGGTGGTCACGGAAAGGTCCCCGTACAGGGTCAGGGCCAGGGTACGGGGGATTGGCGTGGCTGTCATGACCAGGACGTCCGGACGCTGCCCCTTCTCCTGCATCACGGCCCGCTGGCGCACCCCGAAGCGGTGCTGTTCGTCAATGACAGCGATACCTAGGCGCCGGAAGACTACGCCCTCTTGCAGAAGGGCGTGAGTGCCGACGGCTACCTGTAGCCCGCCGGTGGCCAGCCCGGTCAGGATTTCCTGCCGCCGGGGCCGGGGGGTGGAACCGGTGTATAGGTCTAACTTGACGCCGAGCGGGGACAGGTCTTTTTTGAGGCTCAGGTAGTGCTGTTCGGCCAGGATCTCTGTGGGGGCCAGGAGGGCGCCCTGCAGGCCGTTTTCCACCGCTTTCAAGAGAGCCAGTTCGGCCACTACGGTTTTGCCCGAACCAACCTCACCCTGCAAAAGGCGATACATAGGCTTGTCATCTTCCATCTCGCCAGCGATTTCCTCCCAGGATCGCTTCTGGGCGCCGGTCAGGCTGAAGGGCAGTCTTTCCAGGAAACCGCCGATCAATGGACCGTCCGGCCGCATGGCAAAACCCCTGGCCCTCTGCACGATGCTCTTGCGCTTGTGCAGCAGGCCCAATTCCAAAAGAAACAATTCTTCAAATACAAAACGCCGTCTGGCCCGCTCCAGTCCCTCTGCGGTGGAAGGAAAGTGAATCTCGGACATGGCTCCGGGCAGGGGCGTAAGCCCGTAGCGATCCAGGATCGCGGCCGGCAGGAACTCCTGCAGGCGGCCGGACAGCGTATCGAGGGCGGATTTCATGACGAGCCGCAGGTTGCGTTGGGACAAGCCGGCAGTCAACGGATAAATGGGTACGATACGGCCGGTATGCAGGGTCTCTCCTTCGCCGAGCACCTCATAATCCGCCGCCTGGACCTGGACCAACCCGTTGGTCCGGCTGACCCGGCCGGTTATGATTAGCTTGGCGCCGGGGATCATCTGACGGGCCACGTAGGGCTGGTTGAACCAGACGGCGGAGAAAGTGGTCAAGCCGTCGGACAGGGCCGCGGTGGTCACCGTAAGACCGCGGCGCGGTTTCTTTTCCTCCACGCCCAGAACCGTGCCGGATATGGCGGCCACATTGCCGTGCGACAGAGTGTGCACCGGCTGCAGGGCGGTGCGGTCCTCGTGGCGGCGGGGGAAATGGTAGAGAAGATCCCACACGCTGCAAATGCTCAATCGTGCCAGTACCTGGGACCTCCGGGGTCCCACCATCTTGACGTACTGTACCGGGGCCTGCCGAAGGGCGCTTCCCATCTTTATCCACCTGCCGGTGCCGGGCCAAGGGGAGCCGTGTCCCGGCCTTGCACTAATATTCTACCGGTGGCAACATTCTTTCCGTTAATGCCGGGTATGCCGCCGGTATCGGCTGTGAGGGTCTGCAAAAAATGATGTTACTGCCCTGTGGACCTTACCGGAGGTCATCCCCACGCGTTGCTCAAGAAAAGGAAATCGTGCCGTCATAGGTCACTTTGATCGAGTTCACCGGGTAGGCAGGGTCAAGGCTTTTAATTTGAGTGAAATCTCCATTGATTTTTCCTTCGAATATCGCTGTCACCAGTTTTTGGTTATTAAGTTCGCCAAGATAAACGTTGTCACTCTGGTCGGTGCCGATCAGGGCGTAGTGCTGACGCGTACCCAAAGGTACTTTCGCGACCCTGCCGCCGTACACATAAGCATACACCGACCCTGCAACGGTATCGTCGTACAAAATGGTATCCTGGTACCTGAGGCTGGCTATCCTGTTGATGTGCGAGTCGCCCAGAGTTAATCTTCGCAGATAGTTGTTGGCGTCGGTCCGGTAAACAGCCGTGCCGTAACGGTCTTTGACCAGGATATTTGTCACATTCGTCTTGGTCGAGAAGGCAACGCTTTCAATCCTGGCCCCCAGCGCCAGGCCACTGACTTCCGGGGAGACGGGCTGGCTGTTGGTCTCAGGGTCAATCGATAAAAGGCTTACGGTAGTGGTTTTGGTAAAATCAAAACTCACTCCGGCCAGGGCGAGGTTGCGGTCCGGCAGCCAGGAAAAATAAGAGACGCTTTCATTATCTTTCAAGCTGATATCCCTGGTCAAACGATGGCCTAGAGAAGAATAAATTTGTAGGTCATGTCCAGAGATCTCTGAATAATAAGCTTTATCGTACGAGTAAGAAATGGCAAGGGTGGGGTCCGGCGGCTGGGTAAATGCTGCCGACGGGGCAAAGATCACCCGGTCCAGGTATCCCCAAATGCCAAACTGCAATAAAAGAGCCGCTATGAGCCACACAACTATTTTCTTCACAGGTCATTCCACCCCGTTACTTGACAATAATCGCCGTAGGTATCGATCTTTCACCCAGTAAATCAGCCGGACTGTTGATTACCTTGCCGTTGTAATACATCGTCGTACTGGATCCGCCATCGAGGTTCGCCGCATTATACGCACCGTATGCATAAAGGACGTTTTGGACATCCAGAATGGTGGCTCCTATTGAGTATAGCGGCTGCCGGCCGTCGATCACCAAGAGCAGGATCGTTCCGTCCTTACGCTGACCGATAGCGGTCCGTGGTCCGGGGCCCGCGCCGCCATCACCCTGTGTAATCTGTTTTTTCCCGTTCACGATCAAGGGAGGGGCGAAGGTTACCCCTTCGTTGACTCTCATGTTCTTCATCTGACTTACGGTATAGGACCCCGCCACCAGTACGCCCTGATCCGTCAGGCCAACCAGGTTGACCGGACCTTTAAGGCTTTCGCCGGCCAGGAAGTCGCCGTTCTGGATGATCACGCCTACCGGCAACCGGCCGGTGCCGGTGCCGCTGGGGTCCTCAAACCCGCCGGCGTTCACCGCCGCAACTGCCCCGGTTTCCTTGGCGATTTCACTTGTCGTCTGGCCGTCCGTACCAAGACTCTGCGCTACCCCGATCTTAACCCTGGTCGGGTCGCTTATTTCCAGCAGGTAGCCCTTGAACCTGCTGCCGTTGATCTTGTCAAGCTTGATTGACTGATCGTGGGAATTGTTGAACTGGGGCAATATCTCGCTGTTTCCAGTGGTTACGGTCAGGCTGTTGTTCATTAACTGGGCAAATTCACTGGCACTTACAAAGTACTTCAGGTATTTGCCGTAGTGCATAGACGTTGCCATAGCTTCCACAACCGCGTTTTTCACATTAGGAAAAGGGCCGTAAAAAATGACAAAAGGAGCGGTAAGAATAAAGAAAACCAAGTTCAATATCAAGAACCTGTACAAAATTTTCAACGGTCTTCTTGACGACATATAGTGAACCTCCGCTTTGGAAGAAACTAAGATATAGATTAGTCTCTTAAGATTAAGATAAGCTTAAAAAAACGACGCCTTATGGTTCCAGACAATACCATTTTCCCGTCGCGGTGCACCGTTGTCCCAAATCATTAGTTTACATCAAAATAAGAATCCTTACAATGGACTTAGAATAGGCAAATATGATTCTATTATCCATGCACGGATAAATATGGGACACTGACCTCTTGTCATCCCGGAAGAGGGCCGTTAACTTATCTTTGGCGAATAGCGGATATCCATCGATTGGGCCCGGCAGCGGCGAAACGGTCGTTCAGCTCGGGAAAGATGGTACGGCCAGCCCTGTCTCAACGGATTTCCTCTTTTCCCTTGACGAGCCAAACCCTCTTTGTTAGAATGGGTGGGTACGGTCCAGGCGAAGGAGGTGTCCTTATGGCCCATAAGTGCTCGGTTTGCGGCAAGGGTATTGTGGTCGGCATGAAGGTCAGCCACTCCCACATTCGTACCAAGCGGGCCTGGTATCCCAATCTGCAACGGGTCAAAGCGCTGGTAGACGGCTCCCCCCGGAGGATTTTGGTCTGCACCCGCTGCCTGCGCAGCGGCAAGATAACCAGGGCGGTATAGCAAAGAGCGGCCATTAGCGGCCGTTTTTTACTTCCAACTCCGTTACCACCCCATTGGTTAACAGATCGTAGATACTAATTACAGCCCCGTCTAAAACTGCCGCCGAGGGGAAACCCCCTTTGGGCAGGGCGGGGCTGCCTGGGTTTAAAAGCACTATGCCGCCCTCCTCTTCCAACCGGGGCAGATGGGTGTGACCTGAGACCATCAGGTGCACCCGGTACCGCCGCGCCATGGCCAACAACCCCTCCCGGTCCAGGTCGTGCCCGTGGTTAGCTAAAACCCGCAGTCCTTCGACCTGCAGGAAAAGATAGGGAGACAAGATAGGGTACTCCAGTAAGAGCTGGTCCACTTCGGCATCGCAGTTGCCCCGGGCGAAAAGGACAGGAACAGGACCGGTATTGATCAAGTTTGCCAGGGCGGACGGATCATACTGACCGCTCAGCCGGTTCCGCGGCCCGTGGTAGAGAATGTCCCCGGCGTGAACGATCAGATCCACCCCGCGAAAGATGCCCCGGGTCAGATCCTGCCAGGCCACCACATCGCCGTGCGTATCGCTGACGATACCAATACGCAAAAGAATTCCTCCCCGTCAGTATGTCGGCCCATTATATCAGAAGGACAGGCAAAAAAGAAAAGCACCACCCGTCCTTACGGCCGGCGGTGCCCCCGGTAACTGTGGAGGGAAGGGTTAATCTTGCGGCAGGAGTTTCAGGTATATTACCTGGTAACCGGTCTGGCCGCCCTCATCCAGTTCTTTCACGCCCACCAATACTTTCTGCCCCAGGTAGCTGTCCACATCCAAGCCAGGTGCCAGGAGCAAGGGCAGGGGCGTATCTATGGAGACGGCGCCTATTTGGGAATCGAAAATCAGGCTGTCGTACGGAGCTCCGGTAACAGGGCTCCCTATCACCCAGGCCGGGCCGAACTGCACACCGAAGCTGGAATTGGCCAGCTTCTCCCGGCTGCCCGGCAACTGCACTTCGAATATCGCGTTGTCCAGCACAAGGGCCAGTTGCCCCATCGTAAGCGTCTCACGCGGTTCGAAGCCCTGTTCATTAATCAGACCAACCTGTCCGGCAGTGCGGACGACGGTGCTGTCACTAAAGCCGTTGACCCCTTCACCGTAATATAGGGCACTCATTATGGAACGAATGGCGTCGGACCATGTGACGGTTGCCCCGGGCATGAAAAGTCCGTTCTGACCGTGCATTATGTTCAGTTCGTCCAGCAGGTTCACTTCTCCGGACAAAGCCGACCCGGGGGCGACGTCCGAATATTTGGTGGGCCCCTCGGCCGCCGGCACCAAATCGCCCAGTTGGACCATTCTGATCAACGTTTCCGCCAGGTAAGTCCGGCTCACCGCGTCATTAACGGGATAACTGCCGTACACACTCCTCAGGACGTCGAGAGCCTCCAGCCTGGTGACGCTGTCATAGTAAGGCGTGCCGACCAGGTCGTAGTTACTGACCCCGCTGACGCCCGACGAGGCCAAAGCCGGTCCGCTCATCATAACAAGAACCCCTGTAATCGCCAAAAAAAGTCCAATTTTGCCGGCTCTCATTGTTCTTTCACCGCGTCCCTCAGTTTGCCGTATTGCCCTGGGTACAAGGAACTTTTCCTTACTACCCTTCACCCTTATTGACGCAGTGGATAAGCAAAATGTTCCTTGGCGGGGCATGGTCCCGCAAATTTTTTTCCCCCGGTTTCCAACCGCGCGCTCTCTCTACAGTACCTTGCGCAGCCGGGGGTTTTCCGTCCGGCCGGGGATCCGGCCCCGTTTAGCTACCGGTTTGCCTCCCGTTTCCTTCAGGTCCATCGTCATATCGATGGGCGCGGCGCCGGAAATATAGCTTCCCACGCCGAAGGAGTCGGCCCCGGCTGCCCCGAGCAGGCTGATGCGCTCCGGGTTGAGCCCCCCGGAAACCAGTATCTGCACGTGCCGGTAGCCCTCCTGGTCCAGGCGGGCCCTGACTTCCCGGACCAGGCCCGGGGTCACGCCACCCCGTTCGCCCGGGGTATCCAGGCGGATGGCCTGAAGATGCTCTCCCATGGCCCGGGCGACATTCAAGGTCTCTTCCGCCTCGTCCTTGAAGGTATCGACCAGGATGACGACCGGGGAACCAGGCGGCATCGCCTCCCGGTAGGCGTGAGCCACGCGTAACGTGTCCCCGGCGATGAGAAAGGCGGCGTGGGGCACGGTGCCCACCGGTTCCCTGCCCGCCAGCTTGGCCCCGATGATACAGCTGGCCCCGTCGGCGCCGCCGACTATGGCCGCCCGTTCCATAACCGGGGCCACCGCCGGGTGAACATGCCGCGCCCCGAAACAGATCACTCTCTTGGCACCAGCCGCCGCGCGGCAACGGGCCGCCGCGCTGGCCCAGCCGCTGGAGGAAGACAGGATGCCCAAAAGGGCCGTTTCGAACTGGGCAAAACGGTCGTAGGGACCGGTCAGCCGCATCACTACCTCCCGCCCGGTAAAAGTGGCCCCCTCAGGCAGGGTCCAGACCTCCACTCCCCGTCCTGCCAGCAGGGCGGTCACCTCGTCCACACCGGCAAGCAGGCCCTCCTGGGAGGCAAAGACCTCAGCCGTAACCACGGTGCCTTCCATCTGCAGGTATTTGAGTATTTCCAAAGCCTTGACGAAGTAAATATCGGTGGTCAGTCCGCCCAGGATCTCTTCGTGGGTAGCCGAGAACAGGCGGCCCGGCGCCGGATCCGGGAGCGATGCCACTTCTTTCAGACTGTTGATTACCTTGCGCGTAACCTCCAACGAACGAACCCCTTTCCAGACCTAGATGGACATGGCCTGCAGGAGATTGGCCATCTCAATGGCCGTAACTGCGGCGTCCCAGCCCTTGTTGCCGCCCTTGGTTCCGGCCCGTTCGATGGCCTGCTCCAGGGTGTCGGCGGTTATCACCCCGAAAATGGTAGGCACTCCCGACTCCAGGCTGATCTTGGCTACACCCTTTGCCACTTCGCCCGCCACGTAGTCGAAATGGGGCGTGGCTCCCCGGATAACCGCCCCGAGGCAGACCACGGCGTTGTACCGTCCGGTGAGCACCATTTGGCGAGCCACCAACGGTATTTCAAAGGCCCCCGGCACCCAGGCCAGCTCGATATTGTCATCGGCCACCCCGTGTCTTTTCAGGGCGTCCAGGGCACCGGTAAAGAGCTTCTGGGTAATGAACTCGTTGAAGCGGCCCACTACCAGGCCGAAACGCAACCCTTCCCCGACCAGGTGGCCTTCATAAACTTTCGCCATCTCATTTCTCCCCTTCTCCAATATATCCGGGGCCTAGTTGACGTGCAACAGGTGGCCCAGCTTATCCTGCTTGGTAGCCAGGTAAAAACGGTTGTGCGGGTTGGGCTTTATCTCCAGGGGCACCCTTTCCACCACCTGCAGGCCGTAACCCGTAAGACCCGCTATCTTGCGCGGATTGTTGGTGAGAAGGCGAATCCTGGCCAGGCCTAGGTCGGCCAGGATCTGGGCGCCGATGCCGTAATCGCGCAAATCCGCCGCAAAGCCGAGCACTTCGTTGGCCTCCACCGTGTCCTTACCCTCATCCTGCAGTTTGTAGGCGCGGATCTTATTCAAAAGGCCGATACCCCGTCCTTCCTGGCGCATGTACAGGAAGACCCCGGTACCTTCCTTTGCGATCATGGCCATGGCACTGGCCAGCTGATCCCCGCAGTCGCAGCGGGTGGAGCCGAATACGTCGCCGGTAAGACACTCGGAATGCACCCGCACCAGGGGCGCCACGGCCGTCTCTAGGTCCCCCTTGACCAGGGCCAGGTGTCCCTTGCCGTCCAAAATGCTCTCGTAGGCGACCGCCGTGAAGTCACCGTAGCGGGTGGGCAGGCTGACCGCCTCGACCCGGCGGACCAACTTTTCCGTGCGCCGCCGGTACTCGATGAGGTCGGCAATGGAGATGATCTTCAGGCCGTGTTTAGACACGAATTCCAACAGTTCCGGGACCCTGGCCATGCTCCCGTCCTCTTTCATCACCTCACAGCAAACCCCGGCCGGGTAAAGGCCGGCTAAACGGGCCAGATCCACCGTCGCCTCGGTGTGGCCCGTCCTTATCAGAACGCCGCCTTCCCTGGCCCGCAACGGGAAGATGTGGCCGGGCCGGCGCAGGTCGGCCGGGCCGGTGGCCGGATTGATCATGGCCTGCACGGTGTAGGCCCGCTCGTGGGCGGATATGCCGGTTGTGGTACCCACGGCATCTACCGATACACTAAAGGCGGTTCCGTGCGGATCGGTATTCTGCGTCACCATGCAGGGCAGCTCCAACTCGTCCAGGCGCCGGCCGTCGATCGGCATACAGATCAGGCCCCGGGCATGGGTGGCCATGAAGTTGATGGCTTCCGGCGTCACCTTTTCGGCCGCCATAATCAGGTCGCCTTCGTTTTCACGGTCGGCGTCGTCCACCACCATAATCATCCGGCCGGCCCGAATGTCGCCGATAGCCTCTTCAATGGTATTAAACATCCTTCTTCTCGCCTCTCCCCAATTAAAATATCTATATCCTACAGGTAGCCATGCTCCCGGAGGAAATCGCCGGTAATGGCGGATTGACCCGGCTGAGGCCGGGAACTCACGAATCTTTCGATATAGCGGGCCAGCACATCCACCTCCAGGTTCACAGGCGCGCCGTTTTCCTTGCCGCCCAGCGTGGTGTTCCGGTAGGTGTGGGGTATGAGCGACACGGAAAACCAGTCTTCTTGCACCGCCACTACCGTCAGGCTGATGCCGTCCACCGCCACCGAACCCTTGCTTGCTACGTAACGCAAAACTTCGCCCGGGGCTGCAACCGTCACCACCACGGCAATGTCATGCTGCTCTTTGCGGGTAATGCTGCCCACTCCGTCCACGTGCCCGCTCACCAGGTGGCCGCCGACCCGGTCCCCGAACCGCAGGGCCCGCTCCAGGTTGACCTGCTCCCCGGGCACCAGTTGCCCCAGGTTGCTTCTCGCCAGGGTCTCGGCCATCACGTCGGCCGTGAAGGCCCGTTGGCCCGGGGCGGTTACGGTAAGGCAAACCCCGTTGACCGCGACGGAGTCGCCCACCCGCAGACCTTCCGGTACCAGCTGCGCCGCCACGGTCAGCCGCGCCGACTGTGGTCCCTTCACCAGGCGCTCGATTTTCCCCATCTCTTCTATCAGTCCGGTAAACACTGGCAACCCCCTCCGGTCGGATACGCTTCCAGGCAAAAATCCTCACCCAGGCGCGTCAGGCTGACTTCTCCCAGGTGGCAGGCCCCGGCCAGGCTTTCCGCACCGGTTCCTCCTACCGCGGGCGGCGCCGCGGTTCCCCCGATCAACAGGGGGGCCAGAAACCACACCACCTTGTCCACCAGGCCCGCAGCCAGAAAGGAATAGGCCACGGTGCCGCCGCCTTCCACCAGCAGGCTGGTAACCTCCCGCCGGCCCAGTTCCTCCACTAGGGCCGCCGGATCCACCTGTGGTCCCTCGCCCGGCACCGTCAGGATCTCGGCCCCGGCCCGCTCCAGTTCGGCCACCTTCTCCCCGGGGGCCCGGCCGGTGACGGCGATAAGGGTGCGCCCTGCCTCGCCCTGCAGAACGCGCGCCCCGCGCGGTGTGCGGGCGAGGGAGTCCAGTATGACCCGCAAGGGGTCCCGGCCACCCCCTTCCGCCAGGCGGGTCGTGAGCGCCGGGTCGTCGGCCAGGACGGTATTTACCCCCACCAGAATCGCGTCGTAACGGTCACGCAGGCGGTGCGTATATGCCCGGGCCGCCGGCCCGGTGATCCACCGGGCGTCCCCCGTACGGGTGGCGATTTTGCCGTCCAGGCTGCTGGCCGTTTTCAAAACCACAAAGGGCCGCCGGCACGTGATGTACTTAACAAAGACCTCGTTCAGACGGGCGGCTTCGCGGGACAGCATCCCGCAGGCAACGGACACTCCGGCCCGGGCCAGTTGCTCCAGGCCCTTCCCCGCGACCTTGGGGTTGGGGTCCGTCATGGCCGCAACCACCCTGGCCACGCCGGAAGCCAGGACGGCATCGGAACAGGGACCGGTCCGACCCCTGTGGCAGCAGGGCTCCATGGTAACATAGAGAGTCGCCCCCCTGGCCCGCTCACCCGCTTCGGCCAGAGCCAGCACCTCGGCATGCGGCTGCCCGGCCTGGTGGTGATAGCCTCGTCCCACCACCTCCCCATCTTTAACCACGAGCGCTCCCACCATGGGATTGGGGCTGGTGCGGCCCATGGCCCTCGCCGCCAACTCCAGGGCCTCGCGCATGTAGCTTTCGTCGCCCCGGTCCAAAAAAATCCCCTCCAAAACAAAGAAAGCCCGGAACCTCCAGGCTTTTTGTCCAAACGTGGAAAGGACAGACCCCTAAACGAGGTCTCCCTCCTACCACCTTCTTCCATCCAGACTTTCACTGTCGGCCCTGGCATCTCACCAGGTCTGCCCAATGGGCTCGCGGGCTCGGCTTTTCACCACACCGCCGGTACGGATTTACACCAGTCCCTGAAGGTATTTGTAATTAGAAACAATTATATGGCTGGATCGGGATTTCGTCAAGAAGACATTTTGTGCGATGGGGCTCTCGCCTACCGAAACCCTATTCCGCCCCCCGACTCCGAAGGGCAGGACCGCTTGTCCCGGCAGGCAGCCAAACCCAGGGCCGCGGCAATTGACTCTGCCCGGGCCTTAATATGTCAGGACCCGCCTTCCATCACCAAGTTGCCGCGCGGAAGCCCCTGCGTTTACGCATGGGGAGGAAGCGCGGCACGGGCGTCAGCCCGCAATGGCTCCGTTTCGTATTGCCAACCGTTGGCCCTTTGCAGTAGTCGGCAATACTTCGCCGGAACACCCTGACACACCCTTTTCCCGGCACCGTCCTTGATGTCGAAGTAGCCGGTCTTTCTGACGGCCACCCGGCCGCGCCACCGGCCTTTGTACTTGTCTTTCGGAACATCAGCAGCCACCATGTCTCCGGTCTGAAAGCCGAAGTGGGTCTTCTTACACTCCCGCCAGCGGAACGGAAAGCCGTATTTGTCGATTCCGGCCATCTGCCGGTTGCCCCGACCGGTGGCCGTGTAAACCTCCACAAACGGCACATCCACCGTCTCCGGGAGGCTTTTCCCAACGCAGACGGCATCATAGTAGTGGGTCTTGGGCAGCTTCATAACTTGGGTTCGGTTGTACTTCGTCAGGCCGCCGCTACCGGTCGCAAGGGGCAACCCCAGAGCCTTCAGCCGACGGAAGAGTGCCCACCTGGTGGCGTTCATCATGGCCGCATCCTTCAATGGCTGTCTCAACTCTTGGAGCGCCTTTGGCAGGTTTTCAGCCCGGATCCGGTCGAGTTTCTTCCCAGAGGCTTTTAATGCCTCCAGCCACTCCTCCGGCTGCAGGTTGCCCTTCTCGTCATTGCACGTCTTGCAGGCGATGACCAGGTTGCTGATCCGGTCCGTACCCTTCGGCCCCTGGGCTGGGTTTCTCGGTATAACATGTTCCACGTTCAGGACCGGATCTCCGGAAGCACCCCGACAGTAAGCGCACCGGTGGCTGAATTTCCGCAGGAGATACTCCCGAATCTCGTAGCCGACCAAGGCGCCCTGCTGGTACTCCACCCCGGAGATGTCCGGGTTCTCCATCAACTGGGTGTCGAACCGGACCAACTCCATGACGATATCGGTGATCGGCAGGAGCTTGCGCATCTTCCCCACCCAGGACAGGGTTTCCTCTACCCGGCTCCGGAGCGACGGCGGCAGCCAGGCCTCCCGGCAACCATTGTCAACAAAGTTCCGGGTCTCGGCGCACGGCCGGCAGTATCGGCTGCCGTGCCTGGCGTTCCCGCCGCACGCGGCGCACTTCTCCGGGCGCCGGTTGTCAAACCGCGGCTTCCGGTACCGGGTCTTCCGGGTCCGGCGGGAACGCCGCTGCGCCCGCCGGGCATCCAGGTTCGCCTTGATATCCGTCCGGTGATGGCACTCGTAGCAGCCGATTGTTTCCTTGCCATCTCGGACCACGGCGCCGCCGGTTACCTTGGAGCCGGGATCCAGCTTTACGTCGAGGGGCTGCAAAACACTGTCCTCTACCAGGCGGTCCCTGAGTCTGATCGTGAACGGAGCCATCCTGTGGACCACCGCCCGACCACGTTCCAGGAGCAACCGGGCTCTCTTTTCAGAACAGGGCATCAACGGTTTCTTGCGCTTGTCAAGTACGTAAACCATGGGATCCATCCCCTTTCTCTCCTTGCGGAGACCCCTTACGGAGCCGGTTCCGCGCCGGGTTCGCACCCGGCATCTCTCCTCGCCAATGTTATCCCGGCTTTGCGCCGGCGGCACTGCTCGCATAAAGTACGATAACTGCTGCGAATAAGCTGCATGCGTCGGTACATCCACCCCTGCTCGCTGTTTAACCGCCGGCGGCAGCTCCTGGGACTGGAGAAGCATCCCAGTGTGCCGTAACCGAAATAACGTAGCCTGCTCGCTCTGAGGATCCCGGCAGACTGAGGCTGGTCATAGCGCCCTTGCGGGCTTTCTCGGCTAAAACCGGAGACTGTCGGAGGAGGGCCTCCTCAAGCCCCCGGCTTTAGCCGTGGGGTCTATGACAGCTACTGGAACTGTTCCCGCCGATTGATCCTGCCGCCCCAAATTATTATCAGGGAAAAAGCAAATACCCCCTTGTGCATTATAACGCACAAATGTATAATTATAACGTCCAGTGCCCATGGTGGGCGCTTTACCAATATTAACATATTATAGGGGGCGAAAAGTATGGGAACCATTGTTGCGTTTTTATCCTATGTTTTAGTAACTACATTTACACCTGGCCCAAATAACTTAATTGCGATGTCAAATGCAAATGTTTATGGATTTAGGAAGGCTCTTAGTCTAATATTTGGTATTTTCATAGGTTTTGTTGTGATTATGCTCTTGTCTAGTTTTCTTAATCTTTTCCTGTTCAATTTAATTCCAAAAATAAAACTATTTATGGAATTGATTGGCGCAGTATATATGGTCTATCTTGCCGTAAAAATAGTTAAGAGCAAGCCTGATTCAAATGAAAACGAGGCCAAACATAATAACTCTTTCATTTTAGGTTTTGCATTACAGTTTCTGAATGCCAAAGCAATTATATATGGTATTACGGTGACTTCGAACTTTATTATTCCATATTATAAGTCAACCGCAAGCCTAATATTTTTTTCAGTATTCCTGGCGTTTGTTGCATTTTTAGCAACCTCGTGCTGGGCCCTCTTTGGTGCTTTTTTCTACAAATTTCTATCCCAATATAGGGTTCAATTCAATATAGTTATGGTTGTGTTGCTATTATACAGTGCAATTTCACTCTTTGCATGAAACAGTTGTTGTAGCTAACCTAACGGGCATTTTCGTCAAAGTTAGCAAAAGCTATTTACATTCTGGATAATATATAACCATATTTAATCTTGTTACCACAGCACCAGAATTATGATAGACATGCGGTTTATCCGCCCTAAATCTAATGGCATCGCCTGTTTTTACCGTATATTCTTCATCGTCGACCCGGATAGTTAATTCCCCATCAAAAACAGTTATAAATTCCTGAGTGCCTTCTCCATGAGCATCCGCGCTTAAATATCCACCCTTTCCAATTTCCACGGAATACACTTCAAAACGACGATCATTTGCGTAAGGGAAAAATGGGTAAAGCCGGTACTTGCCATTATCTTCAACCAATGGTTCTATTTCAGACTTGCTAATGACTACCGTATCTGACTGTGGCAAATTAATAAGCGTTGAAAAGGAAATTTTTAGCCCTTTTGCGATCTTCCAAACAGTGCTAATGGTTGGATTTGATTCACCTCTTTCAATTTGTCCCAGCATACTCTTGCTTACGCCCGTGACTTCAGCCACCTTATCCAGGCTTAATTTTTTGTCCTCCCGAATTCCCTTGAGATTTTTAGCAATGACTAAATTTAAATTATCCAAGAATCCATAACTCCTTGGCGGCCCCTCTGTCAAGATCTATTTCTTGCTTCACCGCCACCAACCCCGCCGCCCTTTTCCCTTATAGTACCAGGATGTACGATATGCGTCAAGAAAGTTCTCCCCCCTGTCGTGTGACAGCCGGATACCGTTTGCACTCAGTTTCCTTCTGGCCTCCGTCAGCCCTTTGTCATGCAGCCACCACCGCTGCCTAGAGCCGTCAGGTTGCCTGGGCCGGGAGCCGTCAGGGTGCCTGCTACCAATGGAAATGTCAGAAAATAATCGTGCAGGAATTGGGCCCACCGATGAGAATTGACTAAACAGGCCCTTATCCCGGGCTATGTTCATCTTTCGATTCGACCGCCGGGAATAGGAACCCGCCCTTATATATTTTTGTTCATAGGAGTGACTTGGTTTTGATCGGTACCTTCACCAACGCGGGGGCCATTGCGGCAGGAGCCTTGCTCGGCTTTCTCCTCCAGAGGGGCATACCCGAAAAGGTCAAACGAACAGTCATGCAGGGCATGGCCCTGGCCATCATGCTGATCGGGATACAAATGGCCCTGGAGACCAAGAACCCGTTGATCGTCATTATCAGCCTTGTCCTGGGCGGCGTTACCGGCGAACTGATCGATATCGAGAAAAGATTGAACGGAATCGGCGAATTTCTGGAGAGACGCATGGGAAACCGGGGTAGCGGCATAGCCCCGGCCTTTGTCACCAGCAGCCTGGTTTTCTGTGTGGGGGCTATGGCGGTGGTCGGCTCCATTCAGGAAGGCCTGACGGGGCAATACTCGACACTCCTGGCCAAATCACTGCTCGACGGCATTGCCTCCATTTTCTTTGCCTCCACCATGGGCATCGGCGTCATTTTTTCCGCAGTGCCGGTATTCCTCTACCAGGTCAGTCTTACCCTTCTGGCCGGGCTGATGAAGAATCTGCTTTCGAATGACGTGATAGCCGAAGTCTCATCAATCGGCGGTTTGCTCATCGTGGGGATCGGGATGAACATTCTCGGCCTGAGGCAGATCAAGGTAGGCAATCTGTTACCTGCCATTCTCTATGCCGGCCTGATCGCCTGGGGTCTACAATACCTCTCCCTTCCGTTCCTGCCCCACTGAGCGCGGCACAGCTTCAGTGGTAAACTCCCTTGAGAATACCCCCGATTATGTCGGCAAAATTCAAGCCGGTATGGTAGATGGCCCCCTGGACGATGGGATTGCCCAGCGTCCCTATCAGTTTGTCGTAACCGTCGTTATTCATGGTCTCGAAGTATTGCCGGAAGGACGATAGGTTTTCCAGGTGATCCCACATCGGTCTCAACAACTCATCGTAGTCCATATCCCGAATCATGGCTCTGGCCGCCATAACACCGCTGGCGATGGCATAGCTCAAGCCCGTCCCCATAAACCGCTCCACCAGCCCGGCGGCCCGGCCGGCGAGGAGAACGTTGCCGATCCTGGCCTTCCGTACCCGGCCGGTTGAAAAGGCCGCCGGAGTTATCTTGTAGAGAAACTCCAGGTGGGCCAGCCCTTCCATCTCCACAAACCGGCCAAAGAGACTATCGGCCTCATCCGGCTTCTTGCCTATACAATACAGTCCTACCAGGGCCTGCGTCTCGTTGATCGGCGTCAGCCTCGCGTAACCGGATCCCGCATAATCAGTATTTGCATACACGACAGACGTGGTGGGGTCAAAAGATCCCATAGCCACCCCCCCAAGCATGACCACCCGGCCACAATCTTCCCAAACATCCAGTTCCTTGGGTGTCGTATCCTTGCCGGTGGCTACCACCACATAATCATATTTCCGGGCCAGTTCCTTGTAATCCGCCGGCCTGTTGTAATGAACCGGAGTTTGTTTAAGCTCTGCCAGCAGCTGGTTTTCCAGGGAAGACGCGCCCTTACCCCTCTCCCAGAAATAGCCGAGCTTTCCGTCGATCTTGGTCTCGGCGTGGGGAGAACGCATGACAAGGTGCCGAAATTCCGCCAGGGGCTTGACATATATCCCGTACGTTTCCTTGAGATGGCTGTGCACGTCGCCCAGCCTCCTCTCGAAGAAACTCAGGTAGACAACGACCTGGGGCCACACCCAGCCGACCTCGCGGTCCCTCTCGAATACGTCGGCTATGATACCCAGCTTTTCACATTCCAGGGCGCAGGCCAGACCCGCCGGACCGGCCCCGATGATGGCAATTTTCATGTTCACGCCCCCCAGACATCAATATCTCATTTACCGGGCACTTTTTAGCCTGCCCTGATCACCCGGGCCTAACCAAATCTCACCCAACGACGCTGGTCCACCGGTTCCCGCGGCCCGGAAACCGGTGGACCACCGGGGGTCAAACCCTGTTCCCGGCCCAAAGCATCCGTAACCCCGGCAGCAGGAGCAGGGGAATACCTATGGCCGCCGGGAAGCTGAGATACTGGAAGTATTTTTCACCAAAGGTGTAAGTGCCACCGGCGTTGGTCCAGAGCAAAAGGCCGGTCCAGGCGACCGCCGCCCCGGCCGGAAGCAGGAAACGCAGCGGGTCGGTACCAGCCGTTTGGGACAGTAAAGTCGCCAAAAGCTGGAAGGCAATCACCACTTGGAACAGCAGCCCCAGCAGCCATAGCCCTACAGCCAGGTCAAAGAACCACGGTGTCGCGCCGAAAATACTATCGCTCAACAGTTGTAGGGAGGGAATGAAACTGGTGGCCGCAGCCCCGGCCCCATACAGACCGACCGGGAGGGCCTCGATGCCCAACATGAGGCCGGCCGCCAAAATCGTCACCGAAGTCAACTGAACGATCCCCCGGGTGCTTTTTGTAAAGGGTACCAGGAGTAGTAGGATGTAAGCGAGGGAAAACCGGCCAAGTAAGTGGACCGCCCCCCGCCAGACCGGGCCCCAGCCTCCGGGCGGAACCATCGTAAAGTTGGTCCAATTGACCTTACCCAGAACGGCCAATCCGACGATCAGACCCACGATCAAGGCCGCTGGCGCCGCGTATTCGCTAAGCCGGGCAACCTTCCGGAGGCCTTGCCCGGCAAGGACGGCACAGGCCACAGCTAAAAGAAAGATCAGCGGCGGGGTGGCCGCGGCCCACCAGCCGAAGGCCACGTTCCCGATCAGGCCCACCCCGGCCAGTGGCTGCGCGGCACCGAAGACCAGCAGGAGAACATACCAAGTGCCAGCCACCTGCCCCAGGGGAGAGCCCCACACGGCTACACTGTACTGCACGACGTCACTTTGGGAAAAACGCAAGGCAACTCTAAGTATGACGCCCACCATAATAAGCGCCAGAGCGGTGGCCAGGCCGACGGATAACAGCGTGGCTCCACCGGCGTCGGCGGCCACATACCGGGGCAGAAAAGCGTCAAAACCGCCCGCCAGGAACAGAAACAACATGGCGCTCAGCTGGCGTACGGTAATTGTGCCTGGATCCATAACGGTACCACTTCCATCCTTGGAGAAGGCTGTGATTCAGTCCTTATATTTCCCCGGCCCAGCCTTAATTAGCAGTAAAAGATCCCCCGCCGCAACAGTAGCCATACAACCTCCACGAAACCACAGAGTTTTACCTTCCCATGCCGGTAAGCGGCCGGCCGATACCCCGCATGGTTATGACAATGGAATTTCTGTTCGCGTTCCCCGTGAAACGGAATGCAGAAAAAGGAACAACCCAAAAACCCAGTAAACTCAAGGCCGGACGGGCGCAGTACAGGCCAGGAAGAAGTAGAATCACCACTACCCTTCTTGGCCGTTTTTTGGTATTATGAGCGCAGGAGGCCATATCATATTGTCGCCGTCTTGGAAATTGGGCACCGTGCTTGAATACCAAAAGGTGAAAACTGGCCGACTGGCCTTCCCCGGAAGATGTTTTGGAGGGAAAAACGTGAATCCATTAGAGCGCATACGACAGCACATGCCCGAGCTACGTAATTCCTACCAAGTTGCGAGACTTGGGATATTCGGATCATTTGCCAGGGGTGAAGCCAACGAGGCAAGTGACGTCGATATCTTGGTCGAGTTTACCGACTGCCCGGACTTATTTCATTTTGTCCGCTTACAGGAACGTCTAGCGCGGATTCTAGGTAGGAGAGTAGATCTAGTAACATCAGATGCTCTAAAGCCCTTAATAAAAGATCGCATACTAAGCGAGGTGTTATATGTATGACACGGGACTCGCTCCTGTCTAAATGACATACTGGAATCCATTAATCGTATTCAACAGTATATCAACAGCTTGACCTTTGAAGAATTTGCCAAGAATAATATGGTTATAGATGCCGTGATTCGTAATTTTGAGATCATTGGGGAGGCATCGGCGCATGTACCCGACAATATTCAATCTTCGTACCCAGAAGTGCCATGGTTTGAAGCCAAAGCGATGCGCAATATAATAGCTCACGAGTATTTCCGCGTCGATCTAAAAATAGTTTGGAAAACAGCTAAAGAATCCTTACCTGTTCTGGCAGAGCAAATTGAAAAAATCATAGCTGATAAACATCGTCTTTCTTAAGTCGTCCAACGGTAGGACGCCAGGCTCTGGACCTGGAGACATTGGTTCGATTCCAGCCTTCCAACATAACCTTTGCGCTGGCCTTGGCCAGATTCCCCATGCGGTATGCCTTGTCGCTACAGCTATGCAGCGGCTTTACCATGCTCGCGCCCTTCTCCGCCCGGCTTCCGGTCACGACATGCCGGTACCTGTAAACAGGTTCTGGTCGTTTTCCTGATCAATCAAGCTTGACTTGGCCTGTCTGTCGCCCCGTCGAAGCGCGCGTCGGTATCGTCCTTCCTTGGGTGGCCCCAAGTACTGTAACGGCGCTCACTCCTCCCGTTCCCCGTGAAACCGGAACACAAATTCCCTTTGCCGATGCTCTTTACCACCAGGCACTTTCCCCCCGAAAACCAAAAACCCCCGGCTCGTCAGCCGGGGGGAGGGGTCACGGTCAGATTTCCACCAACCTGTTCTTGACGGCGTACAGGGCGGCCCGCGTACGGTCGGACACACCGAGTTTGCCGAAGACGCTGGTGAGGTGGTTTTTGACCGTCCGCTCACTGATAAAAAGCTGTCCGGCGATCTCGCGGTTACTCCGTCCCTCTCCCACCAGCCGCAATATTTCCGTCTCCCTGCCGGTCAGACCGAAGGGATTGACTTCCCTCTGCTGATACTGGGCCAGCCGTGAAAACTCTTCCAGGACTCTGGTGGTTAGCAGGGGCGGGATAAATGATTCCCCCCTGGCCACGCCCAAGATGGTCCGCACCAGAAGGTCGGGGCTGATATCCTTCAGGACGTAACCGGAGATCCCCGCCTTGATCAACTCGAAGACATATTCCTCCTGATCGTGGACCGTCAGGGCCACTACACCAACCAGCGGTCTTTCCTTCTTAATGACTTTACAGGCCTCGATTCCGTTGATGCCCGGCATGTTGATGTCCAGAAGAACGATATCCACCTCGTACTCGCGCACAAAATCAATGGCCCCCCGGCCGTCTTCCGCCTCACCGATAACTTCCAGGGCGGGTTCGGCGGCCAATACCCGGCAAAGCCCCTCACGCACCAGGGGATGATCATCCGCGATGAGAATCCTGACTGTCAATGCCTACTCCCCCTGCCTCGCAGTGACCGGCACCGCAAAACAACAAGCTCACCGGCCACACCGAATCCCTTGCCAGCTATTATCTTAGTCGGAAAGCTCCGGGCCGAACTTTAGAGGAACAAGGGGCGCGGGGGAGCCCCTGATTCATCGAGGGGATGCCCGGACGCCCCGGTACGGTGGGTCCCCGTCGCGCTCCCAGTGCTTTTAAAAACATTTTTGGGAGATCAGTTATCGTGCAAGGGAATGCTCACGGAAATAAGGGTACCGGTCTCATCACTGGTAACCGTCAATTCTCCTTCAAAAAGCTGCGCCCGCTCCCGCATCCCAACCAGGCCGAAGCCGGAATGCCAAGCCAAGCCGTCCGAAGCATCGAAGCCGTGCCCGTTATCCCGGATGTTGAGGTTGACCTTGTTGACCAACAGCTCCAGCTTGACGAAAGCTTCGGTCGCCGCCGCATGTTTTCGAATGTTACTGACCGACTCCTGGATAATCCGGAAAAGAGCTACTTCCAGGGCCGGCTCCAGCCTCCTGCCCCGGCCGAAAAAGAGGAAGTCGGTCTTTAGGCCGCTTTGGTCCTCCGCGTCGATCAGGAAACGTTTGATGGCGGGAACCAAGCCCAGGTCGTCCAGCAACATCGGCCTCAGTTCAAAGATGATCTTGCGCAGATCCTTGAGCGCCAACCGGACCATGTCCTCGACAGATAAAATCTCTTTCTTCAGATCCGGTGATTTTTTATCCAATAGCCCCACGCAAAAGTCCGCCCGCATTACCGTGTTGGCCAACAGCTGCGCCGGGCCGTCATGAATTTCCCGGGCTATCCTTTTGCGTTCCTCCTCCTGGGCCCGGATTATGCCTATGGCCAACTGCTGCCGCTGATGGACGCCGCTCAGCTCCGAACCGAGGTCCTTCAATCCGCCATTCAGATAATTAAGAACAACCGCCATGCGCGAAGCCAGGGACTGGGCATCTTCCATCGTCGACTTCAACTGGCTGTGGGAGATCTCCAAATGGTCGCGCCGCAGACGGACCTGTCTCTCCCGCTCGCGCAAGAGTGCCAACCGCACCTGCAGATCTTGGGCCTCCTCATAGGCCCCTTTTATGTCAACTTCACTGAACTGGGCAAAATCCCGGCTGACCTCCATCAGCCGCACCTTGGCTGCTTTTTCCCGGGCCGCCAGTTGGTCGACTTCGGCAATGATGGACAATACTTCGTCCTTAACCCTGGCTATTTCTTCCTCCAGGCGGTCCGTTTCCCGGCGGATGTTTTCCGTTATGTCGAACACGTGTCCCTTGGAAATTTCGATGTTTTCGACAATCTCATCAATGATGCGGTCCAAACGTTCCGGGAAGGAGAGCGATTCCCTGCCCCGGGGGCCCTGCTCCCCGGCCCTGTATCTCTTTTTGGAACCCAACTCTACACCTCCCGACCGGCCTCGCCGGTCTCCTGTCTATATTGTCGGCAGGACAGTCCGGTTCCTTGGTACCCCGGGGGGGGCAATCCGCAAGATTGTTTTTTCTATCACTGGAATAAGCTTAAACCGGTCCTGAGGGCCACACCGAAAACTATAACGGCAAAGACGCGCCGCAACACGACCGTCGGCAGGCGCAGGCTCAGAAAACTGCCGGCCAGGGCCCCGGGAAGGGCGCCGAGGAGAAGGGCCAGGATCCATAGCCATGGTACAGCGGTGTGGGCCACCCGGCCCAGAAACCCGAAGGCACCGGCCAGCATCACCAGGGCCAGGGCGCTGCCGATGGCAGTACGGGTAGGTACACGCAACACAAATATCATAAAGGGGATGAGAAGAGAAGCGCCGCCTACTCCGGCGGTGGCCGCAACAAAGCCGGCCAGAAAGGAACCTCCTACCGCCCAAACGCGGGAAAACCCGGCAAACTCCGCCGACTCCCTCCTGAGAGGCCAGAGCATGGTAAGTCCGGCAAAGAGGGTAAAGCCGGAAAAAACCTCGAGGATAACGTTTTGGGGAAAGTAAACCTGGAGCAGGCCGCCAACCAGCGAACCGGCGGTAACCCCCAGCCCAAGCCATAGTATCAGGGGCAGGTATATGCCGCCCTGACGCCGGTGGCTCAGGAAACCGAACAGGCCGGAAAAAAACACAAAGGCCATGGAAAGAGTTGTTACAACGTGGATGTCCATGTTCAAGCCCACCGAGGGCCCCAGGTAAAGGATGGCGGGAACGACGAGAACCGCCCCGCCGATGCCGAGAAGACCCGACAAGAAGGCCCCGGCGAAGCCGGATACGATTAAGAACAGCCAGGTGACGGTAATCCCTTCCTCACAACTTTTTCCCTAATGTTTTTATCTTTGGCTGCGCCCCAGGCCTGGCACTTGCCGGGTTTGCAGCGGGCGCGCCATTGCCGCACTGGGCGCACTTCCACACCGCCCCATGTTCACCCCGATACCCGTTGTCCGGCGGCCCTCCTCAGGTTCCCGACGGCCTCCACCGGGTCCGGAGCCCCGAATATGGCCGATCCGGCCACCAGTACGTCGGCCCCCGCTTCCACCACCAGGGCGGCGGTATCCGTACCGATGCCCCCGTCCACCTGCAGGTCCGCCACGAGGCCCAACTTGTCCATTTGCCCCCGCAGGTAGCGGATTTTCCACAAGGCGGAAGGAATGAACCTCTGCCCGCCGAAGCCTGGGTTGACGCTCATCACCAGTACCAGATCGGCCAGTTCCAGAACATATTCCAGAACCTGGGGCGGGGTGGCCGGGTTGAGGGCCACCCCGGCTCTTTTGCCATGCTCCCGGATGGCAGCCAGGGTGCGGTGCAGGTGAGGGCAGGCCTCGGCGTGCACGGTGATGATGTCCGCTCCGGCCGCGACAAAAGCGGGAATCAGGCTGTCGGGGTTGTCCACCATAAGGTGACAGTCCAGCACCAGCCCGGTGCGTTTGCGCAAAGCGGCCACTACCGGCGCTCCGATCGTCAGGTTGGGCACAAAGTGTCCGTCCATGATGTCCAGGTGCAGGTACTCCGCACCGGCCGCCTCCATCATGGCTACCGCATCCGCCAGGTTCGCGAAATCAGCGGAAAGAAGGGAAGGTGCCATCTTTATCAATATTATTCCCCCACCCCACATGCCCCCGGCTTCAGGGCACCCGCCAGAGGCGGGTCCAGGTGATCGGGGTAGTTGCAATCATACCCCTTTACCCAAATCCCCCGTTTTTCAGCGGGGGCCGGGGAACCTGCTAATTTATTTCCGGCTGAAAGCCGGAGGTTTTAGTCCTCTTCCATGGGTACCTATTCCAATTCAGCCAGGAACATCCGGTATCTCTCGTAGCGTCCGCGGTCCAGCTTACCCTCGTCAAGGGCTTTCTTGACCGCACAGACCGGTTCCTGGTCGTGCAGGCAGCCCCGGAAAAAACACCCCGGTTCCAAAGGCCCATACTCCGGGTAAAACTCCCTGAGTCCGGTCTTCTTCAAAGACGGTAACTGCAAACTGGTGAAGCCCGGTGTATCCGCCACCATGCCGCCCCCTTCCAGGGGCAGGAGTTCCGTAAGCCTGGTGGTATGCCGCCCCCGCTGACTGCGGGCGCTGACCGCCTGGGTCTTCAAGGTCAGGCCGCCGGTCACGGCGTTGAGCAGGCTGGTCTTGCCTGCCCCCGAAGGACCGGCGATGACCGAAACACGGCCGGCCAGGGCGTGTTTCAGATCCGCCACACCCTCCCCGGTAACGGTGCTGGTCAGCCAAGTCGTGAAACCGGCCGAACGGTAACAATGAGAGAGTTCAAGGGCAAGGTCGCGGTCCAGGTCCGCCTTGTTCCACAGGATCAGCACCGCAAGTCCCGCGACCTGGGCCTGGATCAGCATACGGTCCAAAAGGGCGGGCGAAGGAGCCGGCTCTCCGGCGGCCTGCACCAGCACGGCCAAGTCCGCGTTTGCCACCGGCGGCCGCAGCAGTTCGCTGCACCGTGGTCCGATGCTTTCCACGACCGCCGTAGCCGGGGTCAGAGGGGTAATCACAACCCGGTCACCCACCAGGAGGCCTTCCCGGCGGTGCTTGAGCCGGCCCCGCGCGCTACAGCGGACGGTCCGGTCGTCCACCCGGACAAACACGAAACCTCCGTGCATGCTGGTTATCAGTCCGTCCAGCGTCAAAAATCCCCCTTTAGAACGTTTGCTGCCCAGCCAGATTGCCGTCGATATATACCGATATGGTGGCGCTACCGTAGTAGCGGATAGTGCGGCTCAAGGAAGCCCCGGAAGGCTCCGTGTTCAAATAGGCGTCCGTCGTACCCCGTACGTCAAGGACCGCGATCCTGACCAGATGGGTCTTACCGTCCGCCGGAACCTGCACATTGATCTGGGCATCCAGCGGCGCCGGCCCGGGACCGGAAGACAGCGTCACCTGGACCGCGGAACCGCCGGTCACACCGGCATTGGCCGGCGGATTCTGGCTGACCACCTGTCCGTAAAGATACTGGGTGCTGGCAACGTAAGCCACAGTGCTCTGGTCCAGGGTCAGGGTCAAGGAAGTCAGTTTTTCCTGGGCCAGGGCCAGGGTCAGTCCGGTCAGGTCGGGAACCGCCACGCTGGCCTGGGGGCCGCCCGAGACGTCCACGGTCACGTGATCACCCTTGGCGACGCTGGAGCCGGGCGAAGGGGTCTGGCCCATCACCTGCCCCTGGGGTACCGTGGCACTGGTTTGATTCACCGTAACCATTTGCAGGCCGGCCTGTTCCAGGGCCGAATTGGCGTCAGTAGCCGTCATACCGGTCAAATCGGGAACCTGAACCATTTCCGGGCCCTGGCTGACCGTCAGGGTTACCGTCCGGTCCTGTTTAACCAGGACTCCGGCCACCGGATCCTGGGAGATAACCAGGCCTTTGGGCACGGAAGGATTGACTCCCAACACCTTTTGGGTACGCAACCCGGCGCCGGTCATGATGGCGCTGGCCGCATCGTACGTCTTGCCGGTAACGTCCGGCACCTGGACCTCGGGGACATTCAGGTAATTGCGCAGGAAATAGCCTGACCCAGCCATCAATCCCGCCACAAGCAAAAGGAGGATGACCCATGCCACCGGGCTGATCCGCCGTCTTTTCTTCACCGTCTCACCCTCCGCACCCACCGGCAAAAGGTTCTCCCGAATGATCATCGTTTCCTCGACGGGCCCGGCCCGCTCCTGCCAGGAAGCCATAAGGTCTTGAGCCATTTCCCGGGCCGAACCGTAGCGCAAAGCCGGATCCTTCTGCATGGCCCTGGCCGTAACAGCGGCCAGCCCGGGGGGAACGGCCGCGTTAACCGCCGTGACCGGCAACGGATTCTCCTGGATGTGCTTCAAAGCCACCCCGACGGGCGTTTCCGCTGTAAAGGGAACGGCACCCGAAAGCATCTCGTACAGCACCACACCCAGGGAGTAAATATCCGACTTCGGCCCTGCCACTTCGCCGCGGGCCTGTTCGGGGGACAGATAATGAACGGAACCCATGACGGTACCGGAGTTGGTGACCGTCCCCGTCGAAGCCTCCATGGCAATGCCGAAATCGGTCAGTTTTGCCCTGCCTAGGCGGGTAATCAAAATGTTATGCGGCTTTATGTCCCGGTGCACTATGTTGTTTTCATGAGCGTGATCAAGGGCCTCGGCAATCTGGACGGCAATGCTGACCGCATGTTCGGCCGGCAGCAGGCCCCGCCGCTTGATCAATGTTTTCAGGTTCTCGCCGTCAACATACTCCATCACGAGGAACTGGATGCTCTCTTCCTGTCCCACATCATAGATGCTGACTATGTTGGGATGGGAAAGGCTGGCCACCGCCTGCGCCTCCCGGCGGAACCGGGCCACAAACTCCGAATCAGTGGTATACTCGGGACGCAAGACCTTAATCGTTACCAGGCGGTTCAGGAGGGTATCCCGCCCCTTGAAAACGATGGCCATGCCACCACCGCCAAGTTGCTCCAGTACCTCGTAACGGTTGGCCAAAATCCTGCCTATCACCGTTGTCCCCCCCCCGGGTGGTTAAGCCTCGGCATGACTATTCCGCCTCCAACAGCACGATAGTAATGTTATCCAAACCGCCCTGTTCCAACGCCCGGCCCAGAAGTTGCCCGACGCCCGCCTCCATGTCCGGCGCCCCGGCCAGGATGGCGCTTATCTCCGTCGACGTTACCTGGTTGCTTAGACCGTCGGTACAGAGGAGGACCCGGTCTCCCCCCATCAGGCCGGTGTGCCGTAGGTCCACCTGAGCCGTGGCGGCGGTGCCGAGGGCCCGTACCAGCATGTTGCGCCGCGGGTGGCATCTGGCCTCCTCGTTTGTTAGCTGCCCGTTCTTCACCAGTTCCAACACCCAGGTATGGTCTTCGGTGAGTTGCTCTATTTCAGTCCCACGCAAAAGGTAAGCCCGGCTGTCGCCGATATGTCCTACCCACAGGTCGGAGCCGCGGACCAGGCACGCCGTCAGGGTGGTGCCCATACCCTGCCAGGCCCGGTTGGCCTCCGCTGCAGCCAGGATGGAGGTGTTTACCGCTTCCATGGCGGCCACCAGGCTCTCCCCAGGATCGCCAAGATCCGGCTGGCGAAAATAGAGCTGCAAGCGGTCCATGGCCTGATGGCTGGCCACCTCCCCCGCCCGGTGGCCGCCCATACCGTCGGCCACGGCGAAAAGGCCCAAAGCAGGCTCGATCAGAAAAGCATCTTCGTTATTGGGCCTCACTAGTCCGGTATGGGTAACCTGGGTCCATTTCATTCCCGCTCACCCCGGTCGGCCTTCCGTAAATCGGGAAGCCCTATTTTCAGCCACCGCTAAACATTATGACCGTATTGCCCAAAGTAATCGTATCACCGTCGGCCAACACTTTCCGCGCCGTACGGATGCCGCTGCAATATACCCCGTTGGTGCTGTGCAAATCGAGCAGAATATAGTCTTCGCCGCTGGCCTGGATCTGGGCGTGTCGCCTCGAAACGCTGGGATCGGAAAGGACGAAGTCACACCCGGTATGCCGGCCGATGACTACCGAAGCGCCATTGAGGCTGGCCGTCTTTCCCCGGTCCGGCCCGGCTACTACCGACAGTCTGGCCCGGGATGCCGTCTCCAACGGCACCGTCACCTTCTGAAAGCAGCGCGTGTTTTCCTCAGTGGCCGCCTCTTCCCGAACCGGCTGACTGCCTTCCCGGAACATGGCCTCTACTTTTACGGTACCGGGACCCAGCCCCGCATCCGGGCCAAAGCTGACGTGCGGCGGCGCTATCATCGTGTATCCGTGCTGGCGGGCCTTTTCCTGCAGGTATACCGCCAGCTCCCTGCCCAGGTGGGGCAGGCACTCCCCAAGTGAATCAAGGTCGGCCGGATGCAGATTTACCACGAAGGTAGCCGGTACGTAGACCCGCAGGACGCTCACCCGCCGTGACTCCTTCATCTCGCGGTAAAGCCTGCGGGCAATGTCCACCGGACTCACCCGGCCCCGCAACCGGTCTTTGAAGATCCCTTCCAGGTAGCGTTCGAAGTCGTGGGTGCCGGAAAGGATACTCATGCGCCAGCCCCCCGTATGCCTTCAGTTAGCCGTCCCGCAGCCTCAACTGGCCGCAGGCGCCCTCGATGTCGGTGCCCAGCTTGCGCCGGACCGTGACGGCAATTCCCTTTTGCCGCAGAATTTCCTGAAAGCGGCGCACCGCAGACGGCGCCGAGGGCACCAGGTCAAGGTCCGCCACCGCGTTCCAGGGAATAAGGTTTACGTGGCACAACATGCCCCCTACCAGCTTCGCCAACTCCTGCGCCTGCTCCGGAGCGTCGTTCACCCCTCCTAGCAGGGCGTATTCAAAGGTGATGCGGCGCGATGTTTCTACCGCATAGGCCCGGCACGCGGTCATCAATTCCGCCAGCGGGTACTTGCGGTTGACCGGAACCAGGCGGTCGCGCAGATGGTCCGTGGGGGCATGAAGCGACACCGCCAGATTCACCGGCCATTTCAGTTTATGCAACCGGCTAATCCCCGGCACAAGGCCGCAGGTGGAAATGGTTATCCGCCTGAGGCTGAGTCCGTGCCCATACGGTGCGGAGAGCGTAACGATAAACTGCCGCACCGCCTCAAAATTATCCAGCGGCTCCCCCATGCCCATCAGGACAACGTGGGTCACCGGCTCCCCGTGGTCCTTCTCCATGGCCAAGACCTGGCCGTACATTTCCCCGGACGTCAGGTTCCGGTGCCACCCCACCAGCCCCGAGGCACAGATGCGGCAACCCATACGGCAACCAGCCTGGGTGGAAACACAAGCCGTACCCCCGTACCGGTAGGCCAGCCAGACCGCCTCAATGCGCTGACCGTCGGCCAGACCAAGCAGATACTTGACCGTCCCGTCCCGCGATTCCCTTTTGGTCACCAGTTCCGGCCTGCCGCAGGTAAAGTGCTCCTCCAGCATCGATCGCAGCGGTGCCGGCAGGTCGGTCATTTCGGCGAACGAGGCCGCCCCTTTTTGGAACAGCCACCCGGTCAACTGTCTGGCGCGCCAGGCCGGTTGCCCCAGCCCGGTCATCATACTGCCGAGCGTGGACGGATCGTAGTCGAGGAGATTGGCCTTATCGGGCATGCCCAAGCTCCTTTCGTCCCTAATTCCATAATTCTACACATACCGCGTCTGACCCTTTTCCGCCGCCCTAAAGAATCTTTACAATGAGCTACGGCTCCTGACCAGCCTGGCCAGAAAAAAACCGTCCGTGGTGTGCCGGTGGGGCAAAAGCTGCAACTGACCGGTTTCCGAACCGGTCAGCAGTGCCTCCGGCAGATGGGGAGCCAGGTCGTCACGGTGAAAATCAAGGTGTCGGGCCAAAAAGCGCGCCACCTGCAGCTCATTTTCCCCCGGACGGATGGTGCAGGTGCTGTAGACCAGTACACCGCCCGATTTCAGACAAAGGGCCGCCTCATCCAGCAATTCGGCCTGCAGGTCCGCCAGCCCCGCCATATCGGCCGGGGTTTTGCGCCAGCGCAGGTCCGGACGCCGCCTTAAGACCCCCAGCCCGGAACAGGGAGCGTCCACCAGCACAAAGTCCGCCGTACCGTGATACTCCGGCAAATGCCGCGCATCGGCCAGGTGCCCCACCACGTTCGGCACGCCCAGCCGCTGACAGTTTTCCGCCAGCAGGACCAGCCGGTGGGCGTGGATATCGACAGCCAGCAACCGGCCGCTACCTTCCATGAGAGCGGCCAGGTGGGTCGTCTTCCCGCCGGGGGCACCGCAAAGGTCGATCACCAGCCCCCCCGGAGACGGTGCCAACGCCCGGGCCACCAGCATGGCCGCCTCGTCCTGGATGAAATACAGGCCCTCCTGGAAAAGGGGGTTTTCCGGCGCCCCCGCTTTCTCCAGGTACAGGCCCTCGGGCGCCCAGCGGGCCGGCGCAGCGCTTATCCCGGCCGCCGCAAGGCTTCCTTCCAGTTCCTCCCGGGTTATCTTCAGGGTATTGGTCCGCACGGCAAACGGGGCCGGCAGGTTGTCCGCCGCTAGCAGGGCTTGGGTTTCGTCATAACCGAAACAGTCCAGCCACTCGGTGACCAGCCATTCCGGGTGCGAGTGGTAAAGGGAAAGGTAGCGCACCGGCTCTTCCCCCGGATCGGGAAAACGCAGGGGCAGGGCCCGCTGCAGGTTGCGCAGCACGGCGTTCACCAAGCCAACCGCGCTGGAAAAACCCATGCGCCGGGTCATCTGGGCACTCTCGTTACACGCCGCAGCAGCCGGCACCCGTTCGAGATAAATGAGCTGGTAGGCCCCCAGGCGCAGGATGCTGCGGACCACGGGATCCAGGGAGGCGGCGGGTCGCCTTAAGAAGGGCGCCAACGCCCAGTCAATGGTGTTGCGGCGGCGGACGCTGCCGTAGACCAACTCGGTGATGAAGCCGCGGTCCCGCCCGGCGGGATGAAAGCGCGCATAGGCCTGGTTAAGGGCCAGATTGACATAGGCCCCCTCCTGTTCCTCCGCGAGGAGAACCGCAAGGGCAATTTCCCTGGCTGTACCGGGACTCCTTATATTCCCCCACCTCCACCGGCTCCGGACGGCTCAGGCGCGTGCGGACCCAGAAAAAAACAAATGGCCTCTTCTACCTTGTCTATCGCGACCCCCGTATCCAGGCAGGGACCGTTGGGCCGCTCGTTGGTCACGCCCAGCACCGGGATTGGATTAGCGTCCTGGATGCCGCTGGTCAGGTCCCGCTCACAGGCCACGGCCACAATGGCCCGCGGCCGGTATTGTTTGACGTGGCGCCGCGCCAGGGTTCCCCCCGTAGCCATACCCAGGGTTACCCCGTATCTTTCTTTGAGTCCGATGAGATCACTCACCGGGCATTTGCCGCAACGGTGACAATTGTCGATGTTGATAGTGATCTTGTGCGGACAGAGGCTCCACTGCAGGCAGTGCGGCAACAGCAAAAGCAGTTGCCCCGGAGACAACTGAAAACGGCGTGAGCGGATCATCTGGTTGTTGACGGCGATGAAGGACTGCTTTATCTCCTCCGCCTGACGTCCCAAAAGCCGTCCAATGACGAGGGCCAGGGGAAAGAGGAGGTTAATGGCCACCCGCACCGAACTCTCCAGGGCCAAAAACCGGCGGGCCGACCAGATGGTCAGCACCATCCCGCCGATGCCCAGGGCGGTGATAAGAACGACGCCGGCCAAGGCGCTCACCAGGAACCAGAACACCAGACGGCCGAAGGCGGAGTGCAACGGGGTGACCGCCAGGTACCAGACCCCGAGGATCAGGGCGGCGCCGCCCAACAAACTCAGCGCTAGGAGACCTATGAACAGTCGCTTCTTCGTATCGCCGGTCGTTATGCCCACCCCCGCCACCGTCAAAAAGCCGCAAAGAAAAACATTCCTTGCGGCTTATTATACCACGGAGAGCGGGACAAGTGCACGGGGCGGAGGAAAGCCGCAAGGACGTGACCATTCGCTCCCGGGGAGGCATCAAGCCCGGGGCCCGGATGCTCCCACCGGCCCGGCGCCGTTCTCCGGTTTCGTGAGACAAGCCGGGGTCCTGCTGTGTGCGGCCCTGGAGGTCTTAATCCAGAGAAACAAACGCCCGTCAATTGCGGCAAGGCCGAGCAATATCAAGGCCATACCCAAAAAATCTTCATATTGGAAGCGCTCCCCGAGGATGGTTATACCAAGGATCAGGGCGCTTACAGGTATCAGTAAAGTAACAAGAAGCACATTTGTAGCCCCTGCCACCTTCAAGATACGGAAGTAAATGATGTACGCCAAAGCTGTGCAAAGAAGGCCTAATCCGATAAAAGCACCCACTGCCCCATACCCGGGCCAGGGCAAAGTCCACGGCCTGTCAGCGGCAAAGGCGATGGGTAGGGCCAGGACTGCGGTGGCAGTAACTTGGCCGGTGGCTGTCACCAGTGGATGGTGGTTTTGGAAGCGCCGGCCGAAAATGCCGGCAAGCGCGTAAGAAAACGCGGCCAAAATTACCCCCACCTCGGCAAAAAGGTGCAAGCCCAAACCACCCAGGGAGCCCCAACCAATCGTAACCGTAACCCCAATGATACCGAGCAGGATACCGCCAAGCCTCATACCAGTCAAACGTTCGTCCCTGGTCAAGAAATGCGCTAATATGACTGAGAAAAACGGTGTCGTGGCATTAAGTATTGATGCTAATCCACTGGCAATTCTTGTTTCCCCCCATATTATCAAACTGAAGGGAATGAGGTTATTAAGCATTCCCATTAGAATAAAATCTTTCCATATACTAGGGTTTTTAGGCATCCGGTATCCCTTGGCATACACTATAATATTGAGGGCAATTGCAGCTAGGCCGACCCGCCCGAGAACAACAGTGAAAGGAGGCACGTCGCTAACGATAATCTTAATGAAGAAGAAAGATGAACCCCATATTACTGAAAGAATAATAATCAATACCCATTCCGTCGGTCCCATGGTCCGATTCTTGACAACCGGAATATCCCGCAATTCCGGAACACCTTCCATGCTATCAAGGGATTTTCTCCCACCGGTGTTTTCCGGGTCGGTTATGGCCATTTTCACTCCTCCGTTTTCTTTTCAGCGGCCGAAGAAGCGCGTTCCTTTTCCATGGTCAGCAGGCTTTCCTTGCGTTCCAAGCCCCAGCGGTATCCCGCCAGGCTTCCGTCTCCCCGGACCACCCTGTGACACGGAATCACGAGCGCCACAGGATTTGTGGCACAAGCCCTGGCTACAGCCCGAACCGCCTTGGGATTGCCTATGGCTTCCGCTACATCTTTATACGATCGCGTGGTACCGTAAGGAATTGCACGCAGTTCTTCGTAGACTCTCCATCGAAAAGCAGTAACCTTCAGATCGAGAGGCAGGTCCAGGTGAGGCTGGCAGCCGGATAAATATGCTAAGAGGCTCTCCACACTACCGCGGAGGAAAACCTCATCGCGCTCTATTTCAGCCGCCGGATATTCCCTCTGGAGACTTTCCGTCAGTGCACGATCCGAGTCCCCCAAGCTCACGGCGCAAACACCTTTAACCGTTGCGGCGACCAGTAAACGCCCGAAGGGACTGTCGGTAATTGTGTACGATACCTTAACACCTTTGCCTCCTCTTATGTAAGTAGCGGGTGTCATACCCAGGCGGCGGGAGGATTGTTCATACAACCGGCTGCTGGAACCATATCCCGCTTCATATAACGCTGTCGTGACGTCTTTCCCTTCTTTGAACATAGTCTTGAGCCGCCTCGTGCGGCACCCTTCCGCATATTGCCGCGGTGTTACGCCCATAATCCTTTTAAATATCCTTTGGAGATATTGCGGGTTTAGGTGCACTTGGGCCCCGAGAGAAGAGAGAGTCAATGACTGCACGGCATCCCCTTTTTCGATGATCTGGCAGACTTCCCGAACCATTGTGACCAGGGGTTCTTTCAGATCCGTCCGTTGGGGTTGGCAACGCAGGCAGGGACGATAGCCCTCCTGCTCGGCAGCTTCGGGCAACCGGAAGAAAGCGACCATCTCGCGGCGCGGGCGCTTTGATGGGCAGGAAGGCCGGCAATAGATGCCTGTCGAACGAACCGCGTATACAAAGCGTCCGTCAAACTGTTTATCGCACTGCACAACGGCCTGCCAGCACACCTCCGGATCCAACTCCGGGTCCGGAGCTTCCATCTCCGGTGCCATCTCGTCAACTCCTTCTTAGAAGCATTATGGATCACGAGCACCGCCTAAAATATCCGATTGTTGTTGTTCAATTTCCCGGCGGTCCAAGGTCGATCGGATAGACTCTTACTCAACTTTCGCAATTGATCTTTTCATGAGAGTATGATATAATATTGCCTCACTTTATTCCATAACATGTCACGAGCGTCTATAGGAACTAATTATCCCTTCTAATAACATCACTCACAAATTATGACTTACGGGTGCCTTAGTTATTAATGTTGACAGGCAATCGCAGGGAAATTACCTATCAAAAATACATCAAAGCAACCCGCAAAAAAGTAGACAGCACCTTTCATTTCTGGTACAATGGAGTTGCAATCAACCATTCAGAAAGGAAAGGTGCTCTACTTGGACTCCAGTTTAGCAGATACCTATGAGGAAGTCAAGACGCAATGCACAATTGTTTCCTTTATAAAAAAGTTCAATATCATGAAGTGCTTTCAAGAAGCTGGAATCAAAAAAGAGAAAGGTTACAGCCTAAAGGACATTGTTGTATTCTTAATAACTTTGGTATTCACCCATAAGACCTTCTATGCTCTTATGAAGATCTGCAAGTTTAACAAGCCCTTTGATAAAGACGTAGTATATAGGTTCTTTAACAACCCGTGGAGCAACTGGCGCCTTTGTCTACTTAAGATTGCAGGCCTCGTAATCAATAATCACCTATATGGATTGACAAGACCTGATCGCGTGAGGGCTTTTGTTCTTGATGATTCCCTATATTCTCGTGACCGGAGTAGTAAGGTTGAACTTTTGGCTTGGGTCAAGGATCATTGTAAAGGTATAACCAAGAGAGGATTTCGGATGCTTACGTTAGGCTGGACCGATGGGGTGTCGTTTATTCCATTGGCATTTTCCCTCTTAAGTACTGGCAATAAAGATAAGCGTATATGTGAGGCTAACCCTGAAATACCGTCGGACTCGCCAGGATTTGACCGTCGTCAAGAAGCAGTAACTAGCGCGATAGAGGTATCACTCACCTTAATAGACGAAGCCATCAAACATGTTAGGAGCTTTAAGTATGTTTTATTTGACAGTTGGTTTTCATGTTCTAGCCTCATTCTCGGAATCAAAAATCGTGGCCGCGATGTTATATGTATACTTCCGAATAAAAAGACACTATATGGCTATCAGGGCAGGGTATACAACTTACAGAACCTCTTTTCGATTGTCGAGAGAAGTAAAGGGAATAAGGATATATTAGCCTCCGCTGTTGTGCATTATTCTGGAATCCGCGTACGTGTAGTATTCGTACGCAATAGAAAAAAAGGCGCTCAACGGAAATGGCTTGCCTTATTGTCAACAGACCTCTCCATTTCTGAGGAAGAGATTATTCGTATCTATGGGATGCGCTGGGATATCGAAGTTTACTTCAAGATGTGTAAATCATTCCTTAAGCTTGCAAAGGAGTTTCAAGTGCGTAGTTACGACTCAATGATTGCTCATACTTCTATCGTCTGCATCCGTCATATACTATTGAGCTACGAAAGTAGGTTCAATCAGGATAATCGAGCATATGGTGGAATATTCTACGAGTTCTGCGACGAAGTTGCAGACATAAGCCTTAATCAATCCTTTAAACTAATTATGGACTTACTAGTCAAGACCCTGCACGAGACGCCTTTTTTGTCCGATGAAGAAGCCGATCAAATCCTTGAAAAGTTCATTGAAAATATACCCTCTATTCTCAGTAAACGGTTATTGAGACGAACAGCATAAACCGAGCGATCTGTCCTGTGCGAAACTTGAGACTCTTATTATAGCACGCTTGCCAGGACAATTTCCCTCAGATACATGGAATGTGACCATCATGTGTAAAAAAGGCATATTTGGGGTCGCTGAAAGTCGACTTATGCCTGAGGAACATGCCCCCGACTTCCGGGCACCCGCAGGTAGGTCGGGGAGAGGAAGCAGACGTCAAAGCTTTCGTCTGAAAGGTTTTAACCCTGGCGATTGGGGAATAATTTTGGCGTCTTCAAGGAAGCACCAACCAGGAGTCTTCCCTCTTGACAAGGCTCCATAGTGTAGTTATAACTATAGTATAACTTACACCTTACTGATATTAACATACAAGGGGGTTCAAGCAGCTTACCAAAACCACTTGCAAAGCCGTGAAATTCGTTATTTACCTACAGTACAATATTCAGGAGGGAAAGCCCACTGCGCAGAGGCAGGTCAAGGTGGATGTTGCCCGAGAGCCACTCCCAAGTGCCTTAGTTTCCCCCCCCTCGTCAGGTGCCAAAAAAACTCTATTTTGGTCTTGACCTGTAGAACACACTAGGTGTATGATGTGTTATAGGGAGCATTGAGCATATCATACATACTGAGGGTATCACCTGGCTCACCTATGGTGTCCGGTGCCACGCTGGCCGCGGGGAATGTTGGAATGATAAGGTAGTCTTGAGGAGGAGGTGAACACTGGTGACAACCACGGTAATGGGAGTAATCCTTGGATTGACCGAAGGGCAGAAAGCATTTCTTGACGATCTAATGGGCAGGTACTGTGCCGCAGTAAGGTGGGCATTCAATCGTCTCCTCGAAGGCATTGCCACGCAAGACATCAGACTGAGAGTGCAAGGCAACTTTAACCTCAATTCCCGCCAGTCGAACGACGCAGTGTTTGACGGGCAAGCCGTGATATCGTCTCAGAAAGAGCTGCTCAAACTGAATTACGAAAACGCCAGGAAGAAAGTTGAATTCACAAGGAAACGGTTGGAGAAGGCCAAATCGCCCGAGAAGAGGGCCCGGCTGGAAAAGCGCCTGGAGAAGGAAGAGCGCAAGCTGGCCCGATGGAGGAAGTACATCGAAGCTGGGACGATCCCAAAGGTGGTCTTCGGCACCAAGAAGCTGTTCATTGAGCGTTGCAAGGGCAACGTAACCCGGGAGCAGTGGCGGGACGCGCGGAGCAACCGGTACGTGTCCAGAGGTGACAAGACCAAAGGCGGCAACTTAAATGCCAGGATTATCGTGATTGACGGACGGATCTATCTGGAGATCGCCGCGGAAATGGTTGAGACAAAGAAATCGGTTCGCTATAAACGAATAACGGTGCCGATCTACCTGGCGCAAAAGCCGTCAAAGAAAACCGGCCTGATCAACGGCCTGAACTACCGGCGGATGGTGTTGGATTATCTGAAGACGGGCGGCGCCTACCAGGTGGAGATTATCCGCAGAAACGACCGCTATTATGTCCACGTGACGATCGAAGAAGAGGTGCTGGCTGTACGGGTGACCAGGGGCGGCGCTCTCGGTACGGACACCAATCCGGACGGACTGGGTTTGGTCCGCGCGGACTATCTTGGCCAGTTCAAGGAAAGTCTCTGCCCGAGCCGGAGTGGACGTACGCCAGGGCTAACCGCCGTGAGAACCTCATCGGAGAAGCGGCGGCCTTGCTGGTGGAAATGGCCGACAAGTTGGACTGCATCCTGGCTGTTGAGGATCTGGACTTCAAGGACGACAAGTCAGTGTCCGCAAAATTCAACCGGCTAGTCCACGGCTTTATGTGGTCGGCCTTTCTGCGCAGGGTTGCGCGTAGTGCCGCGCGAAAAGGCGTGCCGTTGTCCCCGGTCAAGCCGCCGTATTCCTCGGTGATAGGCATCTTGAAATATCAGAAGCAGTACGGTCTATCTAATCACGAGGCGGCGGGGTATGTGATAGCCCGTCGGGGCTTGGGAATCAATGCAGAGAAAGTTCCGGATCCGCTGGTGGCCCGATTCATACGGAAGAAAGACGGCTTTTACCAACTTAACAACTGGAAACAGTGGAGTGCCATTAAGACGGCGGCTGTAGCCGCTTTGAAGAAAACAACCAAGAAAGAGGTGAAAAGCCTGGTTTCCTGGCAGCACTACCGGAAGAAACTGCAAAAGGCGGGTTAACACCCTTTAAAGTTTGCGGTCGGGTACCACTGAAAAGTGGGTGCGGCGATGGTACACGCTGTGAAAGGCCTTCGTCGCACTGTTAACGACCCAGGTGGTGGGTAACACCCCCTTCCGGGCAGCACTGGTGCCTCTGGCCAGGCGGTGAGCCGCAAGGCGAACCACCCGGAATACGGACGGGAGTCCGTAGCTCAGCAGTTGAATCCTGTGAAGCTGCCGCCCACCTAGTCAGTGGGCGAGGACCACGTTTATACTCGTTTGCGCGGGTTTGAACGTGTTTCAGAAACCAGGCTAACCGGATGAAGCATTCTCATTTACAGAATTTCGAGGAGCGTGAGAAGATTCTTCCGTCTCGCGAAATCCTGACACATTTTGGTTTAAGGGCCGGACAGAGGCTTGCTGACCTGGGTTGCGGTTATGGTTTTTTTGCCCTGACGGCGGCCGAAATCGTCGGCCCCAAGGGGATGGTTGCAGCTGTGGATATCAACGCGGAAGGTTTGGACGAGCTGCAGAAGCGGGCGCTGACACGGAAAGTGGACGGAACTATTAAAACGTATCTGTCAGATGGTACGAATGTGCCGCTACCAGACGAGTATTTTGAGATCGCGCTGATCGCCCTTGTTTTACATGAATTAAATAATCCTCTCCTCTACTTGAGGGAGGCACATCGGATTCTTGTCGACGGGGGACAAATTTGGGTTATTGAATGGCAGAAAAAAGAAATGACTATGGGGCCTCCGATGCAAGAGAAAAAGTCCACTGAAGAATGGACTGCCTTGATGACGGAAGCCGGTTTTAGGGCCATAAAACGGCTTCCCACTATTTAGCATCTGCGGACGCTGGCTACTGAGCCGCGCACTGTAAATTTCCCGTTTCTTCGTAGGGAGTGGTTTACGTTAGCCAAACCGCGGACCATTCCCTTGTTTCCCGCGTTCTTACGTTCCCTACCAAAAGGAAAGGCGTCCTTCAGCCAATCAGGGGCCGAAAGGACACCTTTCCATATCCACAGCTATCCTGCTGACTGTGCCTCCTCAGCCGCCAACCCGCCCGGGTCCGGGCACCCTACCCGGCACCCCCTGCGTCTGGTCTTTCACCCCGTACAAGACAACCTTCCAAACGTTATAAATCCCGCCGGTCACCAGGAAGGCCAGCACGTAGGACGTCTGGGTGTTCTGAAAAAACACGGTAGCCAGGGGCCCGTTGAACAGGGGAAAAGAACCGAAGAGGAAAAGACACACAATGCCCAGGAAGTAGGAAACCAGGGCCGGCACACCGAAGCCCCCCCGGTAGCCGGGCGAGGAATGATAGCTTCCGCCAGTGAAGTTGTACAGGTCGGCGACCTGGTACGGCAGCCTCCTGTGCCAGAGAAGGTCAGTCAGGAGCACGGCCGTAAAGGGCGTCATCACAGCTACCACAATGCCCAGAAACGACTGCATGACCCCCAGGAAGGACGATTGGCTCAGGACGACATACACCCCCAGCGCGCCGCAGAGCACGAAATCCACGTAGATGGTCTTGTACCGGGGCAGCTTCACACCCAGGGCCAGAAGGTTCAGGCCGGAGGAATAACCGGCGAGCACGCTTTCCGGCAAGAGGCCGGCAATACCCACGATCCAGTACGGCACCAGCAGGACGGCCGGTATACCCTGGCTGATGAGGGACAGCGGGTCGCTGGCGGAGCCCAGCTGGGTTAGCCGGGTGGATAGCAGGTACCCGGCCATAATCAGGATGACCAGTGGAATCGTGGACCCGATGGTGGTGAACCAGACTATTCTTTGGCTGGACGTTCCCGGCGGCAGGTAGCGGGTATAATCGGAGGAGCAGTTGATCCAGCTCACGCCCGCAAACATGATGATGAAGCCCGCGGCCGGCACGAAGGCGGTGAGAAAATCAGCCGGCCGGTTGAAATTAATACCGGTGACGTGGTGGGTTCCAAGCAGATAGGCGGTCAGCACAATGGTCAGAGCACCGAAGACCAGGCTTATGACATACTGCATCCGTACCACCGTGGCATGCCCGAACACGCCGAAAGCATAAGTCAATATCCCGATGACGGCAAAGATAATGAGGTCCGGAACCGGGCCTGGGCGCACGCCCAGGTTGGCGAACAGATCGATGCCGGCATAGGTGGCCGTCACCCAGACCACCGTTTGCCAGCCGATCAGGTTGATCCAACTGATCAAGGTGGGCAGGAACGCCCCTTTCACGCCGAAGGAAGCCCGGCTCAGGGTCAGCATGGGAACTCCGGTAAGCGGCCCGGCGATGCCCAGAAAACCCACGAACAAAAAGGAAGCGCCCCCCAGAATGGTAACCAGCAGGCCCTGCCAGAAATCCAGTTTGTAGCTGGCCAAAAGGGCGCCCAGGACCAGGGCCAGGATCCCGATGTTGGCGGCAAACCAGATCCAGAACACCTCACCGGCCCGCCCGTGCCGTTGCCCGGCCGGCACAGCCTCAATACCGGCCGTCTCAATTTTCCATACTTCGTCCCTAAACTCCAAAGCTACACTCCCCCTTTAGTTGTTAGCCGGCGTGCGGGGCTCGCAAACCCCTTGACCCCCTTTCCCCGTCCGAAAGACGCCAAAAAGCCCCGAGCAAAAGCTGCCCGGGACTTTACCATCATCCCGAATACCCAAGACCGCTACTTCTTCCACGCCAGCGTCCGGTCCGAACAGGCAGGTCTCCTGGCTGGGCTTCCTCGCACGGGGTGCCTTCCCGGCTGCGCCAGTGGCCGTTACCCCGCGCTCCGCACCTACAGTGGCGGGACCGCGCCGCTTCTCCGGCCTACCCAACTTTGGTGGGTACCCGCCGGCTGCGGACTTCCCTATTCTCCCCCGATGGGGGCACCTGTCCAATCTTATTTTAGGCAAATTACGGTAAGCTGTCAAGAGCGCCGACCCGTTGGACGGGCAGCGAAGCGCCCAGACCCGCCAGGATAGACGCTGCCGCAGGGGCGACCGCCGCCACCAGGGCGGTGGCCGGCCCCCCGGAACGGGCCAGGAGATCGGCGCAACCAGGATCGATCACGGCCTCTAAGACGCTCTGGCGGGCCAGAGCGTCGATCTCGGGGCGCGCTCCTCCGGAGCCCACCGGCACGATATCGTGTACCCCAGGCTGTCCGGTCAAAAATTGCAGGTGGCTAAAACCGCATATCTGGGGATCGCCGCGCACCACCTGATCATGCGGGGCGCTCTTGGGCCGGCCCACCAGCCACAGGTGGTCACCGGCACGGGCCTTGCCCGGCCGGAAGTCCTCACCCCTCACGCCGATCAGAGTAATCCCGACGGCCGTCATCTGCGTGACGACGTTCTTCTCCGAACTGCCGTTGACGGGGAAATCCCCCGGCATACCGGCCTCATCCAAAGCCTGCCGTATCCCTTCCAGGATGAGCCGCGCATACTCTCCCCCGTTAGCCAGGCAAAACAACATGAGGCGCGGGATTGCCCCCGCTGCCAGCAGTTCGAACAGTACCACCCGGGCGGTGAAATAGCCGGCGTCCTGCGGCGAGCACGGATAGCTGTCCTGCGGCAGTGTGCCGATGCCGCCCAGAGAATCGGATGCGACGACCAGGGGAGCGGGAGACACCATTTCCCACAGAATCAGGTCGCGCACCCGGGTAATACGGTCGGGCAATCCCTTGGTCCCCTCCAACAAAGATGTCCCCCCAGTCTGGATAACCGGAACTCACAGTCAGATGCCAACGTCCCTTTCCATTTCTATCCCGATTAATTTCATCAAAGCAAAAGCATTGCTACTCTGAGAGATTCCGGGTTTGAGCTTGTAATCAAAGCTAATATGGTCGCCAATGATAATATCTGAAAAATGATAATTCTTGACAAGAGACGGACATTCCCTTTCAAGAACACCTAATTCTAAATCATGAGTGGTAACCAAACCAAGGGTAGACGATCTGCACAACTTCCTTATTATTGTTTTGCCGGCCAAGATTCTATCCTGAGAGTTAGTTCCTTTAAATATCTCGTCCAGCAAATAAATGATCGGGTCCCCAGCTGATACGGCATCCACGATCATTTTCATCCTTTTTAGTTCGGCATAGAATGTGGAAATCCCCTGTTCCAGATTAT